>JAHFLJ010000007.1 GCA_023244935.1 Candidatus Liptonbacteria bacterium
CCGATTCGTGTTCCCATCGGCAATCCCTCGAGCGGAGTAAACCCCATTGAAGTGTCAAAAGACTTTCCGGCTTTTAAGGCGGTAATACTTGAACCGCTACCTAAATGACAAATAATCGTCTTTTCTTTCAAGCTACCGGCTGTCTCCAACTTTTCTACCGCCGACATCAAAGAAATCCCATGATATCCGAATTTTCGTAATCCAAAAGTATTTGAAACGTTTCGCGGAAGACTATATTCTCGCGCGACTTCACTAAGTGCTACGTGAAAAGCGCTATCCGAAACTGCATATATCGGGACACGCTCAAGATGCAACTTTAATGATTGGATTTCGGCAATAATCGGACCAACATGAAGCGGAGCTCTCTCGGCGACATCTTTAAGTTTTAACTCGTAGTCCGAGTCGATCAATGTATTCCTGGTGAAAAATTCTCCTGGAGCCACCACTCTCAACCCAATTGTAGCAATTTCACTCGTATCTTTTATAAATTTCTTGAATAAAAAGAAGTTTAAAATAAATTTAACTCCATCCCGATAATCCTCCTCGGTTATCTCGTTCCTGCCAACTCCAATTACCCCACCCCATGAAAATAAAAACTTTCCATCAATCTTTTCCAAATTCAACCGACAAATCTCGCTCTTCTCGGAATAAAGAGCGTATTTTTTAGACGAGCTTCCGTTATTTACCGCTAAATATTTCTTTTCCATTGCCAATTTTCTATTTCCGGCAGATCCACGCCGTTTTTCTTTATATACTCCCAATGCTCCTCCAGCTTTATAGCGATATTTTTATCTAACTCTTGAGCTTTCTCTGAACTAATCTTACCTGATTTTTCCGCCAAAGCAAAAACCTCCTTAGCCAAATGATACCTGCTGGTTTTGTTTCTAACCTGCATATCAAAAGGCGTCGTCGTAGAGCCATTTTCAATATATCCATGAACCGAAAATCTGGAGCCACTATCCCTGACGTCAAATAACATTTGCTTTAATGTCTGCGGATACCCATGGAAATTAAATATAACCGGCTTATCTTTGGTGAATAAATCGTAAAATTTATCCTTGGAATTGATATCTTTAATAAATCCTTTCGCCGAAAGATGAATGATATTTACAAATCTCAGCCGAATGTCCGGTAGTTCCCACTTAATCAAGTCGATCGCCGCAAGCGCTTCTTTGGTCAAGTAATCACCAATGCCGACCAAAACAAAATCCGGATTTTCATCGCTGGCAAAATCCCAAATCATTGCGCCGGCCTCCAATTCTTTCTCCGCCAACTCCGGAGTAAGCCATCTTGGCTCTTGCGTCTTCCCGGCCACCAACAAATTTATTTCCGAACGCGACTCCAGCATTTTTTTAATAACTGCCAAAGAGCTGTTTCCGTCCGCAGGAAAATATGCATTAGCAAAAGCGCCTTGTCGCTTTAAAATTCCGTCAATAAATCCTGGATTTTGATGAGAAAACCCATTATGCTCTTGCCTCCACCCTGAAGAAGTCAAAATATAATTCAAGGATGGAATCTCTCCGCGCCAGTGAATTTCGCGCGCTACACTTAAAAACTTCGCATATTGATCAACCATACTGGAAACAATTTGAATAAATGCTTCGTATGACGCAAAAACCGCATGCCTTCCGGTTAAAACATATCCCTGCAAAAGTCCCTGCAAATTATGTTCGGATAAGCACTCCATCACTCGTCCGTCCGTTGCTAAATCTTTATCCCACTTCTCGATTGGCAATCCGAAAACCCTCTTGGTTGTTTTAAAAACTTCATCAAGCTTGTTCGAATAAGTTTCATCCGGCGACATTAACCTAAAATTTTGGCTATCGGCATTTAACTCAAAAACTTTATTAAGATAAGCGCCAACGCGACGCATTGAACTTGAACCGATTGTTCCGGGAATACTGGCATCTTCCGAAAATTCTTCCGCAGATGGCAGAATCAACCTTTTAACCAAATTTCCTCCAAAGGCATGCCTACTCTCGCCAATCCTCTTCCCGGGATTTGGCAAAATAGACTTTATATCTTCGACAAATCCCAAATCACCATCAAAAAGAGAATTAAAATCATACGATTCTAACCATAAGTGGAGCGCGTTCAACTCAACTTTCTCTGACTTGGCAAGTGGCGCAGTTACTTGATGTGACAAATAGTTCCCTTCAATTTTTTGCCCGTGTAACTTTTTAATACCGGTCCAACCCTTTGGAGTTTCTAAAATTATCATCGGAAATCTTGCCGGAACTTTTAATATTCCGCTCCGCGCAAAGTCCTGAATCTTTCTAATTTTTTTATACGCCTCGTCCAAAACCGCTTCCGCTTTTTCATAAATATTGTTCCCGGAAATAAACATCGGCTCATATCCGTAGCCGGAAAAAAGATCTTTCAAATCTTTTTTATTCATCCTTCCGAAGAATGTCGGTCCGGAAATTTTATATCCATTCAAATGTAAAACCGGCAAAACCGCGCCATCTTTTGCAGGATTAATCAACTTATTTAAATGCCATGAAGTCGCGAGTGGTCCGGTTTCCGCTTCACCGTCACCAATCAAACAAAAAGTTATTAAATCCGGATTATCCAAAACCGATCCGTAAGCAGTTGAAAGCGAATAACCCAATTCCCCACCTTCCAAAATTACTCCAGGTGCGCCCGGATTACTATGACTCGGAAACCCATATGGCCAACTAAAATTTTTACAAATATACCCCAACCCCGCTTCATTTTGCGTGGCCTGCGGGTAATACTTACCCAGAGTCCCCTCTATAAATAGATTTGCCTGTAGCGCCGGAAATCCATGACCTGGGCCTAATATAAAAAGAGATTCAAAGTCATGCTTTTTAACCAGATAATTTAAATTCGCATATAAAAAATTTATTCCCGGACAAGTCCCCCAGTGACCCAATAACCGTGGCTTAATATCCGCAAAGGTTAATCGCTTATTTAATAAAAAATTATCCTGCAAATATATCTGTGCCGCGGAGATATAATTCGCCACCCGTACGTATTTCTTAATTGCCTCAATTTCACTCATCCCTAAAGTATACCAAAAAACTCCGCATTCTGCAGAGTTTTTGTATAATCATCAATCATTGATGATAAGTTATTAGTCGCGCCCACTCGCATATCGGTTTATAGCGCCTCCGTGTCTGTTAGCTTCGCCTGTACTAAATTACGCTTAGATGCATGGCCTATAGGATAACAAGTAATCAAATCAACTTCCGCAAAATTAGTCGGCTTGGAGAGTTCCGCATTGGTTGCATCCGGAGTCATATAACTCACCGCAAAAACCTCGTAAGTTAGTTTTTGATTCTTACTTAACACAAAAAACTTATCGCCTACTTTCATCTGCGGTAAAAGAGCAAAGACCGTCGCATAATTTCCCCGATACCAACTCGCGCGCGAGCTGTGTCCCAAAATAACCGAACGTCCTACTTTCTCGCTAATCGGCGCAGAATCCGGATAGATGCTAACCCCACCTTCCATTCCGGCAAGGATCGCCTTCGTTGAACCGTCCGCGGGAACAATAATCGGAGTGCGAGTATCTATCTTCGGCAAATATAACTCATATTCTCCGCTCTGTAACTGCTTAATTTCATTAGGATCGCCGGAAAATGTCAAGATATCACCGCCTTTCAAATCACTGCTGGCGAAAGGAGAGCTTAAAAAAAGCGCGTAGCGCAAATTTATAAAAAATGCTCCGCCGTTAAGAAGCAAATAAAAAAATAAACTCATTCCAAAAAATAAGATTAAAAAGATATTTAACTGTCTCAGGTGGGCTTTCATTTTTATTTTCCCTGCTCAATTGAAACGGTAGAGAAAGAAATTGGAGTAACTCTCGCGAACGCGGTAACTCCGGCTCCGTTAAATAAAACATATCCAAAAGCCAATACCAAGATTAAAGCTCTGAAAATTGTTGATGTCCCCATTTTAACTCCCCTAATTGCTATAAAGAACACGCCTATCACTGTCGCTAATATTGCGAATGCCGAAAATAATCGCATAAGTATTTCTTTATTCACGAAGATTGCGATTGTTTTCAAAATTTCATCGTCGATTTTAGGGATGATATCTTGTTTTACTTGACTCTCACCTAGAACTTCTGGGTTTACGGCGATCTTTTCCGAAATACCGGGGTTTATATTTGAAACAGGAGGAGTAGTTTTAATCACCGGCACAGGTTTTGGTGGAGTTGCAGTCTTAACCGGCTGAGTTGTATTATATGGCTTGCCCGCTTCGACGCGAGGCGAACCAAAATATTGAGCCACCAAGATAGTGTCGCGACCGTCCAATATTCCATAGCCAACCGCTACGCCGATTTCCGAATAAAGCTTATTTAAAATATTTGCTCGGTGAGTAGGAGAATTCATCAATCCTTTATTTACATCCTCGGCGGTCACAAAATCTACCGCCAAATTTTCTCCGGCAGCGAGATATTTATATCCGGCGCTTTTTATAAAATCCCAAGGAGTTTTATTCTCCGGAGATACATGCGCAAAATAATTATTATTCAACATGTCCTGAACCTTTTGCTCAGCCGCATTGTTAAGTGTTGAATTAATTTTTAATTCACTAAGGCCGGCATTCTTCCGATCAAGATTTGCAAGCGCGATTATTTCTCCGGCAGAGTATCCTTTAGACCCGGCAAGCAATGCTACCTGTCTATATCTATAGACTGTCGGCGAAATTAAAAACGCCATAGCTATAACAACTAACGGGAGAAAAACTTGCAAAGATAGTACGCTCGGTACAAATCCATTTTCCTCGGTTGGAATGAATATATTCCTTAGTGTTTTAAGCATGACGTTTTTATTTTAACTTAATTTTTATGAGCAAGCCAGCATCGCCCCACAGTCTCGCCGTCTGGCGAATCGCCGAATCCGTAAGCCAACAAAGAAGACGGAACCATGACGCGTCAAAACTTATACGTCAGGAGCAGACTCGGCTTTCTTAATTGCAGATAATAAAGAATCGATTTCGGTCTTTGGTCTTACTGCTCGGAAAACTCCGCGCTCTTCCTCTTTCGGCTCAATCGGTTCGGACTTTTGAGCAACACTGATCGTGGCAAAAGAAACTTTACGTTTTTCCGGTCGGCTATAGAAAAAGTAAAAATACATTATAGCTGAAGCCATAAATCCTAAGCTGAGCACCCAAGGCATTATATCCTCCGGACCGGTAACGATATCTGCCGCACCCAAAACCTGTCCACGATTCCTAAGCTGAATAGTCGCAAAAGCATTCTGATTATTAGAATTCATCGTAGCAACCGCCTGATTGGTTATCGTAACCGCAGGAGAGTTAAGTCCAACAGTTGCCCTTAAATGAATTACTTTTTCTTCACCCGGATAAAGATTACCTAGAGAAGTTCCAAAATTAATTACACTATCGCTTAAGTAATAACCGTTATTAGTTGCGCTACCGTAAACATAATTCAAGTCGGATGGCAACAAGTCTTTCAAGGTCACTTCAGCGCTTGTATTCCCGCTGTTTCGAATTCTTATCTCAAATTCCAACAAATCGGCACTCTGCGCTTCAATTGAGTTAACGTAAACATTTTGATTAAGAGTCTTATTCAAAACGTTTTTAGTTATCTGAAAATAAGTATTATTTCCGGATATCGCATTCACACTCACATAACAAGTTGCGGTCTGACCGTTGCTGGTAACGGTAACATTTCTGGATCCGGCCGAATTAAATCTGGTGGAAAAATTCTGACCGTTTCCGTAAGTTGTTTGAGCATCATATGCGCTCCAACTATAATTCCCATTTCCGCCACTGGCATAGAAATTTACGGAATCATTAACATTAACAGTTTGATTCTGTGGCCCACAAGTTAAATTATTCTGAATTTGGTTAATAGTCACACTACAAGTAGCGGTTTGATCACCACTTGAAACTACTACCGTCCTAAATCCGGAATTTGAATATTGAGTTGAAAAACTTGAACCGTTTCCATAAGACGGAGATCCTTCACTGGCATACCAGTTATAAGTTCCGGTTCCGCCAGTTGCGGAAAAGTTCATATATGAACCGGTGTTTCCGCTTTGACTTTGAGGATTACAAGATAAAGTTTGCGAAGGCTGAGTGTTTACAATAACACTGCAAGTAGCGGTTTGATTTCCGCTGGTAACAGTTACAATTCTGGCGCCGATAGAAGCATACGAAGTCGAAAAACTTGAACTACTACCGGTCGATGGAGATCCGTCACTGGAAGACCAACTGTAAGTTCCGGTTCCGCCGGTTGCGGAAAAGTTCGCGGTTCCGCCAATCAATACTGACTGATTTGCAGGATTACATGACAAGGTTGGAACCGGTGGCTCATTAACTAAAACATTACAAGTTTTAGTCTGATTTCCACTAGAAACCGTCACGATTTTATTTCCGGAAACAGAATAACTGGTTGAAAAATTCTGAGAAGATCCCGAGGTCGGACTTCCGCCGGTTGCAGACCAACTATAAGTTCCGGTTCCGCCGGTTGCGGAAAAGTTCGCGGAACTGTTTATAAATACAGACTGATTCTGAGGATTGCAAGATAAAGTTTGAGTTGGAAGCTCATTAACAACCACACTACAATTCGCTGTTTGGGATCCGCTTGAAACAACAACTGTTCTGGTTCCGATAGAATTATATATTGTGCTAAAGTTTGAACCATTCCCGATTGAAGGAGATCCATCACCTGAAGACCAACTGTAAGTTCCGGTTCCGCCGGTTGCGGAAAAGTTCGCGGTTCCGCCAATCAATACTGACTGATTTGCAGGATTACATGACAAGGTTGGAACCGGTGGCTCATTAACTAAAACATTACAAGTTTTAGTCTGATTTCCACTAGAAACCGTCACGATTTTATTTCCGGAAACAGAATAACTGGTTGAAAAATTCTGAGATGATCCGGATGTTGGACTTCCGCCGGTTGCGGACCAACTGTAAGTTCCGGTTCCGCCGGTTGCGGAAAAGTTCGCGGAACTATTTATATCTACCGTTTGATTCGCCGGACTACAGGTTAATTGTGGAGTAACGCCACAAAGCGGATTGGAAGTAAATTTATAATCCAATAAATTCTGACCCGGGAATCCGCCAGCCGCGTCACTTAGATGAGGCTGAACCTGCCCCTCGTATAAATCTACTTGAGTTCTACAGCTAGCGTTGTCAGCTATAAGCTGTCGAGTATGTCCTGGAGGCAAAGTTAAAGTCTCATAATCATGTAAAATCTGAGTATCCAACCAGCCGGGATTCCCCGGCTCGATGAATACTTCATACGTAGCAAGAGTAACTGTCTTGGCACAAGCCGAATGATTCGTAATAGTAGCATGAGACTGAGCTCCGGAATAAGAAGTTATACTTCCGGTAAGAGCTCCGGCAAAATCACAAGAAGTTTGTGCATTTGCCGAGTTAATAGATCCAAATATGCTACTAAAAATACCCACGATTATGAAAATGATAGCGATTGCTTTTAAATTGTTATTAATTATTTTATTCATCTTTTTATTTATGCACTTTTTAGGCACACTAAATTGTAGACATATTCTATCATTTACTAAGCTTTTTGTCAATACCACGAGCTGATGTGCAAGCCCATATGCGGTTTCTAGGTATCATTCAGATATGATTATTTCTATGTAAAAACAATCAAAGAAGAACGTCCAAGGTGGATACTTCCAATATGTCGCAAAGAAGTCAGGCTTTGTGATTCTGCAAGGGCATCCAGAGATGTATGAACCCATATTCCCCATAAAAATAAGCCCAAAAACAGGGCTTATTTCGTTTATTCGGCGAAGGGAGATTACGCTAAATTCTTTGGTGCTGGTATTACTTTTTTATCGAGGACCACTGCCGGCTTTGCAACTTCTTTCTTCTTCCCTTCCTTCGCCATAACTGCCGCTTTAATTTTCGCGATATCTTTACGTATCTCCCCTATTTCTTCCACCATATGCTTTATTTTATAATCCTCTAATTCTATATCCTGCTCGGTTTTCTGATCTATGCGCTTCTCTTCTTTAAGTCCGGAAACAATAATTTGCTCTCCGATAAAGAATGAAATAAATGTGCCCGTAGCCAACATTACAATAACGCTGATTATCATTGAAGCAACCGGATGTAAGAACCAAAATCCGTATTGAATATAAAGCATATCCATCATATCCCAAACTCCCCGCCAAAAAATAACAACCGAAAAACCTCCAATTATTGCGTAAAGAATCGGATGCTTGCTTAAAGCGTGCCGAATTCTGTCCTCTCCTTTATCAAGAAACTTTAGTACCTTCTTAATCATTAATATAAATTATAATACAAAATTAATTTTCCGTTAAACCACAGTAAACTATTTTTAATACAATCCGAAAATTTAACCAGTCCAACTCAAACCATCAACAGGAGCAGAACTAGGAGTTGGCCAGAAGATTATAGCCAAGACTATTAGTGCTACGACCAGCAAAACGATAATTATTGTTTTTGCATTCATACGCTCATTATACAAAATACAAACCCCGCGTATTACGAGGTTGTTCATAACTAATTTAACAAAAAATTAAAGACTCGAGGTGCAATTCGGGCACTTGGTAGCTTTAATTGAAATATGCGTAAAACAAAATGGACACTCCTTCGTGTTTGGCTCCGGCGGGATTTCCTCCTTCTTTAATTTGCTCAATTGTTTAATCACCATGAAAATCGCAAAAGCAATTATTATAAAATCGATGACTGAGTTTATAAACATTCCATACCGTAAAGCAATCGCCGGCATATTCCCACTCGCAGCTCGAAGAACAAATTCTTTATTCGCAAAATCAACTCCGCCCATCAGAAGTCCGAGTGGCGGCATGATAATATCCGCGACCAAAGAACTGACAATTTTTCCAAAAGCCGAACCGATGATGACACCAACCGCCAAGTCAACAACATTCCCCTTCATTGCGAATGCCTTGAAATCACTGAATGTTTGTTTTGCTTTTTGCATATCAAAATTATACATTCTTCCAAGTAATTATAAAATATATGGCGCATTGAACACATTATTATTCGTACACATTGGTAATTTCGTAACACAAAAAAAGAGCCCCCGGTATTAGCGGGGGCGAAACGGAGCAGAGATAAAAGAAGTTACTGACGGAAAGTCGGGGTGGCGTAGCCGACGATGTCGATCGTGACGTGCGCTCGAAAATCTGCTCGTGGCCACTGCGACTTCACCTGAGCCTCAAGGCCCCAGAGCCCGGTGAATCCACCGGGAAGTCGCTTCAGAGCGACGAACCCACGGATCTTCCCAACTGCCGTTTCGGGAAACGCTCCTTCGTTCAAGGCGAAAAGGAACGCCCGCTCTCCATTCATCGGATACCAATCCGGACTGTACGCCGTCCCGATGAAATCGAGAGTGGGGCCGTTATCGCCCCAACTCCACGGGTAGTTGTCCGCTTCCATACGGACATCGAGCATGACCACGACTCCCTCCGCCGTCGGATAGGTCACCGACTGCGGAATCGATCCGCCGCACCTGATTCCACCCGGAAGCAGGTACTTGCGCGTCTCCCCGTTCACGAACGGACCGCCGTCCACTCGCGTATCGACGATGCGACACGGAGCAGTGGGGCGGAGAAACAGATTCTTGGGAACGCCGGCGAGACTGATCACGGTGACCAGCCCCCACTTCCCAGCGATCTCTTCGGTGAGCATCGGCGGTACGGTCGACTCGAGAATCTTGATCTCCTGGTTGATGGTGTTGTCGATGCCGGCGGCGATGATCGCCTCGATGCTCGGAGCGACGGTAACCGTCGCGGGCTCCATCTGCGGAGCGCCGACACGGTCAGTTGCATAGCCGGTCCCGCTCACGGCGAGCAGAGCCAGAGCGATCAAAACGATGGACTTCTTCATTCTCTTCTCCTCTTGTAAATTTCCGAGTGCCCGAGGCACTTCGGATGCTATGCGCATATTACTATATTATTTCATTTTAGTCAAGCCACTCGCTGAATTCTACCTAAACCCATGCAACAAAAAACTCGCTCGCTGCCGTTTTAATGAAATTTCCAAGCTTCTCGCTCGTCAAATATTATATGCAAAACACAATACTTAAATTTTTATATGGAGCCATAGCAGTTGTCACAGTTTCAACCACCGGAATGGCAGTAACTAAAATATCTGCCGACTACCAAACCGCTAAGGCAAAAACTACAACTGCCGACGAAAACCAAACGATTTCAAATTTTTCCGAAAAAACAAATTTAAACGAAAAATCGGAGAACATCAATCAACTCTCACAAAAGTCAACACAAACCAGTTCCCAAAACGAGCCGGAGTTCACCCTTGCGGAGCTTGCCACGCACGACACAGCCGATAGCTGTTATATAGCCCACAATGGCACGGTTTATGACGTAACCAACGTTGCCTCTTGGACCGGATGCAACGACCACGGAGCAACCGGAGGAATCGACATAACTCCGATTTTTCCACACCCAATAAGCTACTTAAATCCACTCAATAAAGTCGGCGTCCTCGTCGCTTCTACTGGACAAATAAACAAAAACAATCAAAATAATAGTAATCCAATAAAATCTAAGAACGACGATAACGAACACGAAAATTATGAAAGTGACGACTGACAATTTAATAAATAAAAAAAAGCCACAAATTGGCTGGACAATAATATTCGCCATACTTCTTATCGGAATTTCACTATGGATACTTTCCAAGCCGGCAGGTTTCTCTCTAGCCGACGACCCCTGGAAATACCTTGGACAATTAACCGGAATTCTTGGCACGATACTCCTCTCGATAGAATATCTACTCTCGACTCGCGCTAAATTTATTGAAAAAATTTTCGGCGGGCTGGACCGCTCCTATGTAGCGCACCGGCTAATCGGAGGAATCGGATTTGTCTTAATCCTGTATCATCCGTTTTTCCTAAGCTTTGATTCCTCTTCCCTTCTTAGCGGATTAATGTTGCATTTTCTCCCCGGAGAAGTCTTGTCCTATAATCTTGGGATTTTTGCGCTATATGCATATACCGCTTTAATTTTCCTCACGGTTTATGTCCGCCTACCATACAATACCTGGAAAAAAACTCACACGTTTATGGGGGTTCCGCTAGTCATCGCCGCCTATCACATATTGACTATTGGAAGTGATATGGAAAATTATCTACCGCTCGAAATATTTATTCTAACCCTAGTTTCCATCGCAATCTGTTCTTATTTGTATAAAAGATTTTTATATGGAAGATTCTCCGGACAACATAAATATAAGCTTGAAAAAATTAATACCCTCGGAGAAATAGTTGAAATCAACCTAAAACCGGTCGGAGCACCGATGCAATTTATTGCCGGACAATATGTATTCATAAAATTTACATCAAATGAAGTTGCTCCGGAACTTCACCCCTTTTCAATATCCTCCGCGCCAGGAGAACCAACAATCCGCATATCAATTAAAAAATTTGGCAATTTCACAAAATCACTTATTAATCTCAACGAAAATGATAACGTAACGCTCTATGGACCACATGGAGAGTTCGGGACTAAATCTTTAGAATCCGGGAAGCCGGAGATCTGGATTGCCGGAGGCATAGGAGTCACTCCATTTTTAAGCCTTCTCCGATATTACAGCCGACAAAACTCCGTAAAAAACATCACCTTTTTCTATTGCGCCAAAAACACAAATGATTTTACCTATAAAGAAGAAATAAATTCACTCGCCTCTCACCTTGGCGGGATGAAAGTCATTTTTTATGAATCCGACAAAAACGGGCATATTAATGGAAATAAAATAGAAGAAATGAGCGATGGTCTTCAAGGTAAAAAAATATTTCTCTGTGGCCCCAAGGGAATGATGACTTCTCTCGTATCCGAGTTTGAGTCAAAAAAAATCCACCCACACAATATAATTTTTGAAGACTTCTCATTTTTAGAATGAAAACTATAAGGATATTAATTTCAATCGCCGTCGCAAATATCGTGCTAGTTACAGGTCTGGCATATTTTTCTGCGCCGGCCAACCCGCCGAAATCCACAGATTCCCAAAACACGGCGCAATGCATCATAACCATAAGCGGAATAAAATATGACGTTCAGCCACTCCGCAAAAGTCATTCCGGAGGAGACATTTTTGTCTGTGACACCGACATGACCAACATTTTCTTTGGCCAACACGACCAATCTCTGCTTAACAGAAAAATGCAAAAATACCGCCTTCCATAGGCGGTATTTTTACTTGAAAATAAAAAATTTTCGTTTGCCGACCCGAATTTTCTCGCCTACTGCAGGCGAATAATCTAAGCCTAATATATCGTCATCCGCCAAATTTCGAACCGATTTTTCGCCAAATAATCTTCGAATCTCTCCCTTGCTCTCGAATTGTCCGGTCTCGAAAAGTAGTTCCAAGACAGACACGCCGGCTTCTATTTTTATCGCAAAGCAATCTTCGTCTGAAATTATCTCTTTAGAAAATTTTCTTTCAAATTTATCCCTCTCTTCCAGCCCCTTCTTTAAATCACCAAATTCCAAAGAAGAGATAAATGTTGCCAGTTGTTTCTTCGCCTCCATCGGCTCACGCGCGATAAATTCTTTTAGTTCTTCTATTTCGCTTTCGTGCACATCCGCAAAGCTTTTAAAATATATCAAAATTAATTTATCCGGAATGCTCATTATCTTCCCAAATTTTTCCTCCGGACTTGCCGTCACCGCAATGTAATTCTCAAAACTCTTGCTCATTTTCCTGCCATCCCCGGAAGTCCCTTCAAGAATTGGCACAGTAAAAGCAACCTCTTCTTTAAGGCCATAAAACGGCATAATTTGCCTGGCTTGTTGAAAATTTAAAAGCTGATCAACTCCACCAACTTCGATATCAGTTTTTAATTCCACCGAATCGATTGCCATAAGTATTCCGTAGCAGACTTCGGATAAACTTACACCCTGACCATTTTTCATTCTGGTCCTAAAATCATCCCTTTGTATAGCATCTGACAAATTAATTCTTTCCAAAATTCCAAAAAAATCACTTAACTTAACTTTCTCCAGCCAATCTGCATTATGATGAATCTTCAGCTTGCCGGTTTTAATATATCTATCAACCTGAGCAATATAAGTTTTATAGTTATCTTTAATGTCGGCGTCAGTTAAAGACTTTCTGGAAGTTGTCCTTCCGGAAGGATCTCCAACTTTGGCGGTGAAATCTCCGATTATTAAATGAATTCTATGCCCGGCACGTAAAAACTGCCGCAAAACCATAACCGGAACCAAATGTCCTAAATGAATATCTTTTCCGGTTGGATCTATTCCCAGTTTAATGTTTAATTTTCTGCCGGATTGGAGAACCTCTCTTAAAGAATCTTTGGATAAAATCTGTTCCGCTTTTGGCATTAAAAATCCCAAAAACTCTTCGGGTGAAATTTTGTCCCAAGACTCTTTGCTTCTCTCTAGATATTTTTCGTCAAATCTTTTCATTCAAATGTCTACAAATTATATCAAAACTATAGATGATATACCACGTCCTTCCTTTCAACTACCACCTCCCAACCCTTACGTTTAGCGTGAGTATATAGCTTACTGTTTGGGTTAAAACAAATTGGTCGATCCACCATTCTAAGAAGCGGAATATCGCTTTCCGAATCCCCCACGCCGACCGAGCTCTTCAAGCTTAACCCTTCCGTTTTTACCGCCAACTCCACTACTTTTGATTTGTCATTAACCAAATCCAAAAACAAAACTTTATTCTCAAATCGACCTTCGTCGGTGATTTTATAAATTCTTCCATAAACCTTGTTAAATCCTAAACTATGCGCAAAAACCTCAACAATCTCTTTTGGCGAATTTGAAATCGCCACCAAATAATATTTTTTCTTTTTTAACTCTTTAATCAAGTCTCGCGTGTATCGATAAACCCGATTTTTATGAAACGAAACCACCTTCTCCGCCACCTTCTCAAATTCCGAATATTTCACTCCGGCAATATATTTATTATACGCGCGGATAACCGCCCAAATATATTTATCGTAAGTATCCTTTCTATCCAGCCAGCGCCTAAACGCTCCGGCATAAATATCCTTCGCGCCTTGCGGAAAAATTCCCTCTTGAATTAAACTTTCGGTAAGCTCAATCAAAAGACTGGAACGAAAGATTGTTCCGTCAATATCGAAAAATGCCACTTTTTGCTTACTCTTAGTTCCCTTCATTTTTCGTCTAAACCTTAATTCTATTATATCATAAACTTTTGCCGATTGTGGCAAATCCTCAAATCTTTCCGTAAATCTATTTTGTATAACGGTCATACAACAATATCGACAAAACCTACCTACCGTCAACACCGAACCTCGCAACCTCCTGCTTAATCATCTGAAAAACTTTGTCCTCTTTTACATATTCATATAAAGCCCCCACATCAACCAACGATTCGCCGTTCCTATCCACCGCTGATTTTTTTTCGTTAAAAATTGTATCTATTTTTCTAGCCGCTTTATCGTAAATCCCCACCTCCTTGCCTCGATTCGTTTTTCTACAGTAATCGGCAAATGCATGAAGCTGAATAGACATCTCCAACAATATCACCATCTGGAAAAGTGATTTTGCAAAAGCATCTTGCGCCTCCGCAAATCTCTGCTTTGCGCCGGGATCTTTAACTTTCTGCGCGCGCAAATAATCTTTCCGCGAAATAAAATTATAAACAACCTCTGCGGCCTTCTTCATTCCCTCACCGTCCACTCCGACAATCACCCTCGGAACTTTTGATAATTTCCCCTCGTATGTCTCGCTTTTAAAATATTTTACTTCCGAAAGTGTTTCCAGCTGAATCGATTTCTTAATCTTTGAAAATTTATCCGCGACACTATCTGCGCTTTGGGTTACATCCACACCAAAAACCATGTGCGAATCTGAAATCTCCTCGGTAAAGGTTATTATCCCATCAATCTTATTGGCAATGTCATCATACCGAGAAGACTTTTGTATCTCCGCGTCACCTCCCATCCAATCTCCCTCGTCAATTCCCTCAAATATTATTTCTTCAAAAAGTTCTCCGCGCCTTCTGCCCTTGGCTAATTCCGGATTTCGTTCTTCTTCCGCCCTAAAAATAGCCTCCATTTTCCCGACGTATTCTAAATCCCGGTCAACTATATCTTTTGAATAATATGAAAAATCTCGTGGGTTTATCCTATCCTCCCCGCCGGAATTACGTTTTTTTTGCACTAAAACGTCATATAATTTTTCTTCGATTTCCGACATTCGCAACTCGCGCGCGTCCGCTTCTATTAAATTTTTCCCTCCAAAAGACTTTTCCATTTTATTTATTAAATAACGAATAGAACATAGCCACAGACGAAGCCAACATAATCACAAAAGTCAGCCAAACAAACACGTTCGATAACAATGAGCTTTTCCATTCACCCATAATTTTTTTATTATTCGCAACTCGCGCGATAATAAATATAAGCGGAACCGCCACAAGCCCGTTAAACACCGCGGTAAATACCAAAGCTTTAATCGGATCTATCCCAATAAAATTAATCGCCAATCCCACAAGCGTCGCAATTGTAATTATTCCATAAAACCCATGAGCTCTTTTTAGTTTTAAATTTAAACCCTCTTTCCAGTTTAACGCCTCAGAAAGCGCGTAGGATGCCGAGCCGGACAAAACTGGAACCGCCAAAAGACCAAGACCGATAATTCCTGTCGCGAAAATAAGCTTAGCTAAATAACCGGCATTAGGAAAAGTTTGCACCAAAGGCTCCAGAGCCTTGGCCGCATCCGCGGCAGTTTCTATATTGTTTATTCCCGCAGAAAATAAAACTGTCCCGGCAACCACAATAATCGCCCAGGTGGCAAGTTGCGTAAAAATCATCCCGACAAAATTATCAGTCCGCATATTCTTCATAAACTTTCCGGTCAAAGTCGGCGGAGCATTACGATGAGTCAGTCTTTTTTCTTTTTCCTCCTCCACTTCTTCACTGGCCTCCCAAAAAAACATATAAGGAGAAATCGTCGTCCCTAATACTCCGGTGATTATAAAGAAAAATGAAAATGAAAATTCAAAATGCGGAACGAAAGTCGCTCGTATAATTTCTCCCCAAGGATGGCTTATTAAAATCAACGTTAGCGGATATGCCAAAAGCGAAAGTGCCAGCCACTTCAAAATTTTCGCGTAATTTTTATATGAAACAAAAATTTCCAAAATTAAGACTATTGCCGTAAACATTATAGCCAGCAACGGGAACCCAATCGGTAAAACCAAATTTGCCGCCTCCGCCATAGCTCCAATATCCGCCCCAATATTTATTGTATTTGCAACCACCACCAAAAAAACCGTAAAATATAAAAGTTTTTTACTGTAATTTTCTTTAATCACTTTCGCAATCCCCTTACCGGTAACCGCGCCAATCCTAGCGCAAGCCTCCTGGATGGAAACCATTAGCGGTAAAATAAAAATCGTAGTCCAAAGTTGCCCGTAACCAAATTGAGCACCGGTTTGAGTATACGTAGCAATTCCGGACGGATCATCATCTGCCGCTCCGGTAATCACTCCCGGCCCTAATTTTTTAAAAAATCTTCGTATTCCTCTAAACATAATTCTTTATTCAAGAATTATAACATAAAACAACTAATTATAGATTCTCTCCATAACAAAAAAATCTCCCGCCTTAGCGGGAGAAAAGAAAAAAACTACCTACGACCGCAACAAATGGGTCGAGCCTGAGTGAGAGCATCGAGAGCCACGGGGTGGATATTCACCACGTGGACGACGACCTTCAAATCACTCCTGGAGGCCTCCATGACCTCGCGGGCCAGCTCGGCGATCTCCTCATCGTTGGTCGCGAGTGCCTCCTCGCAGAGGAGGCAGATGTCCTCCGGACTCGGGTACTTCGCGGGGAGATTCTCCTGAGGGACGAACCGACCCCTCTTGCCGACGGAAACCACAGGCTCCCCCAAGCCTTCCGTCTCCTGAACGAAAAAAGCTGTTGACCGAGAATGCTTATTTCCCATAGATCCTCCTTCAATGAACGTATCCTAATTAAAAACTTATTTTAGCTATATGTCAAATTTTAACCCTTAATCCTAAAATATTTACTAACTCCGACGGACGGCTGTGCCGTCATCGGCTCCCCCGTTCTACGCTCGGCATAATTTACCAGAATAACCCCATTACTCACCGAAATATTTTGCGGAGCAATTCTATCTCCTAAATATATACTATTTGTTCCCAAAACTTTTCCGGAAGATTCATCCGCTAAACCAACGGCAACATAATAAAAGATTCCACTACCGCCACCATCCTGAGAAATGAGCATGGCATAATCGTCAATTCCGTCTCCATCCAAATCCCCTTTTTGCGGAGCTCCGAAAACTCGTACCACCGACTTCGTGGCCGAACCGGGAGCAACTGCTTCCTCAGCAACTCCATTCCGCAAAGTAACTTGCTTTCCGTCTATAGAATATGTCGCATTCAAAGGATCCATCTCTACTGTCGCAATCATTCTATTAGCCAAGCGAGGAGAAATATCTCCAATCGATAAAACATAATTTTTCAAAATGGATAACTCGATTATCTGCCACCACGAAAAAACAATTACCAACATAAGCAAACCAACAATCATCGCGTCTTTACTTTTTCTATTTAAATTTAATTTCATTTTTTTATTATCTATCCTATTTACCTTGAGCCCTGTCGAGTGGTCTATCCAGAACCTTCCGAAAGAATCCTTTCAACTAACTGTATAATTTCACTAACGTGTCTATTAATGATACTCGGCTCCCAATCCTGCATCCTGGCAATGAGCAACATAAAAACATATGGCCAATGCGTCCCGCACCATAACTGGAGTAACCGAATCGTCATTATTCAAATCAACCCCATAGATGGTAGTCATCTGTCCTAATTATATGCCAAATTACCAAAGCGCAATAGCCGGCATGTTGAAAAACATTTGCCTATCATTCCGGTCTCTAACCCTTCCCCAATATGCCATCTCAGCTTTAATCCGAGATTCAGTTTGAATTTTTTGTATCCCACATTTTATTCGTATAATTCGTACAAATTCGTAATTTCTTAATCATAAAAAAACACCCTATCCGCAACAACGGACAGGGCTAACTACCGATTGCCAGTCTCCTATCGCTATCTTCTCCGGCAAGCTTTCCCATCTCATATCCCAAAGAGTAACAGGGATCATCTGGATAAAGACAGAAACTACCTCTGAACCCGTGATTCCAGCCCCTGTGCCACTTTGGCAAATTATATGATTCCCTAGACGGAAACGGACAGCGCGCGTCATGATTTGGATCTTCAAAATTACAATAATGGCACCGCCCCATCCGCCGCCTCCTCCGTTTGCTGTGCTAATTAAATCTTATGCCGATTAAAAAAACTATCAACCTGCGTGGTTAATAGTTTTTTTATTTTGTCTATGCTCGTCATTCCGGCCTCCGAGCCGGAATCTAGCTTTCATGTTTTACGTTCCACCTTCCGCATCCCACGTTCCAAGTTACACGTCTTTTACCGCGAGACCTTGATACTACTAGCCCTAATCGCCCCCTCTCCGGTCAACACCCCATAAACCGTCACGCCTTCATCTACTTTCAAATCTTTTATTCCGATTTCTCCTTTGGAAGTTTCGATTATCGTAAAAACACCGGAAATGACATCTATATTTTTTCCGGCATTGTCGGAAATGGTTAATTCACCTGACCGCACCTCCACAATATTTCCATAAATTCTCACCTGCGAATTTACTTGCAAATTGTCTAAACTCCCGTAGCCCGACATCATCTGCCCAATTTTATAGCGCGTTCCCATTAATTGTTCTGTTTTGTAATTCCAATTTCCCATCATTCCGGTTCCTCGCATCATCCCGGGGCCGTAAACCAAATCTCCATTGCCGACATATCCCAAAACTCTGGCGCCACCAACTGCCGCTCCGAGCGCAAACACAATACCTAAAATTATCAACATTAAAATCATCCTAAAAATTACCGAGAATATTCTCCAGCCCCAGCTCCCGTGAGGTCTTTCCCAGTTTCCACCGCAACGCTTATTCAGCGCGCAGTTTGAACCGTTACAATCCACGCTTCCGCACTTCGCGCAAGATACACCTTGTTTAACTTCTTCGTTTTCAACCTTATTTATTTTCATTTTATTATATTTTTAATTTACTATTTTATTTTCCGCGAAGCTACAAATTCTTTGTTACGTCCTATCTGGATTCCCCTTCAAAGTCCGGCACAACAATTCCCCACTGCCTAGTTTCCGGATCAAGTTTCAAATAAGCGCTCTTGCCCAAAGATGGACTCACAGTCATCGGCTCTCCGGGATTTCGATCGGCATAATTCACCACAATCACATTTTTATGATTTGGATTCGGGCTTACATTAATCGTCTGTGGAGCAATTCTATCTCCCAGTAAATATCCATCCGAACCAACGTAACCTGCCGGAGTATTCAAAGCGGCAACCGCGTAAAAGAAAGTTCCTGACCCACCAGTCGTTTGAGTCAACAGAAATACCACATCCTCTCGTCCGTCGCTATTTAAGTCATATTTCAACTCATTGCCAAAATATCGAGTAATAATTTTCGAAGCTGACCCTGGGGCCGCCTCAACTTCCGAAAGTCCGTCAACCAACGTAACCGATTTTCCATCGATTACATACGTGGCATTTTTATCACTGGTCCCCAAAACCTGCACCCCGTTCTCATTCATCGGATTCGACCCAAAAACAAAATATCCCGCGACCAACAACACCACAACAACCGCTAAAACAATATAAGGTTTCTTCATCCTGTAGTGAAATTGCGACTTATTAGTTTTATTTTTCGCCGCAAAATATTAATTATTTTGACTTTTTTATTAATCTCGCGAACCACGCAAAGAATGCAAAATACCTAGTCACAATTCTACTACGGGATTCATTTTTTTATCATACCACAAAATTAATTATTTTACGAATATCTACATAGTTCCGATTTATTTCGAAGTGCCATAGGTGTGTGAACTTATACCAACCCCCAAAAAAAACCGAATCCCCCGGCGCCCCCTCTCTTCCCCTTTTCACAACATTCCAACATTCTCAAGAATGTCCGAATGTTGCCGTTTAATTTTTATTCCTCATCTCGCTCAAAAATTTTAAATCACTTTTTCCTTCTCATCCGAATCAATCCATAAATACCACCGGCGAAAGCCATAGCTCCAAGCAACTGCCCTCCGGGACTGTCGTCATATCCACCATAGATGACCATAAAAATCCCGAATGTCGTCGCTAAAACATAACCGAATATCTTGAATACTTTCATACCTAAAAATCATACCATCCTCACCCAAAATTAAAACCTCCTCCACGACATTCGGACATTCTTGAGAATGTCCGAATGTCATTATGGTATAATCCAAACATGAGCAAATTAAAAACAGCGAAGCAAATGGAGCGTCACCTCAAGGGCATGTCGAACCACTACCGCATCGAAATTTTGCTGACTGTCGCCGAAAATCCAAATATCACACTCGATCGAATTACGGAACTAATCGGGGCAAATGAGAAGACATTGAGCGAACATTCGCGCCGCCTGGTCGCCGCCGGACTAATTAACAAACAATATCAGGGCAGATTCGTCGAGCATACCCTCTCTCCTTACGGCAAAACCTTTGTCTCGTTTCTCAGATCCTTCCAGCACTCAATCTAACATTCCAACATTCTGGAGAATGTTGGAATGTTGAATAACCCATTAAACCAAAGTCCAAAAAAACTTAGATTCTTGAATTTAGTGATTATCTTTGGTAGTGTTAACCTGTTCTTACAAAGAACGTTTTGACAACTCAATATTCCGGCGTAGCTCAGTGGTAGAGCAAATCCCTGTGAACGAGTACGCAGCCTCCTGAAGTAATTCAGGTTGAAAACGAGGTGAATTCGGGGAAGCCCAAAAGTCGTAAGACCGGGTAATCCCGAGCCAAGCCAAATAATTATTTGGAAGGTGTAGAGACTATCCCTTTATGGGAGTACTGATAACAAAATTGTTATTGGGAAGCGCCTCGTCCCGCACTCTTTAAAAAGAACGGGAATGATATAGTCCATCCCTATTAGAAATTTTAGGATAAATGTAAGGATAAGGTCGTAGGTTCGAATCCTACCGCCGGAGCATAAGTAATAAAAGATCCCTTTACGGGATTTTTTATTACTTCATTTTTTGACCGGTAGGATTCGAATAGGAGAGGGGTCGGGAGAACGACAGTTCTCCCGTGTCGGAATCCCTAAAAACCGAGACCTGCCTGCCGGTAGGCAGGGGTGTTTAGAAAATTTGCCGAGCAAATTTTGTTCGACTCCCTACCGCCGGAGCAGAGCAAGAGTAAAAACACCTATCAAAATCAAGATAGGTGTTTTTATTTGCCGCGAAGCAATGGCGGGCGGTGCTCTTATCCGTTTTCTTAATAAGCAAGGTGAATTTAGAAAACAGCAATCCCGCACAGCGGGACGCTCGTCGGAGCTGAAGCAATTCAACCAAGCAAATCCCCTGCTCCCATATTGACAATATTTAGAAAGCGACATATACTTAGGGAACCTAAATATTAGGGTTACAAACATATGGTAAACAACCAAAATAACAAATCCCATTTAGGAAATCTATTGTTAGTTCTTCGAAAGAATATTCGCGAAAGCTTCCGAACAAAAAGACTAAAATATGATTTAACCTTTTCTCAAATGGAAGCCATGAGCTTCATCGGCCAATCCGGCAAAGAGACCATGGGAAGTATCGCCGAATATTTAAAAATTACACCTCCCTCGGCGACCGAAATCATAACTGATTTAGAAAAAAAGGGATTAATCGCCAGAAAAGGAGATGAAAATGATCGACGTATAGTTTTTGTTGTCCCGACCGATACATCTAAAAAAATATGCTCGTCCATGCTCAGAGAAAAAGATCAAATTTTTAAAAAAATCATTTCAAAATTAAACGAAAAAGATAAAAAAAATCTTGAACGAATAATAAAAATACTTATCACAAAATAAAAATATGAAACAACACATCAAATCTTTGCCTCATCACCCCAAAAAGGTAGTTATAATCTCCTTAATCATCGCGATATCTATCGGTACTTATGAATATATTAGAATAAACGCAAAAGCGAGCTCTTTGACTGCCGAAAAAGAAGTAACCACTAGCGAAACGGTTTTGTCGTCAAGCAATCTAACCCTCGGTTTTTTGGCGGGTGGCAGAATTAAAGCAGTTTACGTCAAAGCTGGAGATGTAGTTAAAAACGGTCAGATATTAGCAACTTTGGACGCCGAGAATGCGCAAGGGGCTCTTACTCAAGCCAGAGCGGCTTATGCTACCGCTCAAGCTAATTATCAAAAGATTATTAACGGAGCCACGGGCCCCGCTATTGATGTGGCCAAAGCAGCTGTGCACACCGCGCAAGTTAATCTCGATGGTATAACCCAACAGCAGGAATTACTTGTAAAAAATGCTTATAGGAATTTGCTGAATTCAACGCCGGAAGCAGTCCCAAGCGAGCCGGTATCCGACTACATAGCGCCGATTATAAGCGGTAATTACTCAAAAGAGGTTGAAGGTAAAATAATTCTCTCAATTTATGCCACCGGGAATGGAAGTAATTTTTCCGCAGAAGGAATCACGGCAAGTAGTGGCGGAACTGTTAACTCAACCACCCCGCAACCTATTGGCGACTCCGGACTATATATTAAGCTACCTGCCAATTTCAATACCTACACTAATGTTTCGCGTTGGGTAATAGAGATCCCTAACAAAAAAGCTGCGAACTATGTTAGCAACAATAACGCCTACCAAGCCGCAATTGAGAACCGAAATCAAACAATAAAAAACGCTCAAGCGGTGCTTGACCAAGCTAACGCTTCTTTAGCCGCGCTCGTAAGCGCAGCTCGTCCGGAAGATGTGGCTGTTGCCAAGGCCCAAGTTGACAACGCGCAAGGCGCAGTACAAATAGCTGAAGCCGCCTATAAAAATACCATCATCACTGCTCCTGCTGCCGGCACTATTATTTCCGTCAGTATTACTCCCGGACAGATAGCAACACCAAACTCCCCGGCGATTGAATTCCTCGGAAATAAATCTTCAAATTAAATAATAAAAAAATGGAAGAAAATACAATAAAAATTGAAAATAAAGATAGTATTCTTAAAAAACCCTGGGTTCAAAGTTTGATTTCAGCAATAGTGATTTTCGGACTGCTTGCCGTATTTTTATTTTGGCAGTTGGGGCAAAAAACAATATTGATAGAAAATTCTTATTTGGATGCGCCCGTAATAAATCTGGCTCCTTCCGCTCCCGGAACCCTTAATGCTTTATACGTCAAAGAGGGAGACAAGATATCCGAAAATACTCAGGTTGCTCTTATCGGCTCGCAAATTATTTTCACAAAAGAAAGCGGAATTGTTTCTAACGCTCCCCACTTGCTAGGATCATACTTTTCTCCGGGACAAATTGTAGTCTCTATTGTCAACAATAAAGAAATGAAAGTTATCGGTCAGATTGAGGAAACAAAAGGATTAAGTGACATTACCGCCGGACAGCGCGCAACTTTTTCCGTCGATGCTTTTCCGGGAAAAACCTACGAAGGCATAGTAGATCAAGTTAGCCCGGTTTCCAATGATAACGGTATAGTCTTTTCTATATCCGATAAACGTCCGATTAAAAAATTCGATATAAAAGTGCGCTTTAATATTTCCGACTATCCTGAACTTAAAAGTGGAATGTCCGCGAAAATAACTGTTTACACCAAGTAATATGGCGGAGGAAAAAGACAAAAAAAAGGACACGAACTTACGTTGGTGGATATTGCTCACGGTTATCGTGGGAACCTTTTTAGGGCGACTAGATCAAACAATCGTCAACTTGGCTTTGCCAAAGATTATTAATGATTTCGGAATCACCGTCTCTTCCGCAGGTTGGATTGCAACCGCGTATATTCTGGCTAACGCCGTTTTCGTCCCTATTTGGGGAAAACTCGGCGACACACTCGGAAGAAAAAAAGTGTATATTTGGGGCTTTGTTATTTTTATCATCGGTTCAGTTTTGGCCGGACTCGCCTGGAACCTCTCGTCCATGATTGTTTTCCGTGTAATCCAAGCAATCGCAGGATCCGCCGACTATCCAACCGCGATGGCCATACTCGCAGTAACATTCAAAGAAGGCAAAGAGAGAGCGCAAGCGCTCGGCATCTGGTCGGCCTCCTTTGCGGCGGCAGTAGTATTCGGACCATTAATCGGCGGACCACTTATCGATAATTTCGGCTGGCGCTCAGTCTTCCTGATAAATCTCCCGATTGGAATTTTAGGCATTATTATGGCGATGCTCTTTATTAACGAATCCCGTTCCGATATAAAAACCAAGTTTTTTGATTGGTGGGGCGCACTTTCCTTGGGAGGCACGCTCTCGGCACTTGTTTTAGTGCTCGAAAAAGGGTCTACATGGGGTTGGTTCTCATCCGAAAGCCTGATTTGCTACTTCGCAATGGTCGTCCTTCTGGGATTATTTATTAAAATTGAAAACAAAGTTGCAGAACCGATTGTTGATCTAAAATTCTTTAAAATTCCGGCATTCGTTAACGCGCTTACCAACAACTTCATTGTCTTTATGGGCATGATGGGTGGAGTTTTTCTACTGCCGGTTTTTGCACAAACATTTTTAGGATACAACGCAACCGAAACCGGATTTCTGTTTATGCCAATGGCTATCGCTATGATGATTGCCTCTCCTATTGGTGGCTCACTTACCGGAAAAGTACAATCCCGCTACATAATATTTATCAGCACCCTTGTCGCCTCGCTCGGTATTTTCCTCTTCACCTTCCTGGATCCACGATCAACCGCAATCGACATCATAATTCCATTATCCATTATGGCATTTGGGCTAGGATTCGGCATGGCTCAACGCACCAATATTATCGCTTCGGTCGTTCCTCAAAGCGAAATAGGCATCGCCTCATCCATCCTTGCTCTCGTGAGAAACATAGCCGGCGCGGTGGGAATAGCCATTTTTGCAACCATACTAAACAACCGAGTCGCTACCAACGTGCTCACTATAAATAGTTTCAGTAAATTATACAGTCACATCCCGTTTCAAATTCAAAATTATATTGGCCTCATATCATTAAAAGCACAGATAAATGCATATCACTACGTATTTTTGGTCGCATCAATTATAGTCTTTATTGGTTCGTTCACTATTCTTTTCCTTAAATTAAAAAACGAACGCACCGACATTAAAGTGCACGTTGAATAAATAGCTAAAAAACAACCGGATTTTTTCTTAACTCTCTTCTTATTTCTAGATAATTCGGCACCACCTTCGCCACTAACCCCCAGAACATTTTAGAGTGATTAAATTCTTTAAGATGACAAAGTTCGTGGACCACAATATAGTCCTGAACTTTTTCCGGCAGGAATATAATTTTATAATTAAAATTTAGATTCCCCTTCCGCGAGCAACTCCCCCAACACGTCTTCTGATTTCTAATGCTGATTCTATTATAGAGATATCCATATTTCTCGTTTAGTTTATTCACCCTGCCGGAAATAATTGCACGTGCCTCCTCTTTATTTTTTAAGTAGTCAGCGCGAGTGCCATGCAAAACCAAACCGACATTACCGGTTCTAAATACCTCAAGCTTTGAAAGCAACCAATCGGCTTTTTCTCTAATAAATTGCTCGACAAAAATTTCCCGCAAAAAACTCGGGATAGTTACCGCCACCGATCCATCAGGATGGACCGCCAAACGCATCCTCCGCGAATTTCTATTTTTCCGCAAAGTATACGTAACGGTTTTATTTTTTAGAATTATTTGCTTTTCCATAGAAACTTCTCTATATATAGAATATCACACTCCTGACCTCTTTCCTCTCGCCAACGTTCTCAAAAATATTGCTTGTTGTTGCGAACTGCCCAAATTCGAAGGTTTATGCTACTTTTAATACATGAACCGAACCAAAATAGTTTTGACGCTAGCTATTGTTACTCTGCTACTTTTTGTCTGCGTTTTCCTGTATGGAAAATATATTGGCAAAAACTCCGCGAAACTAGAACAGCCGATTGTCACCTCTCAAACTATTCTCGATAAAATAACCGATCAATATTTTCTGGTCACCAAAACAATCTTCGCAAACAGCAAAGCGGAAATCGAAACACCCAAAAGTAATAACTGGACCGATTTATTTACCGGCAAAAAAATCACGGTTAGCGGACTGATTCGAATTGATGTCGGCGTAGATATTAAAAATCTAAACGCCGAGAATATTATTGTAGATACCCGAAACAAACTAGTAACGATTAACCTACCGGCCGCGGAGATGCTCGACTCTTCCCTCTCCGGTGAAATTGAAGTTAATGTAGATAAATCGATTGTCGAAAAGCTAAAGGGACTTCTAAACGATACTCGAAATGACGATTATAATTTAGCTCTCCAGACACTAATCGATACCGCCAAAACTCAAGTGTTAACCGAAGCGGAGATATTTACCCAGGCCAGAACCGACTCAATAAAACTTGTGGAATTAATCGTAAAAAATACACTTACCGATTATCAAGTTATCGTTAAATAATAAACATGAATAAAACTATATTATATTTATTACTCGTAATAGCAATTGCCGGAGGAATTATTTGGTCGATAAGCAATAAAGCGAAACTTTTTCCTTTAAAACCAAGCACGCAAGCCACTTTTAGCTGTGACGGCAACAAATCAATCGATGTCGCATTCTACGAAGGAGAAATAATTAATGTTGAACCGGGAGAGCCGCCGATCCCAACCGGAAGCGTGAAGCTCAAACTCAGCGATGGGCGCTCACTGGAACTACCTCAAACCATATCCGCTTCCGGCGCACGCTACGCCAATAGCGACGAATCATTCATCTTTTGGAATAAAGGAAATACGGCATTGGTATTGGAAAATAACATCGAAAAAAGTTACACCAACTGTATTACTAAATCACAAGATTAAAAACGATACTGCGCTTCATCGGAATAATCTTATAATAATTTATGGGATTATGATATCGGCAACTCCGTAGCAATTTATTTAGCACATATCCGAAGATCCCAGGCTACGGATTTTCACTATAATTATTCTTTTAAAAAATGCCGAAGGAATTACCTTCGGCAAGATGCAAAAACTATTCGATAAAAAAAGCAAGGCTCTTCTGGAGGGACTGCCGTTTCGCCCTCAGATGAGCCACCAAACGACGAAGCCGTTGCTGTTCGCGAGGGATGTCCACCTGCATAGCAAGAAACTCATGCAAATCAAGCATCTGCTTCCCGAGCTCCTGCTCCTTCGCGTAGCGAGTCCGGAGGTCCTTGTTGACCTGGGCCAGAATCGCTAGGCTCATCAAAATCGGCTCCATTTTGTGTTCTACTTTCTGGATTTTCTCCGCCAGAACCTTCCGAATTAAAATTTTGACCATCGACTTCCTCCTGTAATGAACTTAATCAATAATTTAACATAATCTAACAAAAACGTCAATAATTGGCGAGGTGAGTTCAAGAAACTATCGCAAAAGAACACTTTAATAATTTGACTGTGATGCTATAGTCAAAGATGTAAATCGATATAATCCCGCTCCGATTTGACGAAATAAATTAATGATAAAACTGAATATCCAAAAATATTGGCACAAATTATTTGAACTTGGAATCTTTCTAAAAAGCATTAATGGGGTCTGGGAAACGATCAGCGGTGTTTTAGTTTTAACACTTAGTAGAGCGACGTTAAACTCTTGGTTCTTGTCCGTCGCGCACAAAGAACTACTGGAAGATCCAAATGACATGCTTGTAGGTTTTTTAACTCGCTCCTTCAAGGCCCCTTCCGGGGACACCAAAACATTCATCGCCGCTTATATACTTTTCCATGGCCTTTTAAACCTGTTTCTGGCAATTCAGTTATATCGCGACAAACATTGGGCGTATTTAGTGTCAATTGTAATGTCTCTCGCTTTTATCTCCTATCAAATTCACCGCATTGTCGCCTATCGCTCGCTCGTGCTTATAGCATTCACTATTTTCGATATAATTTTTATAATACTCTCCTGGCACGAATATAAGCACCACAAAAAAAGTATTTTGGCATAAAAATACCCAACAGATTATCTGTTGGGTACATCCAATTAAAAACCTACAAGCTCAAGATCGTGTTTACAAGTATACCCGTACTCAAGACTGTATGCACACTTGCAAGTTGCCTGGCCGCCAACCCTAAACACCTTCCCGTCAACTACATAATAATCAAAATTGTAAAGAAGAGTTCCTTCAATGCCCGCCCGCCTACAAGCGTCGGCCAGACTATCTCCCTTAAGTTCCCGAGGAAAACCAGCATACCAGTAAATCACAAATTTACGCATAGCGCCTCCTTCTCCAGTTGCTGTATATAATATAAATTATTAGAAAATCAAAGTCTAACGCTTGCCTCCAAAATGTTGTATAATTTAATAAGTTCATTTAGCTAAACAGGAGGTGCCCCGTGGGTATCGGAATCCTCGTAACTATCGTTTTTGGAATAGCTTTTGGGGTAATCTACACATTAATGCATCTTTCCTGCTTCTTAAAAAGAAAATATCTCCGCGCCGAAAGCTGGATTTACAAACTTCTCACATTTTTTATGTGCGAATCCTGCAAGGAAGCGTGCGAGAGCCACACCAAGCTAATCTTCCGAGCACTTCTCTTTTCGGCAATTATCGCAGTCGCCGTCGGACTAACCAAATATTTCGCCGGCTAAAATTACCGCTACGCCATCCCCAAAGGATGGTTTTTTTGTTAAAATATAGCTATATATGGAACCAAACAGAAATATACAAACTGACAATTTTTGGACAAAAACGATTGAAGAAACTTCAAAGAATCTTTTTACCGACGCGCAAAAAGGCCTGTCTCAAAACGAAACGGATCGGCGCCTACAAATATTCGGTGAAAATATGATCGAAAAAACAGAAACAACTCCTGCTTTTTTTATTTTATTAAACCAGCTTAAAAGCCCTTTGATTTTAATGCTTTTAGTGGCCTGCGGAATTACTCTCTTTATTGGCCACCTTCGCGATGCAATTTTTATCTTCTCGGCGATAGCAGTTAATACTGTTCTTGGGTTCTATCAAGAATATAAGGCCGGAAAAGCAATATCCGAGCTCAAAACGTATTTGAAGCAGAGAGCCAGAGTCATTCGCGACGGAAAAGAATATGAAATTGATGCCACCTATCTTGTGCCCGGAGACATAATCCGAGTCTCTCAAGGCGACCGCATTCCGGCCGACGGCAGACTCATCTATATAAATGATTTGCAAATTGATGAAGCGATATTGACCGGAGAATCGCTACCAACATCAAAAACAGTGGAACCAACTCGAGAAAACTCACCTCTCGGAGATCAAACATCGATGATCTTTGCCGGGACTCTAACCACGCAAGGGGTTGCCACGGCAATAGTTTGCAGAACCGGTTCCTATACCGAACTAGGAAAAATTGCCGAACTTGTGACCGCATCACAAAAAGAAGAAACACCACTTCAAAAATCTGTTAGAAAATTTAGTATTAAGGCTGGAATTTTCCTGGGAATCTTAACTATGATAGTTTTTGCCGTCGGCATATTTTTAGGACATTCATTCCTTGAAATGTTTTTAATTTCGGTTGCCGTAGCGGTTTCCGCGGTCCCGGAAGGGCTACCAATCGCCATGACTGTAATCCTCGCAACCGGGGTTCAGCGAATGGCCAAAAGGAAAGGTGTTGTTAGAAAATTAATTGCCGCCGAAGCACTTGGAAGTACGACCGTAATCTTAACTGATAAAACCGGAACTTTAACAATGGCAAAAATGGAGCTCGGAAAGATATTACCACTAGGCAACGTTGGCGAAGACAATCTATTGGAAATGGCGCTGATTAACACCAATGTCCTCATCGAAAACAAAGCTGATAAACCTTCCGAATGGAGGATGACCGGCAGAACAATAGAAACTTCCCTTGTAAGATCGACCGCGCTACGCGGAATATTTATTGATAATATAAAAAATAAAACGTCGATATTAAATACACTGCCTTTTAATGCCACGAATAAATTCTCTGCCTCGCTGATTAAACAAGACGGTCAACATATTCTGATATTTTTTGGTGCTCCGGACATTTTGCTAAAACACTCCAAGCTATCAGAAACAAACAAAAAAAATATAAACGAAACAATTAACAATCTAGCGGAATCCGGAGATCTTGTATTGGGAATAGCCACCCAAAAAATTGCGCCTAAAAAAGATTTTGATTTTTCAAAAGATTTAGAGTTAAAAAACCTTTCTTTTGAAGGACTAATAACTCTCAAGGATCCGATTCGGCCGAGCGTGAAAGAAGCTATAAAAAATGTAGAAGCGGCCGGAATAAGAATTATAGTGATGTCCGGAGACCACAAAGGAACAGCCGTTTCCATCGCCCGAGAAGCCGGTATAACTGTCAAAGAAAACGGAGTCTTAGACGCCACAGAGTTGCGTTATTTATCGGATGAAGATCTTGGGAAGAGACTAAGCCGGTTAAGTGTCGTTTCCAGAGTATCTCCATTGGATAAATTAAAACTTGTTAAGGCGTTTCAAGCTGCAGGGGAAGTAGTGGCAATGACCGGAGACGGAGTCAATGACGCGCCAAGCATTAGGCAAGCCGACATAGGCATTGCTATGGGATCCGGCACGGAAGTAACCCGAGACGTAGCTGACCTAGTACTACTCGATGATAATTTTGAAACCATTGCAGCAGCCGTACAAGAAGGACGCCAAATTATGAGCAATATCCGCAAAGTATTGGTCTACCTATTATCCAATGTAGCCGACGGATTAATTTTAATCGGAGGCTCACTTATTGCCGGAGTGGCCATGCCATTAAATGCCCTACAAATTCTCTGGGTGAATTTCTTTACCGATAGCTTCCCGGCGGTGGCTTTTGCTTTTGAAAAAGACGGCAACGACTCACTAATCTTAATTAAAAAATCAAAATCCGAGCTGTTCAGTCCGCTCATGAAATTTTTGATTATCTTCGTCGGAATATCCACTAGCGCCTTGCTGTTTGTATTATATTTATTGCTACTCAAAGCCGGTCATCCGGAAAATATTGTCCGTACTTTTATTTTCGCGAGTTTTAGCACCTATACACTTTTCCTTGTATTTCCGGTTAAAAATCTGGACAAAAGCATATTTAAATATTCTCCATTTTCAAATCGCTTCATGTTGCTTGGAATTGGAGCCGGAATGATTCTCACAATATTGGCCGTATATGCTCCATTCCTTCAGACAATATTTGAGACTGTCAGTCTTCCGCCGGTTTGGGCGCTCGGAGTCGTAGGAATCGGAGTTTTAAATATTCTGCTCATTGAAATAGGAAAATGGATTTTCCGCCAAAAAATATTCAAATAAATTAAAATCAAATGCTTAATAGTTTATTCATTCTGACAGTTTCATTATTCTTAGTCGTCAAGGGCGCAACCTTGGCAACAAAATATGCAGGAAAGTTAGCGACTGGCTTCAACCTATCGAAATATACCGTTGGATTTATTATTGTCGCCGTAATTTCAATCTTGCCGGAAACTTTTGTCGCAATTAATTCGGCCATCGAAGGATCCCCGTCATTTGGTCTAGGAGTCCTGTTCGGCGGGAATGTTGCGGATTTGACCCTTATATTTTCGATAATAATTCTCTTCGCCGGAAGAAATATTAAAATAGAAAGTAGTATTCTAAAAAACAACAAGATTTTTCCGGCATTGCTACTACTACCTATCATACTTGGCTTAGACGGAAATTATTCTCGAATCGAAGGAGCTTCTCTTATTGTCGCGGGGGTAATATTTTATTATCTGTCGCTTAAAAAAGGCATCGCTGGTATCTTGATAAAAAATGAAGAAAGCAGTCGATTTAAAAGCTCGATGATGCTTTTGCTCAGCCTGGCGCTACTGCTTATCGGATCACATTTTGCGGTAACTTCAGCCACTTCGGTTGCCGAATATCTAAAAATCAACCCGATATTAATCGGGATGTTTGTCGTTGGGTTAGGGGCCACAATGCCGGAACTGTTATTCTCACTTAAGTCCGTCAAAAAGAATGATGATTCTCTTGCGGTTGGCGACATTCTTGGAACAGTCTTAGCCGATGCAACAATTGTTGTCGGAATCCTGGCGCTGATTAGCCCTTTTTCATTCCCTCAAAAAATAGTCTATTCAGCCGGAATATTTATGGTGACGGCATCCGTCATTCTTTTTCGATTTATGAATTCAGGAAAAAATATATCCAAAAAAGAAGCTATGTCACTTTTTATTTTCTGGTTAGCTTTTGTCATCGCGGAATTATTCTTAAGTAATTGAACAGCTATTCCTTTACAGCTAAAGCTTAAGTTGTATTATTAACAATATGAAACAAAAAACTGCCTTGATAACAATCTTCGCCGTCTCGATTTTCGGATTGATATTCTCCGGAGTTTTAACCTATCAGGAATTGTTTACCACAACAGCAGTCACCTGCCCCGCCCCTGGAGCACCAGGAACAGTCTTCGGCTATCCCGCGTGCGTTTACGGATTTTTTATGTATTTGATAATCTTAATAATTTCCGGCCTCGGCTTATTCAAAAAAAATAGCCCGTAGAATCAAATTCTAAGGGCCAAATATTTTGTCGCGAACCTTTTCCCTAAAAGCGGTCTGCTCTTTGCACTTAGCCATCGCTGCCTTATAGCGACCGTTGCATTTTCTGCAATGCTTTATACCTAAAATGTCCGTATCATTCACCTCAATATCCGATCGATTGCACCCATAACAATACCCCTTCGCCAATTATCACCTCCGTAATTTGTTCTATCAACATATTACCCTACCATAAACAAAATAACAAATTTTCGCGATAATTCTGGAAAAAATAAAAGTGGCTAGCTCAAGAATTCGATTATTGCTGAACCGGCGAAATATATATAAAAAACGGCGGCGCAAACCATAACTGCATTCGTGAATAAATTTGGGCGCAACAGCTTATCCAATTTAAAATTATTTAAATAAATTAAAACCGGAATATAAATTGCCATAGTTATTCCGCCTAGAACGGCGCTAAGATTAAGCAAGGTTAACGGTTGCTTATACGGTAAAAGCAAAGCGGAGATTCCGACAATAATCGAAATTAATACATAATACAGAACGTGGGTTGAAACATTCTTTATCCCTTTCAGTCTTTCTTTAAATGGACCAACATGTGAATTAACATAAAGAATATCGGTAACAATTCTGGTAAAAGCGTCGATGACCGTCCACATCACCGAGAATAGCATCAAAAAAGTCATCGCCAAAAAGGTATTGTATCCGAACGTGCCCCAATTTTTTCCGAAAATATTTGCCTGCGCCACCGCAACTTGCAAGCCTTCAGGGATTGCTCCGAGAGGTTTTAAGACGACATAGGCATTCAAGCTCACTAAAAGCAAAGTGACAATCCCCAGAAGCCAAAAAATTACCGCCTGATCGATGAATACAAATCGCATCCACTTCTTCCATTTGCGCATATTATCCGGGTTAGGATCAAATTTATAACCCTTAAAAGAAACTGCCTCCTCTTTGCCGGTTATCGGATTAATAATTCTTCCGACATATTTTCCCATCCCGATTTGCTTATCTCTATACCAAAGGGATACGCACAGGTTCAAAAGTCCTCCCGCGCCGGCAAAAACAATTGCTCCAAGTAAAACCGACATACTAAGTCCGGACGGCAACCCTCTAAAATTCGAAATATCGATAAATGCCTGCTTAAAATCGTTCAAACTTAAATTCAAAAAACTATTAATCAATAAAAGAATAAAAAAGGTCGGAACAATTATTTTCAAACTTTTTTCCAATATTCCATAGGCGGTTTTCCCGGAGAAAGTGAGCAATAAAACCAAGCCCAAGCTAAACCAAGCCCAGCCTAAATATGTTCCAAACCCGAATAATTCTTTCAAAGTTGTCCCCATTGCCCCCGCCCATCCCGGCCAAATATACATAAGAATTGCGGACAATAACCACAAAGGAGCAAACCATTTAAATATTCTGGAAGAAGACGTAAAAAAACTTTCGCCGGTTGCGAGCGCGTGTCTCGCCACTTCTTTATTAATAAAATATTGAAATGTTAATCCTAAAAATGCCGCCCATAGGATACCCATGCCGAAACGAGTAACTAAATTTGGCCATAAAATTAATTCTCCGGTTCCCACGGCCAACCCCATGACTACCACCCCAACTCCTAAAGCCTTGCTCCAGTGAGGAGGTTCCGGCAATTCTCGAAGCTCTCTTTCTTCGTAGTTTGAATCCATAAATAAATTATACATAAAATCAGCCACAAAAAAACCACCCGTTTTCGAGTGGTTTTTGTAGAAGTCTTAGCGATTGCCTTGTAGTTTCCTCTGAAGCTCTTGAAGTTGCTTTAACATCTCATCAATCTTCTGTTGGCCTGAATTTTCGCTTGCGTTTTTAAGACTTTCAATTTTCTTTTCTACCTGCTTTTCAGATTTATCTCCATACTTTTCCCAAAGCTCAGTTCCCTTAACCGGACTGATTATCTCAGTTTGATTATAATTCCTTAAAACTTCGGCAATTACAATTCCCGGCATATCTTTAGAAACTCGTCCCAAAACGCTAATTTCTTGCCCGACCAACACCTGAGTCGCAACCGTATCCACTCTCTGCTCGGAACCGTTCTTCAAAATTACATTTCTCACATTTGAAAAATCAATTGTCCAAGACGTTCCCCAAACTTCGGCGACTAAAGTAGTGCTGGCAACACTCTTAACGATCAATCCTCTTCCGGTGAATCTTCCTTCCGGGTTGATACTGATTTCAGCCTTCCTGACAATCTGCTTTTCACAAACCGGAGGCAACTGACATCCGTTTTTGCTGGCTCGAGCAACTACTCTGCCACCTTGCGCAGTACAGCTAGCCGTAAACTGAGTCATCTCCGGCATAACCATCATCGGACAGATAAACTTATCAGTTTTCTGACAAATTGGAGGAGGCAGACATCCGGAAGTTGCTTCCGGTTGGTACACTGTTCCACCCTCTGCGATGCACTTAATTCTTAAAGCTGTAACGTCTACCGCCACAAAAGTCGGGCAGGCAGGTGTAGTTGTTGCGACAGTGCTGGTCGCGGTGCTCGTGCTGGTCGTAGTTGCAACCTGAGCAGAAGCAATACCGGATACTACAAGCGCTCCGATAAACAACGCTATTATTAATTTATTTTTCATTTTTTTATTGATTTGACCTATTTTGATTAATTCTAACAAAAATATCACCTTCAAATAGACAGCCTGTTAATAACCTTTGCTATCAACAAAAACCGCCTCGACACACTATGTGACGAAGCGGATTCTGTTTTATTACACCTTTTACACTTAGCTTATACTCTTTTCAATCTTGGAAACCGCAGTTTCTTTTTTCCTTTCTCGGAAAAATATCCAATAAATTATCAGTAACAGTATCAATAAAATCAACAACCATAACCATCCCCAGCCAAAATCTCGGAAGAAGCTGACAATATTCGCAAATCCACCATTTGATTTCACGGCTTCAACCAGCGCAGTCACGTAAACCGAGACAGAATTAAATTTACCTTTATCATCATTATAAGTTCCGGTTGTTCCGTACATTATTGTATCCCCAACTTTAACGTTTCCGGTTAATGAATTTTTTATAACCACGGTAGCCTGATAATCTTTCGGCACCTGTCCGACGTTGAAAGTAATGGTGTTCCCTTCTCTCGCGGAAATCGGATAATTACTGCTAATAAAAGTTGTCTCAAGCGGAACAACCACCCTAAGGACGACGTTGTTCAAATCATATTTACAGTTATTTCTATAAACCAAAGAATATTCAAACTCTTCGCCTTGTTTAACCGAGCCATCGGCAACGGTTGGCATAAGCACAAAACAACTCTGAACAACATCATTAATCACTACAACCGTAGAAGTCCCCTGCACTATTGGTGGGTTAACGATAACCGCGCTTAAAGTTCTAAAATTCAATATTTCTCCGTAGCTTGTTCCGTAAGAATTTTGCACAACCGCCCGAAAATAATAAGTTGTGCTAGGGACTAAGCCGGTTAAAGTATTTGAGATATTAACATACCCGATAACACTGCCGACCGGCTGAGAAACAGTCCTTAGCCCAAGAGAAACCGTCGGTCCGTATTCAAACCATGAAGTTGCAACGCCACCATTTGGATTCACCGATCCATTAAGCAATGCTGAATTCCTGGAAATATAATTTGCTGACTTGGTAATCGCAAGTGGCATTGAACCGTTATTGTAATTGCCGGAAGTAGTAAAGCTTAATACTTGCCCATACCCAATTCCGTAACTATTTCTGGCAACCGCTCTAACGTAGTAGGTTGTGCCGGGAGATAAATTACTCACGTAACTATTAACATTCAAATTATAGCTTGAAACGTAAACGTTATTACTGGTGTAATATAGCGAATTATAATTTATTCCGTATTCAAACCAAGCGGTTGCGCTACTGTCATTAGGAGTAACCGTTGAATTGAAATTAGCGGTATTTTGAGTTGTTCCGGTTGGATTCAAAGTTTGAACATAAGGGACATTGCCGGTCCCACCTCCATTATTATTCGTAGTAAAATTTAAAATTGTTCCGTAAACTGTACCGGACTGATTTTGAGCGACAGCCCTAAAATAATAAGTGGTGTTGTAATTTAATCCGGAAAGCGATGAACTTATTGTCTGCCATCCGTTTGAATTACCGACACTCTGAAAGCCGGAAGTATATCCAAGTGACTGAGTCGTTCCATATTCAAACCAATAACTGGTATTACAATTATTCGAATTAACTTGCCCGTTTACCGTTGCATAATTATTTTGAATGTTGGATGCAGGGCTAGTCTGAATATTCGGCTGATTGTTACAACCATTTCCTCCTCCACCATATACGTTTAAATTTGCATAAGCAGTCAGACCATTATAATTTGCAGATATACTGGCATTGCCCTGAGAAACTCCCAAAAATTGACCTCGATTGGATTGGCTGGAAGCAATGTTCGGATTATTTGAAATCCAGTTTGCCGACCAGGTCACATCTTGTTCGGTTTGAGATCCCGATGCGCCATCCGCATCATATCGCGCTTGAAAAGTTGCATAAGCTCCTACCGATACAGAATAGTTTGCAGGAGTGATTGTTAGCGTCGCACTTCCTCCGCCCCCGCCATTATTATTAGTAGTAAAGCTTAAAATTAGACCATAAGAAGTATTGTATTGATTTTGAGCTGCGATTCGAAAGTAATAAGTTGTATTCGGCAAAAGCCCGGAAATATTTGCGTTAACATTTTGATTTGAATTTCCTGAACCAAGAGACTGACCAAAAGTTGCATATCCAAGTGACTGGCTGGTTCCATATTCAAACCAATAGCTGGTACTGTATCCATTTGGATTGACTTGTCCATTTAATATTGCCGAATTTTGCGAAATGCCCGTGGCCGCATTTGTTTGCACAGTCGGCTGGCTCCCACCTGATCCTCCCCCCATGACCGTAAGCGTCGCATTAGCCGTAAGTCCGCCATAAATAGCAGAAACCGTTACGGTTCCGTTGGCAATGCCCGCAAATTGACCCTTGTTCCAACCCAAAGAAGCAATATTCATATTGCTTGAGTTCCAATTTGCAGAACCGGTTATATCATAAGAAGATTGCGCGCCAGTTGAACCATCCGGATCATATTGAGCTTGAAAATTTACCGACTGCCCAACTTGAACCGAATTCGAGCTTGGAGTGATTGTTAAAGTTGGAGTTGCCGGAGTATTTACACTGACATAACAATTTGCGGTTTGATTTCCGCTGGTTACGGTAACGGTTTTATTCCCAGAAGCTGAATAATAGGTTGAAAATGTTTGCGAATAACCTGCAGATGGATTACCGCCAAAAGCAGACCAAGAATAATTGCCGGTGCCACCGGTAGCTGTAAAGCTAACTAAATTATTCACGTTAGTGGTTTGATTAACCGGAGAACAAGACAAAGTTGTCGGCGGTGGAGTAACGTCATTAACATTCACATAACAATTTGCGGTTTGATTTCCGGAAGTCACGGTTACAGTTTTGCTACCGGATGTTCCGTATGAAGTACTGAAATTAGATCCGCTTCCCTGGAAAGGACTGCCGTAAGGACTAGTGGTCCAAGAATAAGAACCAGTTCCGCCAGTAGCCGAAAATGAAACTGTTTGATTAACATTCGCGGTTTGATTAACCGGAGAACAAGACAAAGTCGGAGGAGGGATTACTACGCTCTGGACATTGATCGTCTTGGTGCATGTCGCCCCAAACCATTCCACGTTTTCGTGAACCATCTTCCAATCAAATGGTTGAGATCCAATAGTCTGCGGAGCAACCGCGTCAAAAGTAAAAGTTACGGTTTGCCCCGGAGAAACAGTGTTAGTTAAACTAACTCTTCCAACTCCCCACCTTTGATTGTCCTGAGGATTTTGAGAGCCAAGAAAATATCCGTTGCTTGACCCAGGTGTCCAACTGGTCGTTCCGGTGTTCTTCATAGATACAGTCGCGGAAAAAGTTTGTCCGGCGGTAACTGTTGCCGGTGTCGAAATTCCTGAGCAAGATGAATTGCTTGTTCCACCACCTCCACCTCCGGTAGTTCCTTGCGTAGAAAATCTGACTACTAAATATCCCTGTGTCGGCCAGCCACCGTCGATATTTCCGATATTCACTCCGGATGCTGTCACCTCTGAACCATTTTGTCCGAAAGGCAATGGATCGGGATTATTACTATCTTGATTCGGATAAAAAAATACGGAATTAAAAGTTAAGCCAGTTAAAGTTTGTCCGGCTGTAGGAACAACATTTACCGAACCATTTACCGCGCTGGCGTTATCTGCGGAAATAGCTCCATTAGCTGAAATACTTCCCCCGCTATAATTAAAGGAAAGTCTCAATTTTGTATTCGTAGCAGTAAATTGAGAAGTGTTGTGATAATAAAAAATAAAACTAATTACATCTCCGACGTTAACCCCACTTATACTGGGCGTCCAATTAACATTGGATCCCGGATTAGCTGTATAATTTGAAACTCTTAAAGTCGCCTTATCTTGCGGATCATTATTAAAAACGGCAGATCCGGCGAATACGCTGAAAACCGGCGCGAGCACACCGAGGATGACTGCTAAACCCAAAACATTTGAAATAATTTTCTTCATTTTTGTTTTTATTATCATTTTTAGCTGAATATTATTCGGCTATTTTTGTGACCATATTCTACAATATTGGCAAGAATAAGTCAATCCCGAAGGGATTGATCCCTGCCTGCCGGCAGGCAGGGAGTACCAACGGTGCTCGGTCTAAATTGTTATCAAATCCACGAGTACCCTACTTCGCCCCGCCGGTGGCGGGGCTACGAAGGGTTATCGAGCACATATTATGTGCTCGATAAAAAAATCCCCGCTTTCGCGGGGACATACAGACAAAAGAACTAATTCTTGGGATCCGGAGCAGGACCTCCACCGGAGGACTTCTTCGAACCTCCTCCTGCAAGACCTACGATAACTACCCCAGCAAGGACACCACCCAAGATATAAAGCCACGTTTTGGACTTTTTGCCAGGCTTAGGCTTGTCCGCAACTTTGGTCGTAACCGGCTGAGGTGCAGGAGCAGGATCATCCAGCTTCAGGTTGAGCTTTTTTACCGGCTCGGGCTCGACCACCTTCGGGGTTTCCTCGGCCGAAGGAAGGCACCTGAGCTCTCCGGTCGGAACCCAATCGGTTGGCTGAACAATCCCATTTCCGCATTTGCGAACGCGAAGCGCTCGCTTCGTAACCTTGTCCACGACGATTTCCTCGCCAAGACGGATAATCCCAAAAATACTCACCCTAACCTTACCGCCCACTGCGCTCTTGTACTGCAGTCGAATAGGGACGGAATCTTCGTTCGAAACTACTGTACACTCCTTCTCCCAGTCCACAAACTGGGATTCATCCATCGCACGAACTCCGAGCTTGAAATAAGGGTACTCCTTACCACCAACTTTCTTCCCGGGGTTCTCCGCCGCCCACACGGGCGACGAAAGATATACCGAAAGAAACACCGCAAGAATCTGTCGAACGAAGTTCATTTCCTTTTCCTCCTTTTAATTGAACTGTCTATATATTACAATGTTTATCCAATTTAGTCAATTTTGTTAAAACCTGTGAAAAACCTATAATGTAATAGTTCACCAAATAAAACGTCATAATAATAAACAAAATAAAAACATGGATTTAAAAATCAAAAACTACCTCGGTATTG
>JAHFLJ010000023.1 GCA_023244935.1 Candidatus Liptonbacteria bacterium
TCGCTTCGCGCCTAGTAGTCCATCCCCATTCCTCCGCCGGACGGCATTGCAGGCCCATTATCTTTTTTAGGAATTTCAATTACCGCGGCGCCAATCATCAAATAATTTGCGGCGACAGACACGGCATTCATTAGCGCAGTCTTGGTAACTTTAAGCGGATCAATAATTCCGGCTTCTTTTAGGTTTCCAAAAGTGTTAGTGGTAGCGTTGAAACCCAACCAAACCTCCTTGCCTTTTCCTTTTTTGGATTTCAGTTCATCCAGGACCTTGCTGACATGTTCACCGCTATTTGCAACAATTGCGCTAATCGGAGCTTCGAGGGCGCGAACAATTATATCTTTCGCTGAAATTGCTACGGCACTCTTGTCGGAAAGTATCTCGTTCACCTCCAAAGAAACGTTGAATAAAGCGATTCCTCCTCCCGGGACAATTCCCTCTTCCATGGCGGCGCGAGTTGCGGAAACCGCATCTTCTACGCGTTGCTTCAACTCTTTTTGAGCGGACTCGGTCGGCGCGCCGACTTTAATTACGGCAACACCTCCGGATAATTTGCCGAGCCTCTCCTGCATTTTTTCTTTATCGAAGTCGGAATCGGTTTTTTGGATCTGGGCTTTAATTTGTTTAACTCTGTCGTCAATAATTTTTTTATCACCTTTGCCTCCAACAATTGTGGTTAGGTCTTTGGTAGCAACAACTTTGGTCGCGTGACCCAAGTCGGCGAGTTCAACGTTTTCAAATTTCTTGCCAACCTCTTCGGAAATATATGTTCCGCCGGTTAAAACGGCGATGTCTTGAAGCATCTCTTTCCTTCGGTCACCGAAGCCCGGAGCTTTAACCGCGAGGACATTAAATATTCCGCGAAGTTTATTTACAACTAAAGTGGCGAGAGCTTCGCCTTCAATTTCCTCGGCAATAATAACCAATTCTTTTTTTCCGCTCTGAACAACTTTTTCCAAAACCGGAAGAAGTTCGCTGATGGCGGAAATTTTCTTGTCGGTTACCAATATATATGGCTCTTCCAAAACCGCCTCCATTCTTTCTTGATTGCTGACCATGTATTGGGAGATGTAACCCTTGTCGAATTGCATTCCCTCAACCATCTCATAAGAGTTACCAATAGTATTGGAGTCTTCGATGGAAACAACTCCTTCCTTGCCAACCTTAACCATAACTTCGGCGATTAATCCTCCGATTTCTTTATCTTTTGCGGAAAGCGTGGCGACTTCTTCAATTTTTTTAGCGTCGTTAATCAATTCTTTTTGCGTCTCCAAACTTTTCACAACCGCAGAAGTTCCTTTTTTAAGTTCTTCCGCCAGTTGAATAACGTTGAAACCTTTTTCGCTAATAACTTTTTCGCCTTCATCGATTATCGCCTGCGCCAAAACAACCGAGGTGGTAGTTCCGTCGCCGACGTTATCGTTGGTTTTATCCGCGGCCTGCTTAATAAACTCGGCGCCAAGATTTTCGTATTTATTCTCCAACTCAATTTCTTTCGCCACAGTTACGCCGTCAAAGGTAACCTGTGGAGCGCCGTAAGCTTTTTCGATAACCACCGCTCTTCCGCGAGGACCGAGGGTCATCTTCACCGCTTCGGCCAGCTTATCTATTCCTTTCTTTAATGCGACTCGCGCGTCTTCGTTAAATTTTAATTCCTTAGGCATGATATTGTACTTATAACTAATAACTTATTACTTATAACTTTATTAATACGACTTTTTGATTTTATTTTTAAACCCTCCCAATTGACCTGCTATACTATCTAGCTCGCTAATCAGCTCGTCAAACTTTGCTTTTGATATCAATTTATTTTCGTGCAATATATCAACTGCGGCGACTGTCTCGTAAACTGAGCCGAGAGAAATATTTATAAATCTGTTTAACTCTTTATCCGAAGACTTCCCTCTGCAATATTTAGCACTATCGACAAACTCGATCTGGCCACCTGATTGCCTATCTCGAACTTATGTTCTGCCGGCAGTTCATGAACTATCTTTAGCACAATCGAATATACTTTCTTTGCGCTTGAATAAACTTTCCAATCAATAAATCTAAATTTGTTTGCCATTTGATTTAGGTGATTAGTGATAGGTGATAAGTTATTAGTCGCCTTGTACTATTGCTAAAATATCGGTTTCTTCGGCAATCAGGTATTTCTTTCCATCCAGTTCAACTTCGTCCGGCCCATATTTTTTGAACAGAACAGTGTCGCCAACTTTTACGGACATCGGGATTCGCTCTCCTTTTTCATTAAGCTTGCCATCGCCGACTGCGATGACTTTTGCCATGGTTGGTTTTTCTTTTTCGGCAGTCTCCGGCAAAACAATTCCTGATTTAGTTGTTTTCTCTTCCTCTACTGCCTCGAGGATTAAATTATTTGATAATGGTTTTAGTGTCATCCTGTAGTGAAATTGCGACTTATTAGTTTTTACTATTTCGTCACAACATTATTTTATTTTTGATTTTTTGTTTAACAATGGATGCCACGTAGGAATACAACGCCTGGTCGCAATTCACTACGGGATTCATGTTTTTTGTTTGATTAGCACTCGTGACCTTTGCTTGCTAATGATAACAAAAAAATGCCTCGGCGCAAGGGGTAAAAAAAGCCCCTCGAGGGAGGAGCTTATTCATTCTTATAAAAAGTCCGATGACCCCAAGAAAAATCGCATTCCTTACATTCGTAAAAATGCATTTCGTAAGAATCTTGGGGGGTCTTACTTGTGAACGTGTGGATTACCTCGTGTCCGCCATCGCTCCTGCACTTCGGGCATCTGTGAATCGGAAGTCTATAGACAATGGCAATCATTAGCAAAAGTCCGGCGATGACGAGGAGAATCTGTGCGTTACTCATCTACTTCTCACCGACCGTTGCGCGACGGGAAGATCATATCGGTCAGAGCCAAGACGCCGTCGGTTGAGACATAGAAAACAACCTCGGCGACGGTAGCCAAGAACTTCACGAGACACTTCATTTTGTCCTCCTTAGAACTGACTATTTTATACAACAATATATTGAATTTGGCAACCTATATGGAAATAAAACAAAACCGCCGGTTAGAGCGGATTTATTTTATTGTCATTAATGTTTTCGAAGATGCTCGTTAATATTCAAAACCGCCTTAGTGCCGTCACCGGCAGAAATATTATTTTGTTTATATAGCACGTCGGAAACATCTCCTACCGCCCAGATCCCTTGATTGGAAGTTTCTTGGGTTTGGTGGTTTACGGTCACTTCCCCTCTTTCATTTATATTCACCAAACCTTTAACAATTTCGGAATTCGGCATAGAGCCGATTTCTACGAACACTCCTTCAACCGCCAAATCTTTTATCTCGCCGGAAATTTTATCTTTATATTTTAGAGTGTTAACAAACTTATCGCCTAAAATTTCTTGGGGCTCGGCGTTATAAATTATTTCAACTTTCGGATTGGCTTTTACTTTTTCCTGAGTAACTTGATCTCCCTTCAAAACATCGGAGCGGACGATTAAATATATTTTAGAGGCATATGGAAAAAGATCGTGCACCGATTCCAGACCGGCGTTGCCACCGCCGACAACCGCCACAACTTTATCTTTGAAAATCGGCGCGTCGCAAGTCGAACAAAACACTACCCCTTTGCCGTCGAAAGCGTCTTCTCCGGGAATTCCCAGTCTGCGTCTTCTGCTCCCACACGCGAGCAAAATAAATTTCGTCTGCAAATCTTTCCCTTCGCGAGTTTTAACGTTGAAAGTCCCGTCGTCATTTTTATTTACGGAAGTAACAATATCCCCGTCGATAATGTCTATATCATTTGAAAATATCTTCAAATGGCTTTCCATTTGCTTGGCCAAATCAAAACCGGAAATCGCCGGAATGCCGATCCAGTTTTGAATTTCGGTGGAGACAATTGACTGTCCACCGAACGATTCGGTTATTATGGCGGACTTTATCTTCTTTCTGGCGGAATAGATTCCGGCTGAAACTCCGGCAGGTCCTCCACCGACTATAATTAAATCGTACATATTTGTATTTTACTCACTCAGAGCGACTAAGTCGAGGGTATTACTCCGCCTCTTTTTTATCCGCGAAAAGCTCCCAAACGTAGGTGCCAACAAGGAGAAGCCCAATTAGAACCGAACTCCACTTTGCTAAGGACACTTCAGAAAAACCCAATACCCAAGGGGAAATTATTAACCACGCTCCGGAAATTAGCCCTACCCACTTGGAATTCATTTTTTTAATTACTGGGCGGAAAGTTGCTTTTCGATTTCAGTCTTAAATACTCCGATCGGTTGAGCGCCAACGATTTTAGTCTCACCGACAAAAATGGTTGGAGTTGAGTTAACCTGCAAAGCAGTCGCTCCGGTTCCGATATTTTTGACTTCTTCGGCATATTTATTGCTATCAATACAAGAAGTGAAGGCGGGGATATCACTCATACCAACCTGCTTGGCTAGCTTTACAAATAAATCTTTGTCTAGATTGCCATTATTTTCCGCGCCGTCTTTAATTTCGGCATCGTAGAGCGCGTCGTGGAATGCCCAGAAGCTCTTTTGATCTTTAGAGCACTCGGCGGCTTCCGCTGAAGCTACGCTTTCCGGTCCTAAGAAGGCCAGGTCGCGATAAATAACTTTTACTTTGCCGGTTTTAACATAATCTTCGCGAATTTGTTTTCCGGTGGTCTCGTAAAATCTTCCGCAGAAAGGACACTGGAAATCCGCATATTCCACTATGGTTAATGGCGCGTTCAGATCACCCATAATTACATCTCTCTCCCCGATCTTTAAAACATCTGCAGCTGCTCCCAATCCTACATCGTTTCCACCAACGTCGGCTGTCCCGGAGCCTCCTCCCTTTGATTTACCAAACCATCCGGCATTAGACGCAATGATTGATAATCCAATTAAAACTCCTGCGACCAAAATCGAAGCCGGAATCATATAATCTTTTTGTTTTGTGTTATGTGTTGTTTCTTCCATACAGTTAACTTTATTGGTTGAGGGGTAAATGTCAAACATATCTGGGCACAAAAAAACCCCGATTACGGGGTTATCGAGTTAAAACTTATTCATTTTAAGGAACTTAATATCCGGGAGAGCGGTGGCCTGTTCCCCACACGGAGTTTCCGGTGACGAAGCCTTGACACACTTCAACACTCCAGCTTCTTGTTTCCGGTTAATAGAATGTTCAACCGAATGAATAACCCTTGACGGCGAAGGCGGAGAGACGACCTTGCGACGAACTCGCCCGAGAGAAGAAACGGTGGCCATGTGGTCCACTGAAGACCGTCCGGTCAAGCGAATCTTGCAAGAGTCCGTGCGAAACTCTGCCCGCTCCCCGGTTCCAGTCGGCGGATAGATAAACTGGACGCTAACAAACTGAAGACCGTCCTCGACGTAAGTAGCGGTGGCTATGCCAAACTTCTGCATCGCCGGAATATTCCCGTCGTGATAACAGCCCTCGCCGATTGCCACGGCAACTTCCTTGCCCGACCAAGAATCGAGATCGACGGGAATATCTTCGTTTCTGGTAAACCGGCGCGACATGGATCTGGTTGCCCAAATTTGGAATCTGGCACTTAGCCAAGGAATGAGCGCAGACTCGGAAACGATTCCGATGAGCGTCAAAACTATCGGCAGAGTAATCAGGGCAAGCCACTTCGAGATTCCGAAGAGTCCAAGGAATCCGTCCAAGACGCCCCAGGCCCAGGAACCCAAATAAAAAAGAATTCCGGCGACGACAGAGAGCCAAAGCCCTCGCTTGAAACCGCTGAAGAGTCTGTTCACTTACTTCCTCCTTATGTTATTGAGCTGGCAATATTCTGACACATTTTTTGTGATTTGTAAAATTGAAAAGTTTTCATTAACAATGATTGCAAAGGTACTAGATTTATGAATAGTAGATTAATGAGAGGTGGCCAATGAATACTGGCGACGGCACCAAGGAAAAACTGGGGACAATCGGCAAATTCCACGAGCACAGAGATGGAAGTGTCGGCTGGAATACGTATTCGTCTGCCGGAGAAAAAATCCATATCACTGGCACGGATATTTCTAAAGACGATGATAGAAATCGAAATATCCTTACGAACCTCCTTGGACTTATTTTCGGAACGGATAATAAATAATGATTCGGGCGGTATAAAACCCGCCCAAATTTTTAAAAATGAATATAAGAAAAAAACAAATTGAAATTTTGTTAAAATTAATTCTTTCGAAAGATGCGAACTTTTTTGAAATCAAAACTGAACTGGAAAAGATTCAGGATGTTGGTGACTTGGAATTGCGAATATTACTTTATGTATGCGAAAAAAATACAGCTATCGAAGCTGACTACTACGGAGAGGGCAAAGAAGGTTCTTTTTATTATTCTGTAAAATATTCTGCGAGCATGCTAAGTTCATCGAATATTGAGGATTTGACTAACAGCATATACAAACAGGTAGGTTCTTTTGTGCCAAAAACCGATACAGTGCTTGAGAAAAATATATTGAAATTTTTAGAAACCGGCAAAAAGGCATTTTTGGAAATATCCAAAAAAAATGGAGGCGTCCCAACATCCAAAATATATCTGGCAAGAAATTGCGGAATGTCTCTTGTCCCTAGAAATTTCCAGGATGGTTAAATTCAAAGCGGTTCAAAATGAAGTGGGGGTAGCAGAGTACTACTCCTTAGTGTAGCCAGTGATATTTCCTCAAAACTACTGACAAACGCGCGATTTCAAGATAAACTTAGCTCAATGTCAAAAGCTAAGAAAACACTGTTATTCTTCGGCGACCTAGTCATTCTCTACGCCTCCCTTCTGGCGACAATAGCTTTGCGTTACGGAGACATAGCCTCCACCGAACACCTTAGCGTCCACCTATTACCGTTTTCGGTAATCTTCATATTTTGGTTGTTAATTTTCTATATTACCGACCTATATCGCCACCCGGCATTTAGAAATAGGGGCAGATTGCTCGGAACGCTTGTGACTTCTGTCGTTCTCGCGACCGCCGTCTCGGTTTTGATCTTCTACTTATTTGGGAACTTCTTTGCCTTAACCCCGAAAACGAACCTGGCATTATTCGCGGGAGTATTCCTACTGCTCGACTTTGCCTTTAGGAGCGCGATGATGGCCTCTTTCCGCCGAGGAGGAGTGAATATTGTAGTTCTGGGCAACTCTAAGCTTATAGACGAAACCGTAGAATATCTAAAAGCCAATCCGCAAACCGGATATCACGTTTTTGCGTTTGAAAACGAGATTACCGAAAACGTTCTCCGGGAAATTGCACTTTTGGCCAAGGCTAACAAAATTGAATTTGCGGTTGTGCAACCTCGACTCGCAACTAACCCGGAGATAATCCAAAGATTATATCGCCTGCTTCCTTTTGGGATAAACTTAATGAACTTTTCGGACTTTTATGAACTAATTTTTGATAAAATTCCGCTCGAAGAACTGGAGGAGGGATGGTTTGTGGAACATATCTCTCCGCAGAAGAGGGTCTATGATCGTGTAAAAAGAATGGTGGACATATTCTTTGCGGTAGTTTTAGGAATTATTCTTTCCCCGATAATTATTTTGACCGCGTTGTTTATTCGGCTGACTTCGAAAGGCTCGGCAATCTACACGCAAAAACGACTGGGGAAAAATGGCAGAATATTTACGTTATATAAATTCCGCAGTATGACCGCCGGAGATAATGGACCGCTCTGGACCGAGAAGGGAGATTCAAGAGTTACTAAATTCGGAAAATTCATCCGCTATACTCACCTCGACGAAGTCCCGCAACTTATTAACGTGTTAAAAGGAGAGGTTTCAATCACCGGACCAAGACCGGAGAGAATTGAGCTGGCCGAAAAATACGCGCAATTCCCATATTACGAAATTCGTCACTTGGTAACCCCGGGG
>JAHFLJ010000008.1 GCA_023244935.1 Candidatus Liptonbacteria bacterium
TATAACTGCAATGAGTTAGCAGAACCAACGATTGGCTGGTTCGGAATTGATTCATCAAGACCAAGATTGGTCCTGGTTCCATCACTCCAGTTAGCACCGGTCAACTTGATCTGATATGAAATAGCAGATCCGGAAGTTGCGCGTGTAAACCCGGCACCAGTTAGATCAGCCTTGACCGTTAAGGTCTTGGAAGTTCCCTTCGTGATGGTTACACCGTTAGTGTTAACAGCGGTCAAGTTAATCGTAACTTCACTACCGGAACCAGTGGCAACCGTAGAACTACCAACGAGAAGCGATCCATCATATACCGAGAATTTGGTGGTGGCTTGAGTAGTTGTAGCACCAGCATACACATGCATGATAGTCGTGCTAGCCAAGAATGCATCATCAGCAGAACCGGCGGTAAAGGTGAAAGCACCGACCACAGCATTGTCAGATACGCCAGAGGTGTATGAAACACCAGTGGCAGTAACCGGGGTCAAAGTGGTTCGGAGAACATTCATCAAGTTACCGGCAGTAGTTCCGTAGGCGGTTCCGCTATTGCTAGAAGCAACACCTTGGAAATTCAAGGCGGCAACAGCAACAGTGCTTGAACCATTGGTGGTAGAAGATTCGAAACCAGCAGGCTGGAGGTTATTCCAGGTGTTGGTATCGGCAACTACTACTAAGGTTGGGTTGGTGTTCTGGGCAATTGTCTTGTTTACACCATAGAAAGTTACGTTGCCGGTAGCATCAGTGTTCAAAGCTGAACCGATTGCAACTCCGTCTAATAACAATCTGTAGTTAGTGAACATGGAGTAGTTGGTTGAAGTTGCCTTCAAGACTACATCCTTCAAAAGCACATCTTCGTTAGAAGAACCGGCGATTCTGTAAGAAGCCAATTGAGCTCCGGTTACACCCATTCCAAGCTGAGCAGCCTGTGGCATGTTGGAAGCCTCAAAGGTGAGAGTACCTGCGGAAGCAACCTGCACGAGCTGACCAACGGCTGGCAAGGTGGAAATACCGTTAGAAGAAATAGCCTGATTGGTGCTAACTGCGATAGCAGAAACACCGGAAGTTGGGATTTCAACAACTACGGCTCCATTGGTTCCACCAAAGGTAGAAGTAGTGATACCAGTCTTCACGTCGGCATATACATCAAACGTCACCTGCTGTCCCGCGGTAATCATAAGCGGAGAAGAAGCAGTGAAGTTGTAGGTAGTGCCATCAGACAAAGTGCTCTGATTCTGACCAATCTGAGTTGTTCCCTGCATTACCTTCAAGTTCTGGAATGCGAGAGAGCTGGAAGTATAAGTCTTCAAGCTTAAGTTGGAAATCTGAACTCCGGAGGAAGGACCAGCAACAAAGTTGAAGGACGCAACCTTAACGGCGTTAGTTCCAGCAACAACCTTAACAGTTCCAACTCCACTGTTTTGAGCAACAGTTAGAGTTGGTTGTGATGATACGACTGAAAACAATTTCAATCCGCTAACGCCACCGTTAGGATTCGGATTATGAACAGTTATATTAGCATTTGTCGATAATGCAATATTTATAGCCGGAACAATAGCAGAAAGCTGTGTTGAGGAAACGAAGGTTGTGACCAATGGAACACTATCCCAATTAACAATTGAAGAAGTAGTAAATGAATAGCCATTAACAGTTAAAGTTAAATCTGAGGCACCAATCACGGCGCCAGTCGGAGAAATCGAATCAATCCAAGGTAAAACGTCTGTATTCTGAAAACCAGAATAAAGTGCGTTGGTATTTGTAATGTAAATTGCATAACCTTTTGTTTCACGCAAATCATTAAGAGTCGTAAGGTCGTTTGGGATCGCAGCCTTCCAGGTTCCACCAACTGCGACAGATGAAAAATCTAATATGAAATCAGAATCAGTAAAATCTATTACCGTGCTATGGTTGCCTTTAACTGAATCCAAAATACTAGTAACATTCCCGACATTTATTGCACTTACAGATTGAGGCTTGGCATAAGTAGGGTTAGCCACACCGATAGAATACCATCCGGTATGTGTAAATTGTCTCTCGAATAACCGCTCAGCAGGAGTTGTTCCATCCTTATAGTTCAACGTGAGTTGTTGATCTGACGTAGTCTTATTATTTATAAAATATCCTTGAAGAGGAGTGAATTCTCCTGTCATGGTAGACCAACCAGCCACACTCGCAGCGTCCAAAATAAAAATATCAAAATTTAAAGATGTCTCCGGAACAGAAAAAAGATGTGACTCAACAACTTTTGGAGTAGAAACTATATTCCAACCGACCTTAAGGTTTATTACCTGACTGTATGTACTAGCCATTGCCTGACCAGTAAAAACCGAAGCAGACAAAACAAATACCGAAATCAAAACGAGTAAATATTTTTTCATTGTTTAATTATACTCCTTTATTCGAATGACTATATTATACATTAAAATTAAAAATAGGCAAACACCTAAGCTGAATTCATCATTTAAACATAATATCAATTCAATCCTTAACCATTTACTATATATCTGGATACCGCCAAAAGCGATATTTCTACTTCCATTTAATTTCCCACTCCTCCCCGACCCCCACCACCTCCGCAGTGTAAGAAACGTAAAACCGGCCAAATGGCCGGTTTTGAATTCTAACGTTTCTTCCAATGAGGCGTCGTCCGCTGATTGGCGGACTCCCTCAAAACCCACGGTTTTGAGTAATTTCCTACACGGAAGGAACCCCGTAGCGTTCCTTCCGACCCATCCTTCGTCCACAACGGAAAAAGCTAAAATAAATCCCCACTTTCGTGGGGTTTTATTTTTAACGCTTTTTCCATTGTGGAGCTCTTCTTGCCTTCTTGAGTCCGTATTTCTTACGTTCAACCATTCTAGGATCACGAGTCAAGAATCTGAGAGATGCTAAAATTTCCTTGAATTCCGGCTTGGCTTCAAGTAACGCCCTTGCAGAACCGTGTCGGACAGCTTCCGCTTGAGCGGAAATTCCTCCTCCAAAAACTCGGGCATTAATATCAAATCCGGAAACTCCGGTCTTGGTTAAAGCTTCATTAGCTACACTGGTAAGCTTGTCGGTCTGGAAATAATTTTTAACGTCTTTCCCGTTAACCAAAAAGGTTCCGTCGCCTTTAATTAATCTAACTCGCGCAACCGAAGTTTTTCTGCGCCCAACTCCTTCAAAATATTTTCCGGAAGCGACTGAAATTACCGTGGCTTTTGGAGCCGGTTTCTTAATATCTTTTGCAGTTAAATGCTTAACTGTTTTTTTTATCGCAGGCGCTTTACGCACCGCTGGTTTACTTGCTTTCTTTTCCATCTTCAATAAAAACTAAATTTAAAATTCGTCTCGACCTCAAGAAATTCTTCGGCAACATATTCAACACCGCGCCTCTGAAAAGTTTCTTTGCATCTTTCTTGAAAGCTGTTTCGTAATTCTGTTCTTTCAAGTGCCCCATATATCCGGTATGGCGATAATACATCTTATCTTTAGCCTTGCTTCCGGAGATTACTATTTCTTCCAAATTGCTAACAACAGCTCGGTCGCTAGAAACTTTCGAAGGATCATAGTCGGCACTTTTTTTGCCGGACAAAATCTGGGCAACTTCACTTGCCACTCTTCCAAACGGTTTATTTTTTGCGTCAATTTTATAGTCCATTTTATACTAATGAAATTTCGACAAGGCGCGACCCATCGCGTTTGCGTACCTTGGCCAACTTGGTGATTCTGGTATATCCTCCGGTTCTGCCCTTGTATCTCGGCGCGATATCGTCCACAAGCTTATGAACCAACGGTTTATCGTGAATTTTCTGAAGTAAAAGTCGTCGAGAAGCAACATCTCCACGTCGAGCCATAGTCAACGCTTTTTCAAAATCAGGTCGGAGAGATTTTGCTCTCGCTTCGGTAGTTTCGATCGATTCGCTCTTAATAAGCGCGCAAACTAAACTGCGCATAAATGCCCTTCTTTGTCCTGTCTTTCTATGAAATTTTCGTCCAACCTTTCTGTGGCGCATATTATTTTATTTACTTTTTAGCTGACTTTTTCTTTGCGGGCTTTTCGTCTTTTTCAGCTTCCGGCATATCGACAACCTCCAAAGCAGAAACTTTTTCAAAATGATCCTTCAAAATATTGGTTGATTTGTGAAGCGCGGAAGATGGAGAAATTGCTCCGTCGGTCTCAATAACCAAAGTTAATCGGTTATAGTCGGTGCGGTCTCCAACGCGCATGTTCTCAACATCGTAGTTGACACTTACAACCGGTGAGAAGAATGCATCCAAGGCAATAACTCCAACCGGCAATTTTTCCGTCTTTCTGGCTTCTACCGGTGAAAACCCAAGTCCTCTTTCTACGGTTATTTCACAATCAAACTCGGTTCCTTTTTCGGTTACAGTAGCTAATTCTTCTTCCGGGTTTAAAATTTCAACCAAGGAGTTTAATTCAATATCGGCTCCGGTTAATTTCTTTTCTCCTTTAGACTTCAAAACTAAAACTTGAGGCTCATCCGTACTCATCTTGAATCTTAACTTTTTAAAATTAAGCATAATCTGAATAAGATCCTCTTTCACTCCTGCCATCGTAGAGAACTCATGCGAGACTCCTTTAATCTTAATGTAAGTTACAGCAGCCCCAGGCAAAGACGAAATCAATGTTCTCCTCAAGGCATTGCCCAAAGTAAGACCGTATCCGGAGTATAATCCCTCTACTACGAAAACCCCCTTGTTTCCTTCTTCGGAAACCGTCTTGATTGATACCGAGTCGCTTAAGTGAGTAATTTCCATTTTTTGTTTTATATATTTTTACTTGTGGTGAATTTACCTGCGGTGAGGCAATCTAACCCGCTGACTACTTCCTAATTACTAAATGCTTCAACCAATAAACTTATTTCAAACGGAACTTCCACATCGTGAGGCTCGCTAGCCACCCGACCTTCTAGCTTCTCTGCGTCTAAGATTAACCACTTTGGAACTTCCTGTGATTTCAACTTTTCTCGCATGTCTCGGAATAATGCGTCATTCTTTGACTCTTCGCGGATGCTAATTAAATCTCCCTTCGTAATTTCATAACCCGGAGATCTCACGCGTTTTCCATTCACAAAAAAATGTCCATGAACAACCAGTTGTCTCGCCATTAAACGAGAAGGCGTGAAACCCAAGCGATAGATAACATTATCCAATCGGCTTTCCAATAACTCGATAAATTTAGCTCCAACACCACCTGAAACCGAAGATTGAGTCTTAATGGCTTCGCCAAAGATTCGGTTTAAATTCTTTTCGTCAATCAAGTAGGTTAGTTTGAACTTCTGTTTTTCTTTAATCTGTTTACCAAAATCAGAAAGCGGACGTCTTCGCCCTTTTCCGTGAGCTCCCGGTGGATATGGCCTTCGCACCTGCGCGCACTTATCCGAAGAACACCTTGTTCCTTTAAGGCCTAATCGCACTCCCAATGCTCGCTCTTTTTTTTCTTTTGGTCCTACCATTTTATTTTATAAATTAAACTCTTCTGGTTTTTTTTGCTCTCGGCCCATTATGTGGAACTGGGGTAACATCTTTAATCGAATTTACCGCAAAACCTTGCCCAATCAAAGATCTAACTGCAGAATCTCTACCACTGCCAACTCCGCGGACAATAATATCGACTTCTTTGGTTCCGGCAGAATGCATCTTTTCGGAAACAACAGAGATAATTTTGGAAGCGGCGAAAGGAGTTGCTTTCTTCGGTCCGGAAAATCCCAAAGAACCTGCGGTTGCCCAAGCAATTACTCCACCCTTCTCGTCGGTTACGCTAATAATAGTGTTATTATAAGACGCGTTAATATAAACCTTAGCTTTTTCGGCTTTTCTGGTTTTTTTGGATGCTGCGGAAGATGTTTTATCTCCGGATCCCGACGCTGGTTGTGTAACTTTCTTTTTTCCCATTACTTTATTTTTTACAAATTATTTTTACTTAAGATCAACTTTTCTCTTTCCTGACCCGGCGGTATTTCTGGTATTTCCTCTTACGGTTCTGGAATTGGTCTGAGTATTCTGTCCACGAACCGGAAGTCTTCTTGCGTGTCTCGCTCCTCGATAAGTCTGAAGATCTTTTAAGCGGTTAATATTCTGCTTTACTAATTGTTTTAAATCTCCCTCAATCCGAATAGTTTTTTCAACATAATTTTTGATTTTGTTGAGCTCGTCGGAAGTAAGATCCTTAGATAACTTTTCACCGTCGATTGAAGTCTCCTTTAAAGTTTTAGCACTGGTAACATGACCGATACCATAAATATAGGTGAGGCCCACCTTTACTTTTTTATTATCCGGAATGTTAACACCTAGAATACGCATTTTTATTATTTATCCTTGTCTTTGTTTGTGCTTTTTCGTTTTACAAATCACATACAAGCGCCCATCGCGCTTTACAATTTTGCATGAATTACAAATTTTTTTGATAGAAGATCTTACCTTCATTTTAATTAATTCCTACGAACGATTCTACCTCTTCCGCCATCCGGACTCATTTCCATCGTTACCCGGTCGCCAGGGACAATACGAATATGATGCAAGCGCATTTTCCCGGAAAGATGGGCAAGAACTAAACGATCAGGGATGACCTTGACTCTAAAAGAGAGCCCTGGGAGAGCCTCCTCGACAATTCCCTCCAGTTTGTCTAAGTTCTTTGCGTTTTTATCGTTCATTAAAGGCGTTTCAAAATTGTAAACGAAGGCAGTCTCTATGTCAACCGCTACTCAATTACAACCTTTATTTTCCTCTCGTCCGCCGGCATACGTCCTATCCAAAAAGGCGAGATTTTAAGTTTAGCCGAGGCAAGATCCGTTAATTTAGAGAATAGGGACCGAACTTCATTTTCAGTCTTCCCGGCAATCTCGCCCCTGAATTTATTGCCATCGAAATCCTGCACGGTATTCCCTTTAACTCCGACCGTAAACTTTAAAGTTCCCTTAGCATAATCCGCTACCACATTCGAATAAGAAATCTCCGGATTTTCCAGCTTCGTCCCACCGCGACCAGCTTCTTTAGCTGAAATTTCTCCGACAATAGTCTTCAAGTCTTCCTCTTTGAACCCAACGGCAATTAACTTTGCTTCACCTAGAACAGAAAATTGTCCTTTATCGTCGGTGCCGGTGTTCACGCTAATTTTAGTAATCTGAAAATCGGAAGCGCCATCGATAATTGTAAATTCTTTCGGAATCCCTTGAAAAATAACGCTGTCAAATGAAGATTTTAATAGTTCGGAAACTTTTGCTTTCGCATCCGCGATATCTTTATCCGATGGAACCGCCTTCTCGCCGGAAAATCCACCGGAAGTTCCCCCTAGGATGCTACCATAAAAAGCATCAAACTTGGGAGTACCTTTAAATCCCAGAACCGAAAGTTTATCAACCGGACCGAGATTATATTCCGCCCCGGGTTGATCCGCGGTGACTGTAGTAATAATACTCGAGGCAATTATCTTTCCATCTTTAATGTCCGCTCCCGGAACTATTACTTGACTATCTAATCTAAAAACTTTCCCGTCCGCCGTCGCAAATCGAGTCTTGGCAACCAACGGTTGAGCCTGAGAACTATAAGAATTATAGATTGTAAGCTTGCCGGTTGCTTTCTCGGAAACGACCTTTCGAGAGGTCGCCGGAAAAAACTGAGTAATATTTTTCGGCTGAATAAATATCTGCGCCGGAATTATCTGCGAAAATGAATCTATCTTGTTGCTGGCGGAAGATGCGGTAATCGAAAGTGTTTTTTCCCATGGGTCTCGTTTAAACTGCACCGTAACCTCTCCCCGATTAAAAACTTTTGCTCCTAAATAATAAATTCCGCCGAATATAACCAAAAGTATGGCAAGTGAAACAAATATTTTGTAACCGGAAAGTTTTTTTTCCGACCCTCCCTCTTCCTGAGATTCGCGCGAATGAATTTTATCTCTCATCCCCATTGAACCGGTATCTTGCTCACCTTCGGACGTAGTATCTTCCGAATTCTCGACACTATCTTTCACGCCGACATGAAAAACATTTTTATTATCTTCCTTCTCCTCGGAATGAGCATCCACTTCATCCGCTTCATTCAAATGTTTCGGCGAATGCTGTAAAGTCTTTGCAGTCTGCTTGGAAGAAACTATATCCGAAATAGATCCTTTTCGGGACCCCTGAAATAGCGGATGAATTGCTTCCCAGCCGTTTGCCTTGGCAAGCGCCAATACATCTTCATCTACCGATTCAATATAAATCTCTTTGTCCATTTCGGTGGCTACCTCCCTCAGCGCATGATAATTTGCAACTTCATCGCCAAACCGCGAATCTTTCGGAATTACCAAAGTTATCGCTGAACTTTTTGCCGCCTCAATCTTTTTTAAAAGTGATTTCGCGTCTTCGGTTTTGGATACAATTATTTTTAACATTTTTTAATGGGAAATTAACCAATGGATTCGACGACGTAAAGGATGATTGATTCGCTCGTCACCTTTATCATAATAGCATTCGACAAGTGGCGCCAGTTGTGGGAAATTCTCCTCAACCGATTCCGACTTAAATTTACGCCCAAGTTCAAACCCTAATTTGGAAAGAACCTCTGCGTGCGGATAATCTTTAAGTTCAACCCTCCCCTTTTTCAATGGCAAACTCTGCGGAAGCTCGATTGGAGATTTGAAATGCACTCGCCCGCTCGCCTTAATCTTTACCAGCTCGGAAAGCAAAGAGTTAAGCGCCGGCTTCCATATTTTATCAATTTGTTCCGAAACCCGCTCGGAAACATTATTGTTTAAATACCTATCGTAAATATCCAATGTTGCGGACGGACTAAGCGCCCAAAAATCGGCAACTTTCCCGAAAAAGTCACCGAGCGACCAATCTAAGAATTGTCGTCTGAATATCTCTTTCCCATCCGGCTCGTATTCCAAATAAATACTTTTTCCCCCCGATCGAATGTCGAGCAACGCGCTTTTTCCGGCGCTATGCGCGATAGCCATCAACTCGGACTTATCTTTGGTAGTTAAAAATACTTTATCCCCCGAATAAATTATCGGCTGAATAAGATCAAATGAAGCCCTGTCGGTAAATATCAACTCCAGCACTCCTTTAACTTCTCTCCCGCGCAAGCCAACCGGCGAATGAACCAAAGATGAATCCACAAAAAACGCAACCGGCCGGCTATCTAAAAGTATTGTGTCCAGTTCCTCTCTCTCCATCTCTTCGCCGACCTCCTCCCGAAACTCCAAAAACATTTTTTGGGTTAGCTGAGCCAAAAAATTTTCTATCTCAATTTCATCAATCGGCAAGTCTTTATTCGGTCGAGTATATTTAAAATTAAAAAAACGCACCGCCGAAAAATCTGGCGAAAGCGCGACAATGGAATGATTGGAACTATTTTCTTTTTTTACTTCAAACCTCTTCCTTAAATCAAAATTAAATAACGAAAAATTATACGCTCGATGAATTTTTCGATCTTCATCGATAAAAAAACAAGATGTGCGGGAGTCGTCCCCACCTATTTCATATACCAAAAATTTTTCTTTTGCTCCGGAAAAAATCCTCACTTAAAAATTATAACATATCTTAATTAAACTCATAATCCGGACAGCTGAACAAAAAAAAGCGAATACTCAATCGGCTAAATTTAATCTATTCAAAATTTGGGTTATAATTATCAAATGGAAATAATTATATCTGCAATTGTTCTGTTAATTGGCCTAGGGGTCGGTTTTTATCTGCTCCTAAAGGAAATTAAAGACCAAAAGGATAAACCGGCGGATAATTCTATGTTGCTACTCCAAAACCAGCTAAACGAGATGAATAGAATAATGGACAGTAAGCTCGGCGAATCCACTAAGGCCATCCAAATGCAGTTCGGCGAGACCGCAAAGATTGTCCAAAATGTCACCGAAAGGCTAACTAAACTGGACGAAACCAACCGCCAAGTAATAAATTTTACCGACCAGCTCCAGTCCCTTCAAGACATTCTTAAAAATCCAAAACAACGCGGAATTTTAGGTGAATACTATTTGGAGACTCTTCTTAAAAATGTTTTACCGCCTGGAAGCTACCAAATGCAGTATCCATTTAACGACGGAACAATAGTTGATGCCGTGGTCTTCGTTAAAGAAAAAATCATTCCAATTGATTCCAAGTTCTCCCTGGAAAACTACAATCGCCTCGTAGAAGAAAAGAATGAGGCCGAAAAATCCAAGCTGGAAAAATTATTCGTCAGCGACCTTAAAAACCGCATTGTGGAAACTTCCAAATATATTTTACCGGAACAAGGAACAATGGATTTTGCCTTTATGTTCATCCCTCATGAAGCAATCTACTATGACTTGATTGTAAATAAAATTGGCGCGCTAAAAGAAGAAACCGAAAACCTTATCCAACGCGCGGCTTCAAAATACAAAGTTATCATCGTCTCTCCGACTTCCTTCCTGGCATATCTCCAAACAGTCCTTCAAGGGCTGAAGGCGCTTCAGATTGAAGAATCGGCAAAAGAAATCCGAAATAATGTTATCAAACTCGGCCAGCACCTTGGCGCTTATAACGAACACATGAAAAAACTCGGTGACAACCTGGGAACCACCGTAAATGCCTTTAATCGAGCCCACAAGGAACTTCATAAGATAGATAAAGACGTTATGAAGATTGGCGACTCCGAAGCCTCCATAGAGCCGATTACGCTCCAATCACCGGAAGAAGACGAGATGTAGGGAATATAACCGATAACTATCAACTAATAACCTTTTTAGAACATAGAACACAGAATCTAAAATTTAGAATCGTGACCAATCCAGTTCTAATCCGCCGGCTGGCGGACTATTTTCTGCGTTCTAGGTACTAGATATTCCTTCTAAATTCTATTTTCTAGGTTCTAAATTCTAAATTAGTTGCATTTGGTTCTCTATTTAGTATCATGAAAATCAGAACTTCAAAACTCTGAGAGGAGGAGCGGTTTGGCAAAAAAACAAGGAGCAAGCAAAGATAAACCACAAAAAAATCGTGGGACCGAAAACGAACTTCGAGTAGTTGGCTCGCTTTCGATTTTAAAGCGAATTAACCCGCTGGTGGTCGGATATCATCATTCTCAAAAAAATGGCGAGAATGATGTAATGGGAATTGATGCCACTATTCTTCTCCGCAACGGTTTCGCTTTTCTGGTGCAAATTAAATCCAGTAATAAAAAAATAGATCGCCAGTTCACGAAACATCCGCACATCCCGGTCATCATTATTTCCGAGGAAATGTCCGGCGAACAAATTGCAATGCTCTTAAATGGATTAATTGCCGAATTCGGTCGACAATTCTTCGAAAAAATTATCGATCGAGAAGATGTTTATCCGAAATATGCCAGATTCTCAGAACCTAAAAATTAATTAAAACAAAAACCCGGACAGTCCATGGACTATCCGGGAATTTTTTTATTTAACTACAAAAAACTCCGGTTTTTGTAGTTAAATTCGCCTATTTTATATCGTGCTCCGCACGAACTAAATTCTACTATGGGGTTATTTTCTCCTCTTCCTCAAAAATGTCGGGATGTCCCACACATCATCCTCCGGTTTTTCCGCCTTTTTTGGCTCGATTATTGGCTGAGGCTGAGAGACGACGCTCTTCGAAGCCTGAGCAAAACTTCCGATTGGATTTTCCTTGGCGGAAATTGGTTCCGGCGATTTTTCGCCTAATTTTTCAAATTTAGAAGTGAAAAACTGTTTCTCGCCTCCGTGAGTTGAAAAAAGTGAAGTTGTCGGAGTTGTCGCTCCGTTAAAGCCGGCCGCAATTAAAGTAATCTTAATTTGATTATCTCGAAGACGCCGATCGTGATACGCGCCAAAAATAATTTTGGCCGACGGATCCGCCGCCTGAGAAACAAGCTTAGCGGCGTCGTTAATTTCCGCCATTTTCAAATCTCGGCTACCGGAAATTCCCAAGATTACTCCCCTGGCACCTTCGGCAGAAATTTCCAAAAGTGGCGACCGAAGCGCCGCGGTAACCGCCTTAACGGCTCTATCCGGTCCTGAAGCGGTAGAAACACCGATTATTGCCGTCCCGGCATCCTGCATGACCGCGCGAACATCCGCAAAATCCACGTTAATAATCCCGGGAGTAACCACTAGCTCAACGATTCCGGAAAGCGCGTTTTTTAGAACGTCATCAATGGCTTCAAATGCTTTTAAGACCGGAGTGTCTTTGCTGATTATTGAAAAAATTCTGTCATTCGGGACTACAATTAAAGCGTCTACCTTATCTTTAAGTTTTAAAAGTCCTTCGTTAGCTATTTTAGCTCTCTGCGACCCTTCAAAAGCAAAAGGCTTAGTTACAACTGCGATTGTTAAAGCGCCACTCTGCTTAGCAACTTCGGCAACCACCGGCGTAGCTCCTGTTCCGGTTCCGCCTCCAAAACCTGCGGTTAGAAACACAATATCCGCCCCTCTTAAAGTTTCGGCAATTTCGGAACGATTCTCTTCGGCCGCTTGTCTGCCAAGTTCCGGATTCATTCCCGCTCCCAAGCCCCGAGTTAAATTTTTCCCGACATAAATTTTTCTTTTAACTAAAGCGTGGTCCAAGTCTTGGTGATCGGTATTTATCGCAATAAACTCTACGCCTTTAATAAAATTTTGGCTCATTCGCGAAGCGGCGTTTCCGCCACCTCCTCCTATTCCTACAACTTTTATGCTGGCTATCGGCGGGTTAGAAATGTTTTCCTTCTTCATTTTCTTTACTGATTTGGTTTTTTTGGCCATTTTTTTTAATTTGACGGGATGAAATTGCCAAACCAGGATTTCATCTTTTTGATGATATCTCCCGGAGAGAATCCTTTTTCATCTTTAGCTGTCCAGCCCTCTTTATCTATGCCGGACATAAGTAATCCCAAAGAACTGGCAAATTCCGGATCCTCTACCAAGTCGGTTGAAGCAATATCTCCTTCTTTCTCCAGCTTCTCCGCCACGGAAGCGAATCCAATCTGGCATGAAAGTTTAAGCTCCTGCCTGGCCAATTCCGTAAGTCCGGGCAACTTAGACCCGCCCCCTACGAATATCGCCCCGCCGGCCAACCTCCCTGCCCTGCCCATCAATTTAAGCTCATTATTAACAAATTCAAGTATCTCTGCAAGCCGTGATTCGATTATCTCCGAAACGAATCTTCTGGAGATATTTCCGCGTGTCTCCGGCGCGAATTTCTTAATATCGAAAGATTCCCTGGAATTAACTTCGGAAGACATCGCATACCCGAACTGAAGCTTAATATTTTCGGCGGCCTCCACCGGAATTCTAAGCCCGACCGCCAAATCATTTGTAATATTACTTGAACCGACCGGAAAAATTTGCGCGCCGACTAATTTATTTTCTTCATACACCGCCATGCTGGTTGTTCCGAAACCGATATCCACCAAAACCACTCCCAATTCTTTTTGATGTTTACTTAAAGTTCCTTTAGCGGTCGAGAGAGGTCCAAAAAGCAAAAAATTTCTTTCACCGCCGACAAGTTCCAAAAGTCTTCCCGCGGAAGTTCCATGCGGTGAAAACACGTCGATTAAAACCGCGCCGACTTCCAATCGATTACCGGAAAGTCCCCGCGGATTAGTAATATCCGAAACTCCGTCCACAATATATTCTTTAATAACCACATCCACCAACATTCTATTCGGCGGAAGACTAACCGCTTGCGCCGCTTTGATTGCTCGATCAATATCGTCTTGATAAATTTCATTGTCGGCGCGTGATACCGCGATAATGCCTTTTTGATGCTGGACTCTTGCTTGTGGCGAACTAATATTGGAATAAATTGTTCGAAGTGCTGACTTATTTATTTTTCGAATCGGTTCAACCGCGCGACTAAGCGCCGGCACGGCTTCCGCTAGATCACAAACCGCCCCCTTCCGTAGTCCGGAGTTTGGTTCTTTATATAAAGCTCGTAAAATTATTTTTCCGTTTCTAAATTCTCCCAGGGCAACTTTAATCGTTGAGGTTCCAACATCTAAACCGACAATAAAACGTGACGCCATAATTTTTTTTCTAGATTTTCCATTTCAATAATATCACGTTTCTTCTCGTGTTGATAGCCCGCCAAATGCAAAATTCCGTGGATAAGTAGGTAGGTTAGGACCTCCACCTTGCCCTCGCACCAATCGTAATTTATAAATACCTCTCCCAAACTTTTCCGGCCGTTTTCACTCGGAAAATCTTTGTTTCCCGGAAAAGACAAAATATTAACCGAGCTTTCCGTGGAAATTTTCTGACCCATCTTAGTCTTATGGATGTGCTCTAAAGAACCGGCTCGTCTAGCCACTTTAAGCATCTCCTTATTTGGCAATAAAAAAATTTGCACTTCCGAGTTTTTAATACCAAGGAAATGCAAAAGTTCCGTAGAAATTCTATTTAACCTCAACTCCGTCGCGTGCCTCATTTATTGAAGTATTGACTTTACAACTTCGGAAACCAATTTTCCGTCCGCCTGCCCTTTAAGACGAGCCATGGCCTCTTTAATTAAAACATTAAACTCGGTTACTCCGGTATTCTTTATTTCCAAAACAACTTTTTCAATTTCCTCTCGGGAAAGTTCTGCCGGTAAGTAGCCTTTGATTATTTCCAACTCTGCTTTTTCGCCATCCGCCAAATCGGCCCTGCCTCCTTGTTCGTAGAGAACAATCGCTTCTTTTCTTTTTTTACCTTCACGCTTTACCAATTCCAAAACCTCCTCCTCAGTTAAAACCGAATCTTTGCCGGCACCTTTTTTTTCAATTTCTTTATTTCTGAGAACCGAAATTATCATGCGCAAAACTCCGGACTTTTTTTCATCCTTCGCTTTTAGCGCCTCCTTTAATTCGGAGTTTATTTTTTCGTAAATCATTTTTTAAGAAGAAAGACCTAGTTTCTTTAATCTGCCGATTTCCTTTGCTTTATCTCCACGATGCTTAGCGGAACCGCGAACGGAACGCTTATTGGCATCCTTAGAATAGAAACGGCGCTTTCGGACTTCAATCAAAACTCCGCTTCGTCTAATTTTCTTAGTAAAGCGAAAAAATAGATTGCTTGCAGACTCCCCCTCTTTTTTATTCACCTCTATCATTGCTAAAAATAATACCCAAGATGACAGAAAAATGCAAATTTCACGCTATTCCACTCTTTTTAGATCCGCACCCAAATTTTTCAGACGCCCGTCAATATTCTCGTATCCCCTATCCAATTCTTCAATATTCGAAATTTCCGACTGACCGGTTGCCATCAGCGCCGCGGAAACGTGCGCCATTCCGGCACGCAAATCGCGAACAATCAAAGGCTTCCCCTTCAACTCGGTCGCTCCTTCAATAACTGCGCGATGCATAAATCCCGCGTCATTAAATCTGCACTTATCCCACGCTCCGCAATCATCAAAAGTTTTTACATTCGCCCCCATTTCGTTTAAATCTTTAACATAACCAAATCGATCTTCATAAATAGTTTCGTGAATTTCGGAATTACCTTTGGCTTGAGTGAGCACAACCACCAACGGCTGTTGCCAATCGGTCATAAATCCCGGATGCGCTTCAGTCTGAACTTTAACCGCTTTTAATTCACCTTTTCTCCAAAAAATTATTCCGTCGCGAGTAACTTCATATTCTCCGCCCATTTTACGAACAACGTTCAAAAAATTAATTAAATGTCCTTGTCTAGCCGACTTAACCATAATTCTCCCGTTTGTCCCAAGCGCCAGACACGCAAAAGAAATCGCCTCATTCCTATCCGGCAATATCGAATGACTCGCCCCATGGAGCTCCGGAACCCCTTCAATCTCAATATCTCGATTAGCTCCCAGCTGAATAATTGCTCCCATTTTCTGCAACAACTTAATTAAATCGATTACTTCCGGCTCTAAAGCCGCATTGGTTATCCTAGTAGTTCCCTTAGCCATTACCGCCCCTAAAACAGCGTTCTCGGTTGCCCCGACGCTTGGTATTTCAAAATCTATTTTTGCCCCATGCAAGCCGTTTGGCGCCTTCGCCCTATAACTCACAGGAGTTACTTCAATCTCCGCTCCTAGCGCGGTTAAAGCCCCAATATGGAAGTTAACCGGTCGTGGCCCAATTTTATCTCCCCCCAAAATAGGCACCTCCGCCTCTCCGACACGCGCCAAAAGCGGACCAAGTGCCAAAATCGGCAACCGATTCCTACGGCTAAGTTCTAAAACTTTATTATTTTTTATTTCCGGAGTCTGGAGAACCACAACGTCCCGATTCCATTCAATTTTAGTTCCAATTTTTTCGCAAAGCTCCGCAGTAATTTCCGTATCCCCTATCCTTGGAAAATTTTCGAACACACACGGCTCCGAAGTCAAAATCGAAGCAATCATCATTTTGGTTGCCGCATTTTTAGCACCGGAAAGCGACACCTCACCATTTAGTCGGTTTCCTCCGTTAATTATAAATTTCATTAGACAATTTACCCGCCCGAGATAGGCGAGGCTGGTTGGCCCTGGGCCTTTCTTAAAAATTCTCCAAGCTCCGAAATCTTAATTCGCTCCTGCTTGGCGGTATCCCTATCCCTAACCGTTACTGCATCGTCTTCCAAAGTATCGAAGTCCACAGTTATGCAATATGGGGTCCCGATCTCGTCCTGCGAATAATATCTCTTTCCGACATTTCCTCGGTCATCCCAGGCGACCATAAAGTCTTTTTTGAGTTCTAAATAAATCTCTCTAGCCTTGGAAACCAATTCCGGCTTATTTTTAAGCAATGGGAACACCGCCGCTTTATATGGCGCAAGTTTAAACGGTAATTTCAAATAAACTCGTTTTTTATCACCCTCCCCTTCTTCATTATAGGCATTGCAAAGCACCGCCAAAAAACTCCTATCCACTCCCCAAGTCGGCTCAATTACATGTGGAATAAATTTTTCGTTAGTCTCGGGGTCCTGATAATTTAAATCCTCACCGGACGCTTCCATGTGATTCTTTAAATCAAAATCGGTTCTATATGCCAATCCATAAAGTTCTTTTGTCCCAAACGGAAATTCATATTCAAAATCAATGGTCCTTTTGGAATAATGTGCCAAATCTCCGGTCGGAACTTCGTATTCGTGAACTTTATCCATATCCAAACCGATTTCTTTCATCCAAGAAATCATCTCATTCTTCCAATGCTCAAAAACCTCCTGCCACTCGCTGTCATTTTTTGGAGTTGCAATAAAATATTCTATTTCCATCTGCTCAAATTCTCGAGTTCGAAAAATAAAATTACCGGGAGTTATTTCATTCCTAAAAGCTTTACCAACCTGAGCTATCCCAAACGGCAACTTTTTTCTGGAAGTCATTAAAACATTTTTAAAATCCACAAACATCGCCTGGGCGGTTTCCGGTCGGAAATAGGCAAGATTTGCTTCTTCTTCTGCGGGTCCGATAAAAGTCTTCAACATCAGATTAAACTGCTTAGCTTCGCCGAATTCTTTTCCTCCGCAATTCGGACATTTTCCTTCCAACTGATCGGCACGAAAACGCCCATGACATTTTTTACATTCTACAAGTGGGTCCGAAAAGGTATCCACATGTCCGGAAGCTTTCCAAACTTTCGGATTCATAATCAACGCCGCGTCAATTCCAACCATGTCATCCCTCTGTTGCACGAATTTCTTCCACCAAAGGTCTTTAATGTTTTTCTTAAGTTCCGCCCCGACCGGACCATAATCCCAAGAATTTGCCATACCGCCATAAATCTCCGAGCCGGGGAAAACAAAACCCCGTCTCTTCGCCAAAGATACTATCAGTTCCATCCCGTTAGAAGTCTCGTTAATTTTTTTCATATTACTTTTATTCTATGGCTTGTTCTGACTTAGTCGACAAAATGTGGAATCATTTAAACTTCATTCCTGAACCCCTCGCGACGAAGCTTGTATCATAGTATCCCTTCTAAGGCTAGTGTCCACCATGTCTCCTCGAGACGTGAGCATTAGCCCCGTAAATAAATCTTTTGCCTCTGCGGTTGAAGATTCAACAAGCATCACATCTCTTCCCTCATCCAAAGTAGAAGGAGTATATTCCAGCTGAATAATGGCCTCTGCCGGATCACTGACAATTCCCCGACCGGCGGATAGATTACTCAATTTCCAAGTCACAATTCCGCTATTTTGATCGATAATCGGAGAACTATCGGTATTTGTTTTAATTTTGCCGGTGAACGAAACTCCGGGTTTAAGTTTCGCGCTAACCGTAATGTCGCTCATATCCACTCCGTATGAATACAATTTAAAATGAATCGTATATTGAGTTGGCTGATTAACCTTAGGCGGATACGGTCCGGCGTTTATAAATCCGGCATTCGGATCATAAAAAAGTCCGTAAGAATCATATTTAAGAATACCGGAAATCTTTGTGTCGGCTTGCGCAACCGAAACCGTTTTAACCGCAACCACATTCGATGGTACGGTTGGAGATTCCATCTGGATATTTAATTTTAAACTATAATTACGGTCACTCATTCTCTTTATATTAAAATCACTTTTTGTCGCTATCGAAAAATCCACGGCCCTCTCTTCGCCTGGAGCCAAAACCAACAACTCGGGGTTAGTCTGTTGAGTCCATAAAATTGAATTGGAAATCGAGCTAAAAGAACCTCTGGTATCCATTCGCGAGAAATCAAACATCTCTCCGACAAGTCCGACATTTATTTTCAAATTTGCCAAGGCCACCTCGGAATTATTTTTATAATAAATTTTATATCTTAAACTATCCCCCGGTTTAGCTATATAGGAATTTGCATCGTTATCATTTACGGTAACCCTCAAAGTCAAAGGCGAAGAAGAAATACTCATCGTTGCCGACTGCTTGGTTATGGAAAAATCTTGCCCATCGTAATTCGAAAAAGAATCGATATTAAACTCCTGATTTGATAATTCCGCTCCGATAAGCGAGCCGGTTACTTTTATTTCGCCGGAAGAAAGAGCCGGAACCGATGACAAAATCAATTCCTGATTACTCTGCATATCATCCCGCGAAATTTCCGAAACGGTAAATGCCGGCGGATAACTAAGCTTCAACTTCAAACCCCGGAACTCCATCGGCAAATTATTTTGATATTTAAAAACTGTTTCAAAATTTTCTCCGTTCGCGGCGCTTTTCGGCAAAGAAACATTAAGAGTTATGGACTCCGGCCCTATCCCGAGATCCGCCGAAGAATTTGATTCAAACTGTGCGCCCTGCGCGCTTGCCAAAGAATAACTTATTTTGGCGGTAAGTTTTTTAAAACTCTGAGGACCATCGGTTGCAATTAAACTAATTTTCTCTTGGTTCACGCTTCCGGGACCGATATCTCCGATGGAATAATCATATCCTCGCTGGTCCACACTCCTTCCCGCGAAAACCAATCCATCCGGCAAAAAAACCGAAAGCTTGGCATCTTTCAAGGCTTGGTCAGAAGTATTTGTGTATGAAATTGTCACCTCGAACGGCAAACCGACATAAATCTTTTCCGGCTTATTAAATTCCAAAAGAACCCCAGGAGCCGAAGGCCTCGTAAAATAATAAACTCCGAAACCAACTCCGGATAAAACCGCAATCAATAAAAAGGCGATTAAAAAATTCTTCATTATCTATATATTCTACCCTCCTCCGCGAAGTGGCGCAAATTGCGTATTCGCAACCCCTGCCTGCCGGCAGGCAGGGAATACCATGTATTCATGATGCTTGGGTCCAATAAATTGATGTCCCCCTCCCACCTTAGAGGGGCGCTGTAACAAATTTATAAAACTATACTATATAAATTTTGCTACCTCGAACCTTGGCGCCACAATCAGCGCAATAATACCCTAATGAATCCACTCCGAACATGCGAGGAGTCGAACTACACAGCTGACAAACCGCTCCTTTTGGATTCCAACCCAAGACAGATAATAACTCCGTAGAACTTTCCTTATTATTTTTTAAAAAATTCCACACCTCTTCGTCGTGGTTGTGCTCGGCAAGCACATCGCAAACCAATTTCAAAAAACCGGGAGTAAAATCCAATTTCTCCTGTTTCAAAGCGTCCACCACCTGCAAGCTTCCCTTTTCAATCCAGCGCGCTTTGATTAAATTCCCGGGCTCCAAATGAGGCGAAAGTTTTGAAGTTATTTTCCTTCCGCTCTTAATCTTTGCGCTTTGTTTTCCAAAATCTTTTGCAAAAAAAACTACGCGCTCATCAAGTTCGCCCTGAAAATCTTTATGTAAAACTATCGCCTCCCCCACATATTCTCTCATTTAACTAATTATAGCACAAAAAAATGTCCCTGAAATCGGGACATTAACTATCAACACGTGATCCTTTGCAAAAAATCATATCTGGGACACTCGTTGCCAACTGTTCTTCTTCGGTAGTCCAGACCACCAGATACCCTCTTCTTATATAAACCAATTCCTTATCCCAAAGATTGAAACAGTCCTTAACCGAAACGCTTAAAAGCATACTAATTGCGTTTCTTCTCTCACTATTGGCTTCACGAGAAGCCAACGCCCCTGCCGCTCCAATCGCATCACCAACCTCAACAGATTCCGCGTAAAGCTCATCGGACTCCTCGATCTCTTGAGTAAATTTTCTAAGCAAAAAACAAAGAACCTTCAAATCCGGTGGAAGCTCTTTCACAGGATGTTCTCCTGCGCACTGAGCCCCAATCATATCTCCGTATCTATCGACATCTTCAAAATTCACAACTTCTTCCGGATGCTGTCGCAAAAACTCATACAAAGTTCTAATCGTATCTCCCGGAGAAGGCGCAGAGCCCGAAGACATAGTCACCTCCTTTTAAAATCTACTAATTTAAATCTATACGATTCAGAAAAATATGCAAAGATAAAAACACCACTCGCTTCCGAGTGGTAATTCTGCAAGGTCTATGTTGGATTTCCGGATAGCATATCGGCAATCAAGTTCAAAACAATTTTCTCGCAACCATTATCAATTAACGATTGCGGAGTTTTGTTCTCCAACATTTCTTGCGGAGTATTAAGCCAAATATCCACGCTTTGACGAGTAAAAACAGATTCCAGCAATTCAATCCCCAACCTTAAAGTTGGGTTATTCAGAAATTCTTCAACTCTGCCTCCGACACTGTCCATGCATGCCTCCTATAAATCTACTATCTACAATCTAGCGGAAAATTTAATAAAAACAAAGCCCATCGCTCAGATTCACCCATAAAAACCGGAAAACTCCTACTCAAATATTTTTTAATAAAATATACCTCCACTACCTGCTCCTCCCAATATTTATAAACAAATCAGTAATCTTATCATTATATATTTTATATCCGATAGATGCTCTATTTTGTTGCGAACCGTCGGATTCAACCCCAATTACCAACTCATCAAAATACAATTTATTAGGAGTTGTTTTTATAAATCGGCGATTTGGATACTCTGTGGCCATATAATTCAAATATTCCTTTACCGCAAAATCACTTTGGTTAAAAGTAAATATGAGTCCTCTAATTTTTTCTAATTCCTTTTCAGCGCGACTTGCTGGGACATCACCGCAACACGGAGATTTTCCGTATATTTCGTCTGCGCCACAGCACGAAGATTCTTCGATTACTACATATACTTTGTCCGCAAAATATTTACTGGCACTGCTAAAATCTGATTTATTTACCGCCTCCTCGAACTCCACTAGATGCCCGTCACTAACTACGTCTTGCATCGAAAACGGTTGAGATACGATTGGACCGGATTTTTTAACAAACTCAAAATATCCGACTACGCCAACCAGTATAATGACTACTGCTATCAAGACAAAGTTTAAAAATCCTTTTTGTTTCATATTATGAATTAATTTAACCATATAATTAAATATACATTAATCACCGAATGAAATAAAATGCGCCTGATTTTTACGCGAGAGGTCGCGTCCCCTCCCTCCCGACCCCACCTCCTGTTCGAATCCACCCATGCGCGAAATAAAATAACCCGTCGCAAGGATGGATTATTTTATTTTGGTGCGCAGGGAAGGATTCGAACCTTCGTAGCCGTATAGGCGGGAGATTTACAGTCTCCTTCATTTGACCACTCTGACACCTGCGCAATATTAATTCGAACTTATCTATACTAATACGTTTTAACTAAAAATTAAAGCCCGATTGCCCTACCTGGAAAGCAAATCGGTTTCGTCTTTTCCGTCTTCGGACATCTCCTTAAAATCCTGCGCTGGCTTTTCACCCACAGTTTTAGAAAATCGTTTAATCTCGCTGTTCACAAAATTATCCAATCTCATAATAAAAACTTTTAATCTCCTAAAAAATTTAAACATCGTGCTTCCTAAAATCGCATCAATTTTTTCAGGGATTTCCGAAGCCGCTAATTTATCCAAAATCCCCCCCTTCTTAACTTGATCTTCTTCTACGCGGGGCATTGCCCTGATTGTCAACAAAATAAGCCCGGCGAGGGAAAGGAAAAATATATTTGTTAATATAAAAGCGAACATTTTTACCTTTTTAGTTTACCACAAAACCCAATCTAGATAGAAATTCTACTGAAAGTTCGAATCTTTACGTTTTCACCAACTTTAGCGATAACCGAATTTACCAAATCTTGGACAGTTTTCTTGTCATCTTTAATATACGGCTGAGCCAAAAGTTCCTCCAAATTTTCCGGAGCCATAGCGGCAATCTGCATCGCTACTTCGCGAACCATCTCTTTGAATGGCTCGGAATGAACCACAAAGTCGGTCTCCGCGCGCGCGTCCACTAGAACTCCGATTCTTTCATTATGCACATAAGAATAAATCATTCCCGCTCCGGCCTCTCGGTCAGCGCGCTTCTCCACCTTGGCAACACCCTTTTCGTGAATAATCTGCTTAGCGGCTTCGAAGTCTCCCTTCGCATCTTCCAACGCGCGTTTGCAATCCATTACTCCGGCGCCGGTAGCTTCACGTAACTTAAGAATATTGTCGTTCATGTTTGTTTTTTAGTTTAGTTTGATTTTAAAGTTTCAAGAGTAGCCGCTCTCTGCCCTTCCTTTATCGTAGCCTTAATTTTTTCTGCGAACCAATTAATGCTTGAGCGAGATTTTGTATTCCCGGGAACCAAGTAATCTATTTCATCCGGATTCACGTCACTATTCGTATATGCGATAACCGGGATAGAAAGTCTCTTTGCTTCGTTCATTGCCGCTTTATGAAGTATCGGATCAATCAGCACCACTACATCCGGCTTACCTGCCATATTCTCAATTCCGCTAAATAATTCTTCCAACTTCACCATTTCTTTTTTCAGTCCAAGCTGTTCTTTCTTCGTGTATTTTTCCACTGCACCGCTCGCAAAGTCACTTCTTAATTTCTTCAAATATTCAACGCGCTTGGAAATAACTTTGAAGTTTGTAAGAGTTCCTCCAAGCCATCGCACTGTTACTGCCGGAACGTTCAACTCTTTCGAAATATCTTCCAAAAGCTGTTGTGCCGGTGGCTGAGTTCCGATTAAAAGAACTGAACCCTTTGCCGTAACCTTAGCTTTCAAAAATTCCAAAGCGTCTCCCATCTTTTCCAAGGTCTTGCCGAGGTGAAATATCTCTACTCCATTTCTGGTGCTCAAGATGTAAGGTCTCATTCTCGGATGAGTCTTGGTTCTGGTGCGACCGCAAAAAACACCGGCGTCAACCATTTCTTTTAACTCCGGATCACTTTCCAACTCATTCAATTGTACTATTTCGTCTGCCATATTTGTTTTGATTTATGATTTTTTCTGCTATGCCGGAATTATGGGCCTTTCGACTGACCCCAACGGCTCGAGCATCGTAGGGAAAAGTATAGATTAAATAAGGCCTTATGTCAAAACCGCGTAGTGAATCTGACACTTACGTTTTCTCAAAGAGAAAATGCTTAAATTCCATTGTGCCAGATCTACTACAGGGTCAAAATTGAGTACTCGCAACCCCTGCCTGCCGGCAGGCAGGGAGTACTATCGAAATTCTCAAATTCTTGAGAATTTGAGAATAAGGAAGCAATGAAGTTTGCCTTGGTATTGCGTTATTAGTTATAAGTTATCTGTCATTAGTTTACTTAATCACCCCTCCGCCCAACATCTCGCCGTTTTTTAAGTAAACAACTGCTGACTGACCAGGAGCCACAAACCGCTGTGGTTTCGAAAATTCCAGCTTCCATCCCTTCCTTTCTTTAATCAAAACCGCAGAAAATAACGGCTGCCGATAACGCACCCTAGCCATCACCGACATTCCAACATTCTTGAGAATGTTGGAATGTTCTAAGTTACAAAAATTAACCTCGTCTAAAAAAACCTCTTTTTTATATAGCTCCGCATTTTCTCCCCCTTCGGCGACAACCAAGATATTCTTCTTGATATCCTTACTGGCCACATAAAGAGGCTGATGATTTTTCTGTCCCTTCTGGTGCTTCAGATTCCCCACCCCGCTACGCTGACCAATCGTATAAAACCAAGAGCCATTGTGTTCTCCGATTTTTTCTCCGGCTAAATTCAAAACATCGCCAGTTTTTTCCGGAATATATTTTTTCAAAAACTCTTTAATATTAACCATCCCCAAAAAACAAACTCCCTGCGAATCTTTCTTCTCCGCAGTAGAAACTCCGATTTTTTTGGCGATCTTCCTAATTTCCGGTTTTAAATAATCCCCCAGAGGAAAAAGCGACTTAGCAATTTGCTTCTGATTTAGAGCCCACAGAAAATAACTCTGGTCTTTATTGGTATCTTTGGCGATAGCCAAAGAATAACTTATGACTGATGACTTATCACTAATAACTTTTAGGACCGATTTCTTCGGTTTAAAGTCATTAGTTATCGGTTGATAGTTATTAGTTATTTTTTTCACATAGTGTCCCGTTGCCACATAGTCGGCACCGAACTTCATCGCTCTCTCAAAAAACAACCCGAACTTTATCTCTTTGTTGCACATTACATCGGGATTCGGAGTTAGTCCCTTGCGATAGCCGTCAATCATATAATCCACCACCTTTTCTTTGTATTCTTTTTCAAAATCCCAGACATAAAAAGGAATCTCTAAATGTTCCGCCACGCGCCGGGCATCCTCAGCATCTTTTTCCTGGCAATTATCGAGATTATATCCACGCATAAAAACCCCAACGACGCTATGTCCTTGTTTTTTTAGTAAATATGCCGCGACGGAGCTATCTACGCCTCCTGACATACCCACGAATACTTTACTTCGCTTCTTGGCGGACAATTTATTTTTGTTTGACATAAATTCAGAAAGATTATATTCTATCACCAGTTCAAAAACAAGGAGAAATGATGAAAATCATTCCCGATGGACCACGATCCAAAACAAGTAGAGCACAAATGGTTAACTTAATTGCTACGACCGAAGAAGATAAAACATCTCTTAGAAAACTTTACGAGCTCCTACATAAATTTGAGAATACAAGAATTCTCGTTTCCTTCGCAGAGTCCACAATTGAGAACGATGACATCAAACATATCTGCCTCGTCGTAGAATAAAACATATCCGCCACTTTGGCGGTATTTATTTTCGCACAGCGTAGCTTAAACACTTTTTTATGGGTCACGAAAATTTAATTTACCTAGCGTAGCAAATTGGTTTTCGGTCGGGTCATGAAGTCGCTTAAGCCGGCATCCGCCGAAGGCGGATTTAAGCGACTGAATACCAGCGAAAATATCGCTGGATGTTTTCGCATTCTTCACAGCGTAGCAAACTAATTTTGGGCTGGGTCACAAAACAAGCTGAGCATGGTTTTTTGTATTTTCCAAGCGGAGCTTAGTTGATTTTTTTCTGGGTCATGAAACCAAATGAGCATGGTCTCCGTACTCGGAGTCATTTGGTTGAATACCAGCAAAAATCTCGCTGGAGATTTTTGTGTAAGAAAAAAATTAACTAAGCGGAGCCCTTGTCAACGCGCTCCACATATTCTCCGGTCTGAGTATTCACTCGAATAACATCTCCGGCGTTTATAAACAGCGGAACCGGAATTGTTGCGCCACCTTCCAAAGTCACAACCTTATTCCCTCCCTGAGCGGTATTCCCTTTAATAGATGGCGGGGCTTCGATAACTTTAAAATCCATTTTAATCGGCAAAGTCGCAGTAATAACTTTTCCGTTGAAAAACAACGCAACCACAATTGTGTTCGGCTTCAAAAACTTTCCGGCGTCTCCCAAAACTTCGGCGGTTAAGGAAAACCGGTCGGCGGCGTTTTTTTCGTCACAGAACCAATATTCCCCTTTGGTCATATAAATAAATTTAGAGTTCTTCTTTTCAACTTCGGCTTCCTCAAAACTATCGGACGCCTGCCAATTTCGCTCTAAAATTTTCCCGGTTATTAAATTTCGTATTTTTGTATTTACGGTAGCCTTACGTTGCTGCATACGTAAAAAATTCATTTCTAAAACTTCGTATGGCGCTCCGTCCAAAATAAATAAGGTTCCTTTTGTTAACTCACTGTATGAAAGCATGTGTTTATAAATAATTTTTACTGATTACTTATGACCTATAAGCGCTGACTATTATAGGCAATTAAAACGATTTTGTAAACCAAAAATAAAACCCTGAACTACCAGAGTTTTATTTTTTTATATTTGTACGTTACAAGTTATAAGCTGCACACTACAAGTTACATTATACAGTCCCATCGGCCAATGGAATGCCCCTTAAACTTCCCTCCGGCTCTTCAATTTTTAAGTTTATGCGCGCATTATTCTTCATGCCCACAATCCTAAGAAGCGCTCGGATAGATTTTGCGGTGGATCCTTGTCGACCGACAATCTGCCCCATATCATCACGATGAACTCTTAAGGTCAGAAGAACGCCCATCTCGTCCACTTTTCTTTCAATACGGATATCCTCCGGATGGTCTACGAGTGACTTCACCAGATATGCCAAGAATTCCTGATCGTTAGTGTTGGTCATTTCAATTCTATTCTTTTCGGCGACCTTTTCTTTATTTTTAATCGATTCCAAAGCCAGTATAACAAAATTTTCAATTTAAGAAAACCGCCTGTGGAAAGCTTAGGCGGTTTTCTTCTCTTCTACTTTTTTCTGTGTATGAGTCGGAACCTTCTTCCCGGTTATCACTCCTTCTCTTATAAAAAGATTGTGAACTGTCGGGCTCGCCTTAGCTCCGGTCTTTATCCAATAGTTGGCCCTTTCTTTGTCGATAGTCGCCTTCTTGGAAAATGGGCTGTATGAACCCAAATCTTCCACCCCTTCAGTCATAAGCTTTGACCGTCTTTCGGCCACAACTATACGATAACTGGGCTGGTGTTTCTTGCCTCTTTTTGAAAATCTTATAACTAACATAATTGATATATAGTTTACATTAAAGAGCCCCAAAGTCAATCCCGTTAGAGTCCGCGCTCGCGCGCCTACACGCGCGCCCCATAGGGGCTTCAGAGCGAGATGATTCTAACGGGATTGACATATGGCACTCCTACGAACAAAATAAGGACAGTAAATTGATTCTCTAAAACGAGAAGAAAGAGGTGTCGCAAATGAGAGCAATCTGCAACTGGAACAAAGAGTACGAATCCATTTATAACAAATCAAAAGATTACGATGAGCTCGTAGCTCGTCTTAAGAAATTGTTTGAAAAATGGAAAAAGCTCGGAAAACTTCCTAAGAATTTTACCTGGCAAAATTTCTTCAATGATGCTCAGCAATACGCGCGCAGGCATGAGATTATCAAGTCAAGACACGTAAAGCGAGCGGTTTGGAAAAAGTTTTCGGCCAAAGAAGCCGAAGCCTTCAAACAAGCAATGAAGAATGGCGCTAGCCGTGAAGAACTTATGGCTAAATTCAAAATGCTCAGGAACGAAAGTGATATCGTCCAAGCCATACGAAATATTTCTCCCGGAATAAGAGCTGAGCGGAAGAAGATTACCGAACAGAAAGAAGTTGAGGTTATCAGACTTCCTCCGCGCAGAAAGTTTTCGGAGCCGATTACCATCGAGATTTCGAAGGATGCTTGGTTTAATCCGGACAAGCGACGAAGAATCGGCGCTATGAGCCGAATCGACTGGAAAGGCCGTGGCGCTCGTGCCGCGCTCATCGAACGCGCTTTCCGCATTTTTGCCGAAGAAGGCTGTCGCTATGTTGTCTTGAATGCCGGTCTGGTAGACAAGACTGAAGTTAATGCCAAAATCAAAAAGATTCTGGAAAGCTACGAACACAGCGAAAGAAATAAAATCCGCGAAGAAGTCGTTCATCAAGTTTTGAATGAATGCGCCGAAGAGCTTGCCTCAGTCATTCCCGTGCTCAAAAAGCCGGAAGAAAGCATTAGGGCCACCGGCTCTCCGTTCGCGCACATTTATATCATCACATCCCTTGTCCTTGACGGTGATTTCGGCGAAAAAATCGCCCAGCATCTTCAAGAACTTCGTCCGGAAGTCCGCATCTACAAACAAGGCGGAGATCGGACCAGAATTAAAGGCATTGGCTGTAATGAAGAAGAACGCAAAAATGGCGTATCTATCGGATGGCTCAACCCTAAACGTCAAAGATTGCCAGGCCAGTATGCCAGCACTTCCGTAGACAAGGAAATCGAAGAAGAAGAAGCGGGAGCAAATGACTTTCCTGACTTCTGGGTTGTCGGTGGATTTGGAAATTCCATCAGTAAACCCGGAAACGGAGAAAAAAAGATTCCCCGTATTTCTCTACCGGCCCTCCACGTCCCAACCCCCAGACGGCCAGGCGAACCCTCAATCGCGCTTAACCAGATTGGCGTTCGCATAATCGAATGGGGCGAAGACGGCGAAGATAAAATCATCCGAACTTGGAATCTTCGTGATTTGGTTAAAGATGAAAGAAGTTTCATCACCGGCAACAAGGATGGCGCGACCGAACTTCAGCGCAAAATCGTTGAAGCAATCAAACGGGAGCCTCGCGGATTGCATGTTGGTGAGCTTACCGACATCGTTGGCGCAGAAAGATCTGCTGTCCAAAAATCTGCTAATGACCTTCTTACTCCTCGCTCGCTTAAGCGCGTTACCTGGCCAGGACTCTTCATTGATGAATCCGGTAGGTTTAACCTTCATCGGGATTGGCTTCAGGAACGCTTGCGCTACCCGTGGCCGTATAGCTCCGACGTGTTCGAACTCCGACGCATGATTTTCGGCTGTCTCCATGCCGGTTACAACACTACGGACTATGAATACATTTGCCAAAAATTTGCGGATGATATTCTGAAACGCAACGCAACCGTCCTGGAATTAGTCGGCGACATCATCGCCGGACTGAAGCATAATCTCGTCCACCGCGGTGAGATTATCGGCAACATGAATTACACCGAACAGGAAATTTTTGCGGCCGAACTCATCGGTACGGTTATCATGAAGGTTTTCAAAACCAGGTTTACGGAATCGCTTAAGAAATATGATTTGAGCAAAACGATTGCGGAAGCAATAATTGCGGCCGAAGTAGAATCCAACATGCCACTCTTTATCTATATCATCGGAAACCATGATGGTTGGCAAAAAGAGCTTGGCGTCACTCCCGGACTTCTCTTCAATGCAGCTCTTACCCAACTTCTCGGATTTCACATCCACAAACTTCTCACGGATAAACTGATGCCGATTCATAATCTCGGCGAGATTATCCGCAAAAAGATAATTGGATTGCCGGAACACACTCCGCTCTATGAGTTCCCCGGTGGAATGAAAACCAATCTTCATCACCCGCAAATGGCGCGTGCCAAAACGACGTCCATTCGCTCCGAAGAAGCTCTTGGTTTTCATAATGACACCCAACTCGTAGACATCGCCAACTTCCATACCACAATCGAAGTTGAAAAATGGAGCCCGGATCTCGGCCAACGTGTGGTTACACAGGCCGGAGCCATGACTCCATTCACCGAATTCGAGAATGGAAAGATGAAGCGAATCGACTTCGGTCCGGTTTATGTCGGCATTCGTTATAAGGATGAGAAAATCTTCTGTGTCGAGCATGAGTTCTTCAGCGAGCACATCTTGAAACAGCCGATTTCCAAGAATACCGATATTGATGAACTCAAAAAACGCCTTGGCGTTCTACTGAGCCCAATCAGTAAAACCCGATAAAAAATATTCCCCGATCCGCTATCCGTCAACCGACGGAGACGGACGGGGTTTTTCTTTTTTAACCCACGATTATCTTTCGTCGTGATACAAAATTCTCGGATACATTTCAAGCAACGTAAAAAGTAAGCTCAAAAATATCGGCCCAAGAATAAACCCGATTGGCCCAAAAAATTGCAACCCTCCAAGCACGCTAAGAAGTATTGCTAACGCGTTTACTTCTACGTCTTTTTTTATCAAAAATGGACGAATCAGATTATCAACAGAACTTACAATGATAAAGCTCCAAGCAAGTAACCCAAGTCCCGGAATTAACCCGGCCGTTAACATCAAAAAGATAGAAACAGGAAGAGTTACGATCATCGTCCCGACAACCGGAATAAATGCGGCCACAATAGTGATTAGCCCCCAAAAGACCGGCTGAGGTAAACCAAATGCCCAAAATCCCGCCATTGCAACCAGTCCTTGTAAAACAGAAACAATTATTGTCCCCCTAACAACCGAGGCCATCGCCAGCTCAATTTTGGAAAGTATCGCCAAATCATCTTCCTTTTTCAACGGACTAAGCAAAACAAACTTATCCTTAAGCGCGTCCCCGTCCCGTAAAAAATAATAAAAAGCCAATATGCTAACAAATAAACTTAGAAAAATTGAAGTAACGCTGGAAAAAAGTTCTCCCAAATTACCTACTATCCAAGAAATCGCGCTGCTAAAATAACCTTGCAGATCTGCTACCGATAGATTCAACGACGGCATAAACTTATGCAATTGATCATTTATCCATACAACTAAAGTAAAATTATCTCCGCTCAATCCTGAATATAATTGACCCGCCTCCTGAATAACCTGCAACCCGAAGAATATTATCGGAACCAGGACTAAAACGATTGCGAGAATAGCGGATAAAATTCCGGCCAAGGCAGGACTCTTAAACATTTTAATTAATCGCAAATAAACAGGTCCAAAAAGTATCGCTAGCGCTCCGCCTAAAACTATTGCCGAAAAATATGGCTTAAAAATAAAAAAACAAACAACCCCGACAGATGCCAGCAAAAATAAGAAAAAATAACCCTGCAATAAGCTTTTATTAAACATTACTTTGATTTTATATGATTTAAAGCATACTGCAAACTAGACCCAACCTTTTTCCCGGGATTAAAAATATTTTCGGAGTCAAATATCTGCTTAATCTCTTCAAAAAGTCTATACACCTCCCTTCCATACATTTTTTCCAAAAATGGGCTCCTGATTAAACCGTCGTTATGTTCGGCGGTAATTGACCCGTCAAACTTCAAAACCAGGTTGTAAACTAACTCCATAAGAATAGGAATCGAGCGTCTGACTTCTTCGTCATCTAAATTAACCAAAGGAATTATGTGAAAATTTCCGTCACCAATATGTCCGGCGATAGTGTAAGTCATCTTATTCTTATATGGATCCAATAATAAATAAAGTTGAGGCAAAAACTCCCCTAATTTTTCCGGCGCAACAATAAAATCATCCATAAATGGGGCTGTTTGCTTGTCTTTGAATTTACTACGAAGCAAGTTGAAACTCTCTCGACGCATTGTCCAATATTTTTCAGCCTCGGCAGGATTATTAATTATTCGAATTTTAAACTTCTCTGCGTTTATCTCTTTTCGCAATTCGACAAGTCTGGAATCCAAAAGTTTTTTGTCGTCTTCGGTTAACTCAACAAGCACAATCATCTTAGGAATCCCTCCGGTTAAAACCATCAAAGCTTCCGGCCAAAATGCGAATACTAGCTTAAAAAGATTTTTGGCCTTCATTTTGCCGATAATTTCAAAAATAAATTTCAAAGCGATTTTCAAAGTATTGTCGTCAAAAGATTCTATACTCTCCGGACTATATTTCATGGCAATCTTTGCCAAAGACGGAAGTTTTTGAATATCTTTCAAAAACACCACCGCCAAACCGGAATGTTTCTTTTTCGGAATAATTTTTAACTTCGCCTCGGTTATTATTCCCAACGTTCCTTGAGCACCCACAAAAATTTTACTTAGATCCATTCCGTCATTTACAATACAATTCCAAACTTCATATCCGGCCGAATTTTTTGAAACTCGCGGCTTGGCGGATAATATCCTTTCTCGATTATGCTCTAAAAGAATATTCATCTGATTATATATTTTTCCCTCCAATCCACCGGCTTTTATTTTCTCGACTATCTGCTCTTTATTTGCAAAATTAAAGGAGTGTTCTTCTCCGTCTTCTAGAATAACTTTAATTTCTTCTACGTATTTTTCGGTCTTCCCGTATGCCAATGTCTTCTCCCCTCCGGAATTATTAGAGATCATTCCGCCTAGCGCGCAAAGCGACTTGGATGCCGGATAAGACGGCAACATCATACCTTTTTCGTCTAAAACTTTTTCTAAATCCCGATAAAAAAGACCGGGCTCGACAATCACAAAATCCTCGCCGACCTTAATCAACGAATTTAGGTGACGAGTGAGATTAACCACGATCGACTCGGTAAGAGAGCCACCGGACATACAAGTCCCTGCAGACCTAGCAGATATAGAAATTTTTCTACCTTTCTTTTTCTCTGCAAGCACAAATTTTACTAAATTTTTAATGTCCGCCCTATCCTTTGGAAATACCACAACCTCAGGAATAACTTCAAAGATAGAAGCATCCCGACTATATTCTGCCAGAACCTCTTTAGAATTCTCAACTTCCCCTTTGAAAAACTTTTTTATTTCTTCGTAAATCATTAACCATATTATACAATACTTTGTATATTTTGATAAAAGAAAAAGCCCAAAATGGGCTTTATGGAAAATACGACTTAAGTCGACGAACGGTTTCTTCTTGGAGTTGGTTGTCGAGATTACGATCCATCTCGCGCCAATTTCCGCGCTCAGGAAAACCGAGAAGCTCGGCAGTAATCAGACGCAAGTACATCGACGGCGCAGGCGGATTCCAACAAATCATCGAATCACCGTTTGGCGTTGTCCAAAAAAGATATGGCTCCTGTCGGCTGGCATAAACATCCTGCAGATAGGAATCGCTGTCGGATAGATTATCAATATCAACCGTCGGAAAATCAGCAACGATTTTCGGAGTCAAGTCTACCTTGACCGGAAGAAGATGAAGATGGGCGTGCTTAACGGTCTGACCAACAATGCCGTGTTCGAACATTAAAATTCTACTGACCGCACCAGGAGAATCGTCATGAACATATTCCAAGTTGAGGGCACGCGCCGCCGAATATATTGTCGTGACCAAATTTGCCATAGCCCCTCCAAGGGGCAACGCTCCCAAGCAAGGGATATGTGCTTTTGGAATAATGAGCACGTACCCGCCAACAATCTGTCCCAAAGTTGCAACCACGGACCAGTCCGCGTTTTCCCAGATGAGACGCTCTTTCATCTTTTCGGGGTCACAGAACACGCAGCCGTTTTCCATACTGCCTCCGTTTTCAAAGTTATTTACTGATTAAAATACTAGCCACTTATCTATTCAATGTCAAAATAAAAATTCCCTCACACATAAATATATTAGAAATTTTTTTCTCGGTTTCGTGCACCGCCAAATCCCATTTGGCGCGAAAGTGGGGTCGGGAGAAAAGTTCAAGGTTTCTCCCGTGTAGGAATGAGCGAAGCGGATTCAAAACCGTGGGTTTTGAAGTGCACAACCAAAAGACGCCCGCTAGGGCGTAGTTATTTTTGGTTGTGCACCCACAAGGGAATCTCACGTCGCTTCGCTCTTTCAGAACCCACGGTTCTGAATCATCTCCTCCACGGGGAACCGAGCGCGGTTCCCCGACCCCCTCCACTTGTTCGATCCCTTGTGCATGAACTAAAAAACCTCCGCAATGGAGATTTTTTAGTTCATGTGCACCCACAAGGGATCGAACCTTGGACCTTATCCTTACAGCCGGCAGCCTCCGAGAAAATGAATAGTGGAGTGATTAGGTGCACCCACAAGGGATCGAACCTTGGACCTTATCCTTAAGAGGGATCTGCTCTACCAGCTGAGCTATGGGTGCATTAGTCCACTATTCATTTTTAAGGGGCGAACCGGCTGGCAAAACTTGTTCTGCAGAGGGATCTGCTCTACCAGCTGAGCTATGGGTGCATATTTAGAACGATTATCATTATGCCATAATTTTTAAAAAATTAAAGAGGTAATTTTCATTACCGAATTTATTCAATTTATGGTAAAATATGCGCGTGTTAAGACTCAATACACCGCTTGAACAAATTCGAGGAATCGGTCCGGGAATAATTACGAAGCTAAACAAGCTCGGACTTCAAACTGTAAGCGACATTCTTTACCACTTCCCTTTTCGCTACGAAGACTTTTCTCATGTTTCCAATATTTCTGATTTAGCTCCCAAAGAACAATCGACTATCCACGGAGTAATCGAAGATGTCTCCATTCGCCACGCCTGGCATCGCCGAATGTTTATAACCGAAGCACAGATTGCCGATGAAACCGGCTCAATTCGAGCGGTCTGGTTTAATCAACCTTACATAAAAAATATTTTGACTGTCGGCCAAATGGCTAACTTCGCCGGAAAAGTTTCGGAGTCGGATGAAGGAGAATTATATTTCAGTAACCCCACTTTTGAAGTTTTAAAAAACGAAAATCAAGAAACAAAACATACCGCCCGCCTAGTTCCAATTTATCCGGAAACAAGAGGATTTACCTCCAAAGGAATTCGCGCGATTTTAAATTCCCTACTCCAGAATATTCCCGATATGGAAGACTGGATACCGGATGAAATTCTGGAAAAAAACAATATTCCCGACTTAAAAAGCGCCCTACTCAAAATTCATTACCCAGAAACACTAGACGAAGCTTTTTATGCCAGAAAGCGTTTTGTCTTCGAAGACATCTACTTGCTACAACTCGTCAATCTGATCCAGAAACTAACTCTAGCCAAAGAAAAAGCTCCACAGATACCAACCGATATTGAATGGCTTAAAACGGAGGTCTTAGCAAAGCTCCCATTTGAACTAACCAATGGACAGAAGAAAACCCTTTGGGAAGTTATTAAAGATATAAGTCTAGAAAAACCGATGAATCGCATCATCCAGGGAGATGTTGGCTCCGGCAAAACCGCCATTGCGGCCGTAGCCTCTCTTGTAGTCTCTAAATTGGGTCTACAGACCGCAATCATGGCTCCAACCGAAGTTCTCGCCAAGCAACACTACGAGACCTTTAAAAAGCTGTTCTTGCCGATGGACAAAAAATACCAACCGACAATCGGACTACTCACGGCCTCCGAATCGAAAATATATTATGAAAAAGATGTCGAGGCCGACATTAAAAAACCCGCCTTAATCCAAAAAATTAAAAAGGGAGAAATCCCGATAATTATCGGCACCCATGCGCTGATTTCCAACTCCGCGAAGATTGCTTTTACTTTTGAGAATCTTGGACTCTTGGTAATTGATGAACAACACCGCTTCGGAGTTAAGCAGCGCGCGGAACTCACGAAAAACTCAAAAGGAATAATCCCCCACTTTTTAAGTATGTCGGCAACGCCTATCCCGAGGACTTTGATGCTCTCCGTTTTTGGCGATCTGGATGTTTCCATAATTTCCGAACTACCGAATGGCCGTCAGGAAATTACCACTCAAATTATTCAAAAAGAACATGCTCAAAAAACCTATGAATTTATGAAACAAAGATTGAATGAAGGGCGACAAGCTTTTGTTGTCTGTCCCAGAATTGAACCAAGCGAAGATGAAAAATCTGTTCCTAAAAAACAGTTCTTCCAAAATATTAAAAAGCTTGAGTTAAAATCCGTTAAAGAAGAATACGAAAAATTATCGAAAACGGTTTTCAAAGACTACACCGTAGCAATGCTTCACGGACAAATGAAGCCCGCCGAAAAAGAGAAAATTATGGCGAATTTTAAGGCCAATAAAATAAACGTGTTGGTTTCGACCACGGTAATCGAGGTCGGCGTAGACATCCCCAACGCCGCAATAATGCTAATCGAAGGCAGTGAACGTTTTGGGTTGGCGCAACTCTACCAACTACGTGGACGAATAGGTCGCGGGGAACACAAATCCTACTGTTTCCTTTTTACCGATTCCAAGAATCCGGAAACTAACGCCAGATTAAAAGCAATAATGACCGCGAAAAATGGATTTGAATTAGCCGAAAAAGATTTGGAAATCCGCGGACCCGGACAATTTATCGGCGATGAACAATCCGGATTTTCGGATTTCATGATGAAAAGTCTTCAAAATATCGAACTTGTCAAATCTGCGCGTGAGTCAGCTGCGCTAACCTTAACTAGAAGCAATGGCCTGGATAAATTCCCAAAACTAAAAGAAAGACTGGCTGAATTTAAAATCCGCCTCCACTTGGAATAGATTTATAATTTTACTTCATTATTTATTCTTGGGACGCATGAGCGGGAAAAACACAGTCTCCCGAACAGGCTTATCCATAAGCACCGCGAATAACCTCTCGGATATTCCAAATCCGGCGGTTGGAGGCATTCCATACTCCAGTGCCTCCACAAACC
>JAHFLJ010000024.1 GCA_023244935.1 Candidatus Liptonbacteria bacterium
CAGTATTTACTGTATTCAAATCTGAGATTCTAGTACTGTCTCTGGCTTGTTTGATTAGTTCTGCTGGGTTAAGAGTTACAATTACAACTGTCGAAAGAACCGCGACAATTCCAAGAGTTACCAGAATTTCAATTAAAGTGAAGGCTGATTTGGACGTGCGGGACATAGATACAAAAATTATAACATAATATTAAATTAAATAAAATTTTTAGTGTAGGTTTTCCTGTGGATTTCAGTTGGCCCAAATCTCTTAAGTGCCTTTATGTGCTTTGGGGTTCCATACCCTTTATTTATCCCAAACCCATACTCCGCAAATTTTGTGGCATATCTTTTCATTATCTTATCACGATGCACCTTAGCCAAAATTGAAGCGGCGGAAATGACTTGAATTTTTTCGTCACCTTTAATTATTGTTGTGCCGATACCGGATTTTTTATTTCCAACATACAAGCCACCGTCTAAATAAATTTTGGACTTAACTTGAAGGTTTTTAATACCGACTCTTTTCTCGAGCTTAGCCAGTGCTTTTTGGGCGCAAAGATTGGCGGATTTCGAAATATTTACTTTGTCTATTTGTTTTGGTGATAAACTTGCGATTGCGAAACGACAATCTTTCTTATTTTTTAAATATGTGCTCCAGATCTCCCTTTGCTTTTCGGATAATTTTTTGGAATCATGGATTTTGCCAAGTTTTCTATTTATCAGTTTCTCACCGCTTAACGCCAAGAATGCACATACCGTAACTGGTCCGGCTAGTGAACCACGTCCGACCTCATCAATCCCGATTATGAATTTTATTTTCCCCACTTAAATTGAAATTGGAGCAAGCCCAAATATATCCAGCAGCGAATAGCCCAAAATTGTCGCTAAAATTGCCGAAACAATAAATGGCCAACCTAGAGTTGTCAGTTTATCTTTAAATATAATCATTCTAAAAATTGATACCGGAATTATTAATATAAAAATTCCCGGTAAAAACAATACAAAATCAGGCCAGCCAATAAGAAACGCCAGAGCAAAACCAATTTCCGGCTCCCCGCCTATAAAAAAGCGTTCTTTATATTTTTTAAGTCCTTTTAATAGGAGATAGAATAAATACGCGACCGCAAACGAGATTATTATTACGAGCCAATATCGCGCAAAAACGTAAAAATAATAATAACCGCCGTCTCTTTCGAAAAATTTTGATAAAAATCCGAAGGACAGCAATGCCCTCCCTTCGACCGGCAGTTTTAATAAGGCTCGCGTCAATCCATTGTTATCCCAAACAAAATATTGGGCGAAGGTAAGAAAAACTGCGTATATTATTTTAAATCCAAAAACTGTATATATTCCCTTTTTAGATATTTTTTTCAGATAATCTTCGTTACTTTTGTGCTTAAAATATAAATAGCCGGCGGTGAGTGTAAAAATTATCGCAAAAATTACAGGTAATTTCCAAAAGACGTCTTGAGAAAATAATTGCTCGAATAGTCGACGAATCATCTGCATATCATAGCAATTTGTAAAATCTAATTCAATTACTTTGAGATATTTTGAATGTCTTACTCGATATTTTCCAATCATCCGATTGAGCTGTTTAAAGTTATCTAGATTCGAGGAGGTTTGCAATACTATCCTCTCCATCTAAATGCTCACTCCACTTTCGACGGTGCAAAGAATTCGTAAAACAAAAATCCCAAAACTGGGATTATTATTTTACGAATTATATTCGTGCGCGGGAGAGGTAATTGAACCATCGGTCCACCCCGACCCCCGCTTAAGACACCTTCGGGTTTCTTACCCTCGCTTCGCTCAGATCTTCCAAAGCGGGGTGACCCTGTTCAATTCCCTCTCGTGCATATAATAAAAAATATACCCGCAAGGGGTATATTTTTTATTATTCGTGCGCGGGAGAGGACTTGAACCTCCACGCCTTTCGGCACATCCACCTCAAGGATGCGTGTATGCCATTTCACCACCCGCGCTTAAAGCAACTTCTTATCGACGACAGCTAACGCTTTTTCTACTTTTAGCCTTTTTCGCGACAAGCAAATTACCTGTCTATTGTAATACATTTTGGCCAATAAATTCAATGACTCCGCCTTGGCATATTTTATTCTATATATTGAGGTATTTTTACTTTTCGTTATCCTGCCGACTATTCCGGACAAACTAGTTATTCTCTTTTGCAACCAGACTACGTGGTTATAACTGGCGGAATCGAGCTCAATATAAAACATAAAGCTGGATTTCCATCGAGGATCCCAATACGAATAAAATGTTCCGTCTCCGTCGAAGTGACCACGAAGAAAATCAAAAAAATACTTCTTGGGGATTTTTAGAGAGCTGAGTGTTTTGGATTTATTTGGAGACAGACCTATCTTAGTTAAAAATTTGTAAAAAATTACGTCACCGAACTGAACTACGTAATAGTTTTTATCATCTGAATAGCCTCTTGCCTTGCGGCCTATCTTATTAGTGAGGCTAAGCGAATCTACTACCAGCCTAACCAACTCTTCGTCTTTTGACGTGAAGTTTATGTGCCTTCCGTCCGGAGATAAATTCCCATCGGTAGTTATTAGTCCGATAACATAGGCGAAATTTGGTGACCAAGATATTTTGACTTTCCTTAGTGCCTTCATTGGTTGATTTAATTATATAAAAAATTCTTCTCCTGCTCAAGGTATAGGGTATACCAAACTATAGCAAGTTAATATTCCGGCAAGCTTTGACGTTGGGTGGTTTTTGCTGTATAAATTATGCAGTTCAAAGGAGGCATCAAAGGTGAGCAAGTTCCTCAACGCGACTGTCGTTATCGGAATCCTCGCCTGCTACTATTTACTCCCGATTGCGGCTCCCTTTATTCTTCTCTATCTCGTGGCAATCTTCGCCTGGCTGTTCCGCCAGCAAAATCGCGTTCCGTATTACAAAGAACTTTTCGTACCCCCTCTGTCTAAGTGAGGGGTTTATTTTTATTGTGAAGCGTCGCTCATGGGATTTAACTATAAATTTGTAAAATTAAAAAAATAACCGGATGCTTCCGGTTAAAATGACTATCGCAGTTTCCATTCTTTAATGTTGACTGTCGCCGTATATCTCTGCTCAAACAGCAGAAAGGGTCTCGCGCAACTGACTGCGCAGTAATTTTCCGCTTTGCGGATTGCCGCGCCGGCGCTACTCGAGGAAAAATTCGTTCCCCCATATCCGTTTCTCCCACGATGTTTGTAAATCAGAATGTAGGTTTTCATCGGCTACTCCTCATTCTTAAAAACTAATCGAAATATAGCAGGTGTTGCGGGATTGTCAACAAAAAAAGCCCGTGTATGGGCTTTAGGACTTCGCCTTCGAGCGGAATTTATGTTTTGGCCAAAGTTTCTCTCTATCGGCAATGATTTGCTCCTTGTAATAAAAATGCGCCGAATTAAATAGGGTCATTCCGCAAACATCACAGAGTGGTCTTTGGGTGACGAAAAAAACTCTCATGCAGACATTGCAAACGAAAATTTTATCACCGGATTGCAAACCGCCACGAACTTCAATCGGAAACTCAAGACTGCATTCGTCGAGATATCCCGGACAAGTCGCTTTGTTAAGACATCCGCGTTTTGTCATCTATTCTCCTTTTCGAAAAACTAGAGATAGTATATAACAAAAATCCGGATAGTCCATAGACTATCCGGATTCTGCTTTTACTATTTAAACTGAAACTCCCAGTTTCCTTCTAACTCTGGAACCGGACATCTTCTTTACGAAATAAAGTTTAGAACGGTGAATTTTCTTTGGGGTGCTGATAATTGTAACTTTGCTGATTATCGGGCAGTTAATCGGATAAATTTTTTCAACTCCTACTCCGGCCAATGTAGTTCGAACCGTGAAAGTAGCGCCGGTTTCTTTTCCATGCTTACGAGAAATTACCATACCTTCAAAAGGAGTGGTTCCTTCATAAACCTTAACTTTCGCGCCGGCTTTAATTTGTTTTAATATTTCTTCAGTTATCATTTTTTTCTTTAAATTGGTGTGTTGCTTTGCGAGTTATTTGACTTTGGTAACTGCATGACCATATTTTTAATCATTTTTCCCAGATCATCAACGGAGGTTCTCACTTTTACATAATAATCAACAACTCCGAGTTGTTTTGCTTTCTCAACATCGCTCTCTTGCCCCAGGTTTGATGCCACAATTACCGGAATTCGATTTAGGTGAGGATCCGCGAAGATCGTCTCCAAAAATTCGAAGCCGGATATTTTTGGAATTATTAAATCCAAAATAATCATGTCCGGGGTATTTTCTCTGGCCATTTTAAGGGCTTGCTCGCCATCAAATGCCTGGAATACCGCCAAACCTTCTTTTTCCAATCTTCCTTTCAGAATCATAGAGAAGAACGGGTCGTCTTCCACAATCAATATTTTCTTTGGTATGTCTTCCATATCGTTAAATCATAATACCGTATTTATTCGATTTAGTAAACACATATTTATAAAGAGCTTTTTAGTTGTCCCAAACTTGCGTTGGTTGATTTTCAACCCATATCTCGCTACAGGCCAACACCCTAAAAGAGTGGTGAATTGTAGAGAGATATGTTCGACTTATAAGTTTAATTGTCTCACGCACAGCTTCCGCTACGCGTGCCTTGTTACGACTTCGCCCATGTCACCGAGCCTAGACTGATTCGATCTACACCGAACTTCATCTATTCCCGGCTCCCTTGGCGTGACGGGCAGTGAGTACAAGACTCGAGAACGTATTCACCGCGGCGTTGCTGATCCGCGATTACTAGCGATTCCGACTTCATGAGGTCGAGTTTCAGACCTCAATCTGAACTGGGGCAAAGTTTTTGGGATTGGCTCCGTCTTACGACTTGGCAGCCCATTGTCTTTGCCATTGTAACATGAGTGTAGCCCAGGGCATCAGAGGGCCATGCTGATTTGACGTCATCCCCTCCTTCCTCCCAGCCCGCAGAGCGCGAAGCGCTCAACTTATAACTAATCACTTATAATTAATAACAATTTGTTATCGATCATTAGTGACTAGTCATTAGTCAAGCGCGCTTCGCGCGCTATGGGCTGGGCAGTTTTCTGTGACACTTGTAACACAGAATGGGGGTTGCGCTCGTTACCCCAATTAAGGGAACGCCTCACGGCACGAGCTGACGACAACCATGCAGCACCTGTCCTAGCGGTCCTTGAGAGAGGGTCTCCTTTTCAGGAAACTTTCCCCTAGAATTTCAAGCCCTGGTAAGGTTCTTCGCGTATTGTCGAATTAAACCTCATGTTCCACCGCTTGTGCGAGTCTCCGTCTATTCCTTTGAGTTTTAAGCTTGCGCTCGTACTTCCCAGGCGGCCTGCTTAACGCGTTAGCTACGCCACTCCGAGGGTCGATACTCGAAACGGCTAGCAGGCATCGTTTAGGGCGTGGACTACAAGGGTATCTAATCCTTTTTGCTCCCCACGCTTTCGTATCTCAGAGTCAGGAAAGTCCCAGTTCGCTGCCTTCGCCTTTGGTGTTCCCCACGATATCAACGGATTTCACCCCTACACCGTGAGTTCCACGAACCTCTAACTCCCTCTAGTCTTGTCGTATCCCGGGCACTTCCACCGTTAGGCGGTGGGCTTTAACCAGGGACGCACAAAACCTCCTACATACGCTTTACGCCCAATAAATCCGGATAACGCTTGAGGTCTACGTATTACCGCTGGTGCTGGCACGTAGTTACCCACCTCTTTCCGCAGGGTACAGTCACCGTAGTTCTTCCCCTGCTACCGCAGTTTACGATCCGAAAACCTTCTTCCTGCACGCGGTGTCGCTCGATCAGACTTTCGTCCATTGTCGAATATTCTCGACTGCTGCCTCCCGTAGGAGTACGAGCCGTGTCTCAGTCTCGTCGTTGGGGGCCAGGCTCTCACCTCCCCTACCGGTCATCGCCTTGGTAGGCCATTACCCTACCAACTAGCTGATCGGACCTAAGCCAATCTCAAAGCGTCTTGCGACTTTACCCTTTCGGGACTATCAGTTATTACCCCGTCTTTCGACGGACTATTTCTGACTTTGAGGTATGTACTAGGGTGTTACTAACTCGTTCGCCGCTAAACTAAGAAATCCGTTGCATTGATATAATCTCAACTTCTTCAAACTTAGTTCCGCTCGACTTGCATGCCTTATCCACACCGCCAGCGTTCATCCTGGACCAGGATCAAATCCTCTGAAATAATTATTTATTACTAAATAATCTTTTATTTAAGAATACGAAGATTCATTTCTGAATCTAATTCTAACGAGTAAAACTTAGTTTTACCCGGTGCATCTCATTTCAAAAACGAGATGCCGAAATTTATTGCGCAAATTTAGAACAACTAAAAAACTCTAAATATTTGTATTGCATCTTGTTATTCAATTTTCAACGAGCGCGCGGCCTTTGAGCCGTGTTTGCTAATTATATATATAGTTAACCCTATGTCAAGCAAAGTGCTGTGGGCATCCAAACAGCCGCCAAAGCCCGAAATTTAATGCTAAACGGCCGACTCTAAACATTGAAAAGTGACCTGGGCTTATCCCTGAAATTTAATTAAAAAAAACGGCCACATCGGGCCGTAAAATTTGAACTATAATCAGAGCAATATGAGCGTCTTGGGGCGTTGACCCCTCTTGACCATCTGGATCTCCCAACCATCGCTCATATATTCACAGATCATCGCAACAACAAAAAACGCCGCTGACTGCAAGATATCAAATACTGAAGTACCATCACTTTTGCGCGGGCAATGATTCGGCGAAATTCTTTACCATATCTTGAAGAATTTGAAGGTCGTCGGGGCCAAAGGGGCCGGGGGCTAGTTCCATGGCCCCGTTGGTCCAAGCATATGTGAGATCGAAAGTATATCTATAATCAGGGCTATCTTTACCAGAAATGAGAATATTATACGCAACTCGCAAAGGAAAACGCGATTCCAAAATAACATATCCGTTAACCGAACCCCATATTTGTGTACTGGTAGACAAATCAGAGCTGCCGCCACCGCTAGTCGTCGACCCTGTCGATTTCTTAACTTTCCAAAAACCAACCTCAATTACTGGGGTTGTTGTGCTATTTGTCGGAATTGACACTAAATTAAAATTTGCTATTGGCACCGGACCAGTTTCGACTATTTTTTTCCATCCTGCCGGAGTCGGAATATTCGCAAGTGCCACAGCGGCATTTGCGTTTGTTTCCGCAATGTCTGTACTGGTACTTGCAGTGATTGCCTGAGTATTTGGCAATGCATTCGATGTGCTATTGTTGGTCAATATTGGTTGTGCGTCTCTTGACCATAACACATACGCACAAACACCCGCTACTACAACCACAGTAACTAGAAAAGTATAAAAATATTTCATATGGTTATTTAAATAATATCATAAAATAAAAAAGGGAGAAAGCCGTGGCTTCCTCCCTAAATAATTAAGTTACTAGTTCGGATCGTATATCGTGTTATAGTAGTCCGTCCCCTTCCAAATCTTG
>JAHFLJ010000009.1 GCA_023244935.1 Candidatus Liptonbacteria bacterium
GATATCCTTCGAGCTGATTGAATAGGGCTGGTTTAATATACACCATTTTAGATTCCATCATGGAAGTTATTTTGCTCTCGAGTTTAGCCAAATCATTCATATTGCTTGCATAAATTGAAAAATAAGTTCCAACCGAAAACATTTTCTCCTGTGACTGTTGGAGCATATCGCGCAGACCTTCCACGTCTCCAAGGGCGGTCTCCAGCATCGGGTCTCGCACAAGGCCTTTTTCTTCTACGTCTATGAGTTGAGATTCAATCTGCGCGGACTTTTTGCGGAGTTTTTTCAGAGTTTCTCCGGTGTCGGTTGGATTTATAAAAATAGAGATATCAAACAAATAGGGCAGGTTGATTAACGGCTCAAACCATCCGGTAGAAAGGAAGCGTGGGTAAGAATGAATAAAAAACGTCTTAACGAATTTATTTCCAACTTTCAAAAACCCTGAATCAACTTCAACTCCGGCCGGCGCGATTATTTTTTTAATATCTTCGAAATTTTCTTCCATTTTAATTATTTTCTTCTGGTTTATTTTCGCTCGGGAGAACAATGTCTTCTTTCTCGGTGGATTCCGGATTGTAGAAATTGTATAAAAGCTCAACGAGTTGTTCGTCATTGGCAACTAAAACCTCCATGCCCACCGAAGACAATCCTTGTATTACTTGATCTACTCTTTGACCCAATTGCTCTAAATTCTTTTTGAATTCCGCATCGTTTTCGGCAGCGGTCGCTTTTTTCTGGTCTTCTGTGGGTTTTTTTGAAAGAAAGGGTATCGCGCTGGTTACTCCGCCCGTAGATGCAGCTACTCCTACCGGATAAAACGGAACGACCACAAAAAAAGCTTTTGACATAATGTCGTGGTCTTGCACGAACTGTCGAATAAACTCTTTATATTCATTTATCTGGTTTTGCAGAAGCGGAGATGGTTCTTCTTTTATTTTGTCATCCAAATTTTTGAGATACTTGTCAATATTGACCTTGCGGGAATGAACCACTATTTGAATCCCAAAATCAATACTATTTAAAAAGTTTTGATAGGCGGCAGAGATACTATCTTGTTCCTCTTCATCCTTCAGTTGGAAATTTAGTCCTCCGACAAGCATAATCTGTCTAAGGCTCCCATCCTTCATTATTATAGTGGAGTCTTTTATCCCTCCTACTCCAACCAAGTCTTGCGTGTTTCCTGGCATTGTTAAATTATATAATATAAATTGATTTATCGATAATCTACGCGTTTGGCGACCGAGCGTGCCCCGCTTATCTCTCGGACAACCTGGAACATTTGTTTATTCTCCTGAATTTTTGGCGCATCCGCTTCTTTTGGAACGTCTTCCCCTGCCTTACTTCCGGTTTCAACATATCCCATGGCACTTTTTAGGGCCATTCCGGCCAATATTTTTTCAAAAGAGAACCCCGGAGAAACTTCCCCCTTCATGTTCTCTTTGGTTTTCGGCAGATTCGGCTTATTTGGTTGCCAAACATAAATTCTTTCGTTCCAATAAAAAAGTATCGAAGAAACAAAGATTTTTACGAAAGGCCGGCCGTTGATTTTGATAAACGCAAAGGCGCACCCCACCCCAATTGCAATAAGGGAGATAATAATCGCCGGCACTATTGCCAAAGAAAAATAAGAGAGCATGGCAATCGCTCCGCCTCCGCCGACATAAAAGAACTGCTTCAGAGTGAGCGGGCCAATTATTTTATCTTCTGCCTCCGCAAATTGTGGTACCTGAAATTGCATGATCTTTAATCTGCCTTAATTATATCTTTAATTTTTCCAAAATTCTATATGGATTTTCCCATCCTCGTTTCCCGGACTTGTCATTGCCTAGTTTAACTAGGCAATCCAGTCTTCTTGTCTGTTTATATTAATAATAAAGAAGAATACTCGTTCAGAACTAAACTATAAAAGAGGCTTTGGAGGTTCAAATTTTGGAGCCGGCGGAGGGATTGGCTCTTTTTGGTTCAGAGCGGTGGGGGTAGGGATTTTTAGAGAAGGAAGCGAGTCCTCTTTTTTTGCGGAAGCAGGAGCATCTATTTTTGGGGCGGGGACAGGAGAAGAAAAAGTCGGCGCAACCGGAGCTCCATATCTCACCGAGCTTTTTTGGGTTTCAAAAGTAAAAGAAGAAGGCGAAACCGGTTTTCTCTCGGTCGGCGAAAAACCCAACTCAATTTTCGCCGGGCGCGGAGCACTTCCAAAGGTTGGGGCAGACGATCCTCCAAAAGCCGAGCCGGTTAGAGATCCGGCAGTTTCCAGTTTAAATTTTGGAACATTCCCAACCGGAGCGGATTGTCCGCCGGTTTGAGTTACAAAAACCATCGGCTTTGGAATCTCGGTCGGCGTCGGGGCGAGCGAAGGAGTCTTTGTAAGCGTCAGCGGGGAAATTTTCGCCGGAACAGTTGAAGGAGTATTAGTCGGCGCCGGAGCTGTTGGAATTTCTGGAACCTTAGCGGTCGGGAATGAAGCCGGAGGAATAGATGGCATCGGTGCCGGCTTTGGCATATTCTCGAACGACATTGGCTTGTTGGGGACTATAGAATCAAGAGATTTGGCCCCGCCAAGAGTTGCCTTGGATAGAGGAGAATATATCTTTTCCAAAAGATCCGTTACCGGAGCAAATAATTTTTTATTAAGTTCGTTTTGCAACTCGTTTGCAACCATCGGATTTATCGCAAGCGCTTCCTGTAATTCTTTTCGGGTGTCATCGTGATGCAAAAATCCAAGAAGGACAAGTCCCGCGACTCTTCCAAGTTCATAGGTTTTTGCACTATCTAGATGATTTTCTTCGCCGACGTGGTCGAAGAGTTCTTTCGTTGTCTCGGCAAAAATCAAATCCTGCAATTCTTTAGGAATTACCTTATATCTTTCTCGTCCCTGTTGTGGTGTTATGGTTAGCATTTATTCGTCAAGATTGTCTCCTGCCTCTAAATCTTTGAGGGTTTCTTCTGAATAGAATCCACCACCCTCGCGTTTCAGGCGTTCACGAGTTTTATTTCTCCTTTGTTCTACGGATTTAATTTTTTTTCCATCTGCGTTCTCTCCGATGCCATGATATTTTCTCGCCTTAGCAAATAGTTCTTCTCCCATTACAGACGCGCCATCAATTCCGAGGTTCTTCAAGGCTCCGTTTTCTAACGCCTTAGCTATAGAAGAGCCAATATCTTTTGCCTCCAACCCTTCAAAAAGCCCCTTAACCGAATCAAGTCTACCGTCCTCGGACGCTTGTTGAATCATCTGGGTAAATTTACCTGCCGGCCAACCGTTCGGCCCGGCTAGTCGCTTCATTATGTTTTTAGCCCTTTTTTCATCTATGATTTCTCCGTCCTTATTAAAAATTAAATTGTTTGCCGCTTCCGGCGTAAGTTTTTTAAGGGCATCGGTTAATTCCTTTTCAGCTTTAATCAGCGCATCATTAGCGGACTTCTTTTCTTCGTCGGTAGCATTCTCTTTAGCATCCATGTCCTTTTTAGCTTTTTCGGCGTCATCAACATTCTTTTGCTTGTCCTCATAAGTTTTTCCACTGGCCAAAAGAGCCGACTCGTGCGCGTCTTTGAACCCGTAGCGTTCGTATGTCGCTCTTTCACCGGGGAGACTATTATTCACCCCTTCTCTAAAGCCATCAACGTTCATCAACTTCGCCATCAATTTTGGATCTTTAGCCGCGCGTTCCAGCATAGCCGCTCTCTCTAGGCCAGTCGCCCTTTCGGCTCGTATCAAAAGTTCCTTTTCTCCCATCGCGGATACATCTTTTGTAGACTCCTTTGAGACCGCCTCGCTCAACACTTTCTCTCCTCGCGCCGTCCACGCCCTAGCTTGCGTGCTAACTATTTTACCGGCACTGCCAAGCGCGCCACCAACCACGGGAATCGTGGCTATCCTTTTGCCTAGTCCGCTTACTGTCTTATTGTTAGAAGCCCAAGATCCGGCTTGTTTTGCTCCGGCTATGGCGCCGACGCCGGCTCTCCTCGCCCCAGTTTTAACTTTTCCGGTAGCCCACCCTTTCATTTTCTCCGTAGTTCCAAGCGCCGCCGAGGCTCCCACAAGCCCAATCTGTTTAGCGGCATATGAACCACCAAGAATGATGCCGACCATGATAATTTTATCAAGAAATAGTTGGAGCGGAGCAGAAATCAAATTATGCAAAAATCCGGCGGAAGCCTCAATTGGCACTCTCAGCGTATTTTTGTATGAGGCATCTTCGGCTATGCGAAGAGCAAGCCATAAGAAAAAGATTACCACCGGAGGGTAAAAAACATTTTCGATAAATCCTGACCACCACTTAGAACTCCAATTTTTTAGCGGTGGGAAAATAGAGGCCATCCAAGCCAGCGGAAGCAGTATTAAATAAAAAGTAAGCATCAGATATCGTTTAATGAAGGTGGCAATCAGAGAAAAGAAAGCGACAATCATAATTACCATAGTCGCGATGGTTATATACAGACCGGTTATCGGAATAATCGTAGATCCCATCCCGGCTCCCAGAGTAGCTGCCGCGGATGGCGTGGGTGATGCGCCGGTCGGAACTTCTTTGGCGTCAAAATCCGGCATCTCGTCCGGAGTCATTCCCATAATAACCGTTCCGGGATTCATCGCTCCGGTGATTGTTTTGGCTAGATTTAACGGGGATCCTCCGGTCATAGAATCCAAAAAATAATTTGTAATTCTATTCGAAAATCCTAAAATTGCGCCGGAAATAACCAGCCCGAAATTAACCATCACCGCCATAATAATTACCTTTGCTAAAAGTTGTTTTATCCCATAGCTTTCTTGCCTTAAAATGGTCGCTACCGCAATTACAATCACCGCCAAAACAAAACCAAGGTTGGCTATCGATAAAACAATCGGGAAAGCGGTTTGGACCGCGGGAGAGTTGACGATGTTGTCGCTCGCTAGAACTATAATTTGGAGGACCCAAATCAGAACTGAAACAATCATCCCGCCTAAAAATGCTATCAGACCTCCAACTAAATAAAATAACTTTCCAATCCCTGAGCCGGTAAATTCAAAAACCTTGCCGATTAAAAAGCTAAACGGACTGGCATGAGCGGTGCTCGGCGTCATTAAAAGAATCGGCGCAAGTAGAGTCAAAAATAATATTTTGGATTTAGCCTTTTTCGCAAGATTTTTTAAATAACTGAACATTATTGAAGTAAGGGGTTGCAGTCAGCTTTAGCGACCGATAAGCTACAGGAGTTCGGATCTAAATTAATTCTTCTCGCGGTGTAAAGTATCGAGCAAGCATCGTCGGCAAGCTTAACCGAGGTAGCCTTTAAGTCGCCTACGCCCCGAGCCATTTCCAGCGCGGTCCAAAACTTCTTCGCGAAAGGCGAGGCGGAAGACTCCATCTGATTCGAAAGTTTGGATACAAAGTTAGCCACATTTTGGTCGTCGCTTAAAGTTTCTTTAAAAATTACCCCAAGTGCCAGAGATGTATTAAGCTCTTTAAGTTTCTCGAGATTTTTATCGGCGATGGCGTCGTTTAATTCCTGGAGCGTATTAATTATTCCTCCACTGCCCTCAACCCCGACAATCTCCGGAATTTTTTCTTCAGCCTCTTGTATCTTCCCGACGACAAAATCATAATTTTGCGCTACATACGAGCCGGCATCAATTACATCTCCAACTGTGGAACTAATAAACTCTGCCGAGCAAGTTGAACTCGCCAGTTCCAAATAGTATTTTGCCTGTCCGCCCTTGGATAATATTTCGTTATATGTCCCTGCCATTTCGGCATACGAAGAAACCAGATTGTTGAGACCGTCGGTTACATTTTTGGCATTTAATTCATCCAATTCCCCGGTTACGCCACCAATATCCCCATCCGCCTCTTCAGTACATTCTTGTATCTCCGCCGGAGTCCTAGGCCTTCCATCAATATAGCCGGTGCACAAACTGGAAGTAGTTCCTCCTTTGGAGGCGAGCTCTTTATTCGTCAGCCCGGCAACACCTTCTTGTGCCAGCCCAACTAGTTTTGTGATGGCGGCGTTAACCAGAGCGCTTGCAAGCGCGCCGAGGTCCTCAATATTAACCAAGCTGGCAATCGGCGACTGACTCAAGGCATCGGTCGTTGCCTTAGAGGCGATCGCGCCAGGAGTTGTTGTCTCCCAATCCCCTTTAGGACACCAGGTTACAGTTTGACATCTCGTGGCGCAAGTAGCGCTAATAAACTTATCGCCTAGATTCTTTTTTGCATCTTCGACTGTCTCGAATTGCCCGGCTCCTTGCGCCGCAGTGAGAGTTTCCGGAGTTTTACATTTTTTCATACTCAAAAATCCGTTTCCGGATTGAATATCCTGCTTCTTATCTTCTATTTTTTTATCTTGTTCGTCGGAAATCCTATCCGCGATATCAATTGAAGATCCAAGGAAGCTCCCTTGCGGAGTTGTTAGCACCCGATTAAGGGTAATCCACCCGCCGTTTGAAAAACTTTTTTTAAAATCTTCAAGGTTGGCTCCGAGTTGGTCTACGGTGCAACTATACGAGGAGTCGCTTATACCGGGAGATATTGAAGTATCGCCACCGAAGGCAATTTTAATCGCCGGAACTAATCTTGGACAGGATCCATCCCCGGTAATAATTTTCATCATATCCGACAAAACTCGGTTCTCCGCGCTCTTTAAGGTATCGTTAATTACACGCCCAAAATTTTCCACATATTGTGGTTTGCCGTTGAATCCATTATTCGCCCAGTTTATCGTTTGTTGGACAAGTTTCTTTATGAGCACATCTTTCAATATATTAATCGCCAAGTCCTGTGCATATTTCCAAATAGTTTTAAATAACTGAGCATTTTGTGTTATGGCATCAGCAATTCTTTGGACTAATGCGCCGGTATCCACCCAGGCCATTGCCTGATTTACGCCAATATACTTAGCGAATAAACTGCTTCCGTTTTTCGGGAATAAAAGCGAGAGCTTTTTATTGAGGTTGCCGGTTGCATCCGACATTATTTTGTTCTCAATCGAGGCCATGGTTTCAAGGTTCTGCGCGTAAAAATAAGAGCGGAGAGGGTCATTATTCAGCCCGGTTAGACCACCGCGCGTCTTCAGCGTCTTGATAATTGCCGAATGATATTCGGCAACTTCCGTCGGGACCTTGACGTTATATAATTTTGCCAATTCATTCGATAGGATAAAATCCAAGGAACTAAAAGAAGCGGCCGTCACCGCCGTCTCCGAATAAAATTCGAGTCGATCGTTGAAATCCTTAGAAGCCGTTTCCACGATTGGCATCATCTCCTCAAAATATTTTTGTATGTCTGCGGGAGTATTTTCTTTCCGTGTTTTAATATCAGCGGGGTTTACGGAGGCAACCAGGGTTACCGCCGGATCTTTCAAAAAATATCCAAGACCGGAATCCATATCCGGAATCTCAAAGGAGACTCCTTTCCCGTTGGTATTTATAAGACCGGAAGAATTATCTTCCGCCAGTTGGCCAAGCATTTTTTCGGCAAAATAATCCGTGAGATTATCCTGCACCTTTCCATCTTTAGCCGCTAAAGTATTATACGTCGAAAATCCGGCAATCTGCCGAATAGATTCGTCCGCAAAAGCGCTACTTGGAAGTTCGTTGGTGATCGCTACTTTTTCGGCTTGAACTTCATTCGAAGCTCCGTTTGTAGCGAATATTAAAACCGAAGAACTCACCGCTATGGAAAGGATTAGAAAAGAAGATATTAATTTTTGTGTGTTGATAGAATTCATGTGTGGACACTCCGTCCTATATGCAAATTATAACACCTATTCTATATATAGTTATCCCCAACGAGGCACAATTTATGCCGACCGAGAGAAAAATTTTTCGAAGTTTTTCGCAATGCTAAAAATCTGTTCAACATCCAAATCTTGTGGCCGGGAATTCTCAAAAATATTCAAATCTTTAATTTTTTCAAAAACATCCGCCTTTGGCATATTCACAGCTGTGGATAAGTTGTTTAAAAGCGTTTTTCTTGGCTGGGCAAAAATGGCGCGAATTACCAGATAAATGCCGGAAAAATCCGACAGCCGGTCATTTTCGGCACAATTTATCTCAATTATCGCCGATTCTACCTCCGGAGGTGGCGAAAAGTCTCCTCTTGGAACTATCCCTAGGATTTTAGGTTTTCCCCAGATTCGGATTGAGGCCGACAAACGATTCATTTTGCCCTTTTCGGCGCAAATTCGTTCCGCCACCTCTCTTTGAAGCATAAAAATGCATTTAGATGGCTTATTTTTAGAATCTCCAATTTCGCGAAGCAAGAATCCGGTTATGTAATATGGAATATTCCCGACCAACGCATATTCTTGCGTCTGTTCGGCCATTAACTCCGGCAAAATTTTTAAAACATCACCTTCGGTAATTTCCGCTTTTGGAAATTTTTCGCGAAGGTAGGAGATAAATTTTGAATCTTTCTCTATCGCTAAAAATTTTGCGGTTTTTGGAATGCTTAGAACAATTTGTCCGGTGAGAGCTCCGCCTCCGGGCCCAATCTCAATCACATTTTTAAATTCAGAAATTTCGGAAGCCATAAGCTCCGCCCATTTTTTATTTTTCAGAAGATGTTGTCCTAGTTTTTGTCGCATCTTAGTTAACCAGAGAATAATAGAAGGAAGCATACTCACGAAAATAAGAGTTTGCAACCGGAAGAAATAATTTCTCGGTAGGTGAAAAATCGTCTGTTAAAACTTCGGCTCCGGAAAGATCGAAATTATTCTTTGCTATAAGTGAGGCTAGCCACTCGCCATCCTCTTCTTCGCGCAACTGTCGAGCCAGTCCCTGAGCATCTATGCTTCTATCGCTGTTCACGCCGACGATAATTATATTTTGCGGCCACTTTTCAATTGCCCCGAGGGATATAACTAAATAATTCGGAAAAATTGCCGAAAAAGTTTTCAGCACCGACTTGAAAAGATTTGAATTTCGTCCATCGACAGCAGACACCATGTTCAAAGCGTAGATTCCGCCATCCGTCAATCGCGACTTTGCCAACTTGTTAAATTCCTCGGTTAGTAGATGGTTGGGAACGGAGGCTAAAGAGCTGAAGGCATCTCCAAAAATAAAGTCATATTTTCTGTCGCTACGAAGCAGATCGGTTCTTGCATCTCCGATAACAAAATCGATATTTTTGTCCCCTGCCGAAAAATATTCTTTTGCAACCGCATTAACTGCCGGGTCTATTTCGACGGATCGGATATTCAGATTCGGCCTAAAAGAAAGCATATTTTTATTTATTGTTTGCGCTCCGCCACCTATCGAATATATGTCTTTAATGTTCGGATTAATAGCAAAAAAAATCGGGAAAGCCTCGGGATAACTTCGCATCTTAATCCCGCTCTCATTTTCCATGCTATGCGAGCCGGCATCCAAGAATAATATTTTAACGTCACCATAAGGAAATATTTTCTTTTTAATTACTTCAATAGAATAATAATTACTTTCTTTTTTGTATACCGAAGCAGGAGATTTTATCGACATATCCACCGGTAAAAAAGACAGAAGGAGGAGCACGGCAAATAGTAACTCCCTTTTTTTGGAGAAAATAAATGAAATAAAAATAAATATTCCCGCAGTCAGCAAAATTATTTTCTGACTACCAAGTATCCCCACTAGGAAAAATCCGGTAAGCACCGTTCCGGCTATACTTCCGAGGGCCCAAAACGAAGAGAGCAGGCCGGACTGGAAGCCAACCCCGTTAATCTCGGTAGTTTTCAGTTTTAAGAGACAGGGCGATATGGCCCCGATTAGTATGGACGGAATAAAGAACAATACTAATGCGGAAGCCATCGAGATAAACGGCATGGGAATATTTAGCACGGCCAGCTTCGGCAATATTCTGACAAAAATGTTTATTAAAAAAATAAATAGAGCCGAGCCCAGAGAAAAACGAAAAATTACCTTTGGCGAAGGACTTTTATCTATGAGAAAGCCTCCCCAAATGTAGCCGATTGCTGAGCCCAAAAGAACAGTTCCGATTATCGACGACCAGGTGTATAGCGAGCTTCCGATATATGGCGCAACTATTCTGGTTGCGACGAGTTCGAGGGTCATCAAGCCGAAACCGGCGAGGAAAGAAGAAAATAAATATTTATAGTCACCTCGGAAATTATTTAATAGAGATTTAATCATATTCAATATATCTTTCCTCATCATCGAAAGACAAGAACCCACGATTATTGTTCGGCGTTTCATATTCCGTAACCTCCGCCGGAAGTGCTCCGAGGAATCTTGAAGGTATCCCGTAAAAGGAAATAAATAATCTTTTCTTGGCCCTGGTCATTGCCACATAAAGAAGTCTTCTTTCTTCCTCTATCTCTTCTTCATTGTAGTATGTTCTGCCGTGAGGGATAAGCCCTTCTTTTACACCGGCAATAAAAACGTTATCGAACTCCAATCCCTTGGCTAAGTGAATGGTTGAAAGAATTATTTGGGAAGGATTATTTTTTTTATTGCCAAAATTATCGGTTGTTTGCAGAAGGGAAACTTGTTCCAGGAACGAAGAAAGATCCGCGAACTCTTCGGCAAACCTGACGAGCTCGGCGATGTTCTCTTTTCGGTCTTCTAGGTTCCCTTCGGACTTATCCAGAATTTCCAAATAGCCGGTAACCCTCATAAAGTCAGAGATAAGCTCCTTCGGCGCTTGTGGGGTGTTTTCTTGGGCAATAAACTCTTCGTAGGTTTTAACGCGTTTTTTCAATATATTTTTTTGCAGTCTATCCTTGCTGATTTCATCCTTGCTATTTACCCGGAGTCGCAGACCGGCCAGAATATCCTTAATTTCCTTACGCTCGTAAAAACGCAAACCTCCGAATATTTTATACTCTAATCCGGCGCGAATTAATTCTTGTTCTATCGCACGGGATTGCGCATTTGTTCTATATAATATTGCCGAAGACTCGCCCGCCTTAACCGGAGGCGCAATCTTTTTTGCAATCCAGCAAGCTTCTTCTTGTTCTCCCTTCAATTCAGCCAAAGTCACTTTGTCTCCGGCAGGATTTTTTGTGTAAAGTTTTTTCTCGAATCTGCCGGTTAAGTAATTATTTCCGGCAAGAACTGCCGAGGCCGCGGCAATAATATTCGCGCTACTCCGATAATTTTCTTCCAGCGGGATAATGGTTGCGTCTGCCCAATCCTTTTCGAAATTCAAAAAAATTTTAATATTCGATCCTCTCCAGGTATAAATTGTTTGCGCCGCATCGCCGACCGCGCTAACCGCCCCTTTCTTCCCCGCCAAAAATCTAATCAGCTCATATTGCATATCATTCACGTCTTGATACTCGTCGACAAGCACATGTCGGAATCTTTCTTGGTATTTTTTTAATACTTCCGGATTATTTTTCATCGCGCTAACCGGTTTTTCCAATAGATCATCAAAATCAAAAGCATTGTGAGCCCTTAACCGATTTTCGTATTCTTCGAGAGCGGTATAGGCCAAATCCTCATCTAGCCCCTGTGGGGGCTCGACCCGGTCAAAAGTATTTTTACCCGAAGATATAAAATTAGAGACAAGGGATGGTTTTATGTCTTTATCCCCGATCTCCTTTATTATTTTCTTAATCAGAGCAAAGGAGTCGGCCGAATCAAAAATAAAAAAATCCTTACTTCGTCCATATAGTCCTGCCTCTTCTCTCAACACCCTAGCGCCGAACGAATGAAACGTTCCAATGAACGGCTTAGGATTAAGCCCGGGATTTTTTGCGAGAATTCGGTGCTCCATTTCTTTCGAAGCTTTATTGGTAAAGGTTATAGCCACAATTTTTTCCGGAGGAATCCCACTATTAATAAGGAAGCTGAGACGGCTGGTTAGCGTCTTAGTTTTTCCCGTTCCGGCACCCGCCACTATTAATAACGGTTTTTGTTCCGCTTCTACGGCCCGCTTTTGTTGAATATTGAGGTTTTGGTCCATATGTAGTAGTCTCAAAGTATTCAAAGAATACCAGAACAATTAAAAATGAACAAAAAGCCATTATCCGTGGCTCTTTTTTTCCTGCTTATCGCGGGCATGTTCCCTCTGCTTTTGCCGACCAGCAAGGGTTTTGCCGGTTTTTTTGGCGATTTCAAAGGAAAAAACAGCAATACCGGCGTCGGCCGGAGCGAATTGGCTCTATTATATAGAGTGCCAAACCCGGCGGGGAGTATTTTAAAAGAGAGTTTCGATAGTCAAATCTCAGATAGCGATGGGTATTTGTTGAGTGATTCGACTAAAGGGCCAAAACTTAGTCCATCGGCTAGCGGATATTTCGAATATACCGTGGCAAAAGGAGATAATCTGGCGAGAATAGCCGAAAATTTCGGAATTTCGATTGGAACAATCTCGTCGGCTAACCCCAAAATTAGAGGCGTATCCGTAAAAATCGGAGAAAAACTTAAAATTCTGCCCAGAGACGGCTTTGTTTATGCAGTAAAAGACGGCGAAACGGCCGAATCCATTGCTTCGACTAACGGATTAAACATTTCTCAGCTAGCCAAACTGAATCAAGGAGTAAATATGGCCACACTCGGAGTTGGCTCTAGGTTAATTATCCCGGGCGGTCCACGTGTCGCGGACGAGGAACTAAATTTATAAAACATCATCCCCAGGAAAGCGTTTAAACTTCTTCCTTGAAGCGGAAGGTCCAGGCTTCCGCCAGATGTTCCGCGGAAATTTGTTTACAATCGGCCAAATCGGCAATGGTGCGCGCAGTCTTAATTAATCGAAAATATCCGCGCGGGGAAATTTTACTTTTATCGAGAGAAGCCAAAAATTTATTGGCATCTTCCCCTACCTCCGCGAGGGTTTCGGTCTGCCTAGAAGTCATTTCGGAGTTGGTAGATATTCCCAGGTTTTTAAAACGATTTTTTTGGATATGCCGAGCGGCTTCCACCGAAGCACGTATTTTATCACTCTCTCTTTCGGCATTCTGATTCTCGGCGCGCAAATCCGAAACTTTTGTTCGGGAAACTTTAACCTGCAAATCAATTCTGTCCAGCAACGGTCCGGATATTTTTCGCTGATATTTAATAACTTCATATGCGCCACACCTGCATTCCTTTTCCGGATCTCCATAGTATCCGCAAGGGCATGGATTCATCGCCGCAACTAAAGAAAATTTTGCCGGGAAAGAAAGCGATCCCTTGGCGCGAGAAACATTTATTACCCCGTCTTCCATCGGAGACCTCAAGGCCTCCAAAACACTTCTCGGAAATTCCGGAAGTTCATCCAAAAATAAAATTCCTTTATGAGCCAGGCTGGCTTCTCCGGGTCGTGGGTTCGGTCCGCCCCCAACCACGGAAACCAGAGACGAGGTCTGGTGAGGAGAGCGAAACGGGCGCGTGGCTATAAGTCCGCCAGGGTGGAGCCCGACCGCCGAATAAATTTTCGTAATTTCAATCGAGTCCTCCCGAGTGAGCGAAGGAAGAATTCCGGCAATGGCTTTGGCAATCATGCTTTTCCCGGATCCTGGAGGACCAACCATCAGCAGGTTGTGCGCTCCGGCGGCAGAAATTATTGCGGCGCGTTTTGCTTGGAACTGACCTTTGATTTCTGAAAAATCCGAAATATTTTTATCCTCCCCTGTCTCCGGCGAAAATTCATGCGCCGGTATCTCGATTTTGTTTTCAATAAATTCCAGGGCTTCTTTTAGGGTTCCAATCGGAATTATTTTTATTCCGTAAACAGCGCTTGCTTCATTTGCATTCTCTTTCGGTAAAAGCAAAAATTCAAACTTTTTGTTACTCGCCATTTCGGCAATATTCAAAGCTCCGTCAATTGGACGGAGTCGCCCATCCAGCGCGAGTTCCCCCGCAAAAATAAATTTAGAAAAATCGTTTTCCAAAATTTGTTTTGTCGCTAAAAGATATCCGATGGCGATTGCCAAGTCGTAGTGGGTGCCATTCTTTTTAATTTGAGCCGGCGCTAAGTTCACAGTGATCCGTCGGTTCTCTCGGTTTGGAGGTTTTACTCCCAAATTTTTTAGTGCAGAGTTTACTCTCTCCTTCGCCTCGTTCACCGCTTTGTCGGCGAGTCCGACAATATTAAAAGAATGGAGGCCGACATTTAAGTCGACCTCCACCTCAATCGGTTTAGCTTGAATGCCTTCCAGTTCCGCAGAATAAATTTTCGCGGGCATTTAAGATTTATTTTATATTTCCAACTTACAGTTTTCGCAGAGCGCCGACTCCGGCACTAAATCCAAAACTCTAGTTTCAATATCCGCTCCGCACTTTTCACATTTTCCGTAAGTTCCCTTTTGGATTCTTGCGAGAGCCAAATCAACTTCGCTTAAAGTCTCTTTGAGAGATGCCTGTACGGCGAGCTGATCGTTCATGTCCTCAGCTTCATCCGATTCTTCGGATAAATCACTTTCGACATCCCCGCCGAAATCCTGCGGTTCGGCTTTTTCAATCTCCACCAAAATTCTTCTTTTTTCCTGCTCAAGCTGTGTTTTATATTTTTCTATCTCTTCTTTTGAAAGCATAACCTAATTATATTATCCAAACATTCATCACGCAACCGGCGAGCATGGCGCGCAACTTCTAACCTGCAACGTTCAAAGAAAAATCCGTTGCACCGCTATTTTCCCGAGAGCTTAATTCATCCGGCTAGTTTTAGATTCGCAAACCTTAAAAGATTCTGCGGTCTACCAGGAGGCTGGGCATGCCAGGAGGTGATGTAACTTCGACATTGCCGTATTTTATGCTACAAGTTACACGCTATCTGCTACAGGTTTTTAATTCGGCAAAGTAATTCGGCAATATATCGGCAACAGGAATCCACCAAAAAGAACTAAAATAACATCAATTTTGAGCTGATAAACACTTTTGTTTATCAAGATATATATTTCAAAAACCCATTCGTCAAGTAAATGCTAGGGTTTTTATGAAATACAAAAAAAGTGTTTAGCGCTAAACACTTTTTCCTGATAAACACTTTTGTTTGTTTATTTTTTTGTGTAAATCGCTAAACACTAATTATTGCTTTTACTATCCCTGGGATTTGCCTATGCCCGGAAGGAACCATATCCAGCTTTTTCATATTCTTAATCCAATCTTTAAATTTCTGAAGCTTGTCGCCGGTTAAATATTTTGCCGAAAAAGGTATTATGGAATCCTTCAACTCACCTATGTCGCGAGTTATTAGCATACAAAAACCAGAACGGAAGTATCCATCCTTGCCGATGGATCCGCTGTAAGTGTAGATTTTTGATTTGATTCCAAGCTCACGCTTTACTAGCTTCAAAAAATACACTTCCGACTGCTTGGACTTAATGCAGAAGTATGGAACTTTATATTTATACTTGCCTTGAGTTGAAAACGAAAATATTCCCTTTTGGTTAAATAGTTCTATAATTATATTAAGATATTTCGGATTAATTTCAGGCGACATAAATTTAGTGTTTATCGATTTACACACATTATATGTTACACGAAAAAACAAACAAGCGAGCAGTGGCCGGGAGGGTTGGTGAAGATATTGCCGGAGAGCACCTCGAGGGGCTGGGGTATAAAATTCTGGACCGCAATATTCGGCAAAAGTTTGGAGAGATAGATATTCTGGCAAGGGACAAAAAGAACATCTTGTGCTTTGTGGAAGTCAAAACAATTTTGACTAGTTTCTCAAAATTTTCCGGCTTGGAGCCGGAAGATAACCTGACCGCTTCTAAGCTTCGCAAAATGAAAAAGATGGCTGAGTGGTATGCAAACAGCCACGAGAAAGAGGTGGGAAAAGGTGGCTATCGCATAGACCTGGTTTGTGTAAAATTAGAAGGAGAGGGGGATCCTGATTATTCAAAAAACACGGAGATTAAACTTTACACAAATTTGATTTAGTAGTGGTTGACAAACCCTCGCAAAAATATATTATATAGAAGTTGTAAGACCACTCCCGCCCGAGTGGATTTTTTACAAAATAGGGGGCGCCCCAAATAATTACGCAAAATTAAAAACTAAATAAGGTCGCAACAAAAGAATAAATAACTTATTACTTATCACTAATAGCAAAAAATAGAAACTAAAATGTTTTAGCAATTGGTCATCAGTCATTAGTAAAAACCATGTTTGAAATAAAAGAATTAGGCAGAGCCTTGAAACAGGTCGCCGACGAAAAAGGTTTGGCGCCGGAAAAAGTTTTAGAGGCCGTGGAAGCAGCTCTCGCTGCGGCGTATAAAAAAGAATACAAAGAGAAGGGGGATATCGTTCGCGCCAAGCTTGATTTGCAAACCGGCGAAATGAGTTTCTGGCAAGTCAAATTGGTTGTCGACCCGAGCGAAGTTCGAGTTGTAACCGACGAAGAACTTTTAGCCGAAGCCGAGGCGGACAAAGAAAAAGAGAATATTGTAGACGAAGAAGAAAAGAAAATTCCACGTTATAATTCCGAAAGGCACATTTTTTTGGAAGACGCCAGGAAAATTAAAAAAGATGTGGAACTTGGAGAAGAATTAACTTTCCCGTTGGAAGTTCACGAAGATTTCGGAAGAATCGCAGCGCAGATTGCGCGCCAGACAATTGTTCAGAAGCTCCGCGACTCCGAGAGGGAATCGGTGATGAAAGAATGGCACGGAAAGGAAGGGTCAATCATTAGCGGAATAATTCAGCGCTTTGACCGAGGGAATGTTTACATCGACTTGGGAAGAGCAACCGGAGTTATGTTCGCCAACGAAATTATTCCCGGCGAACATTATCGAATGGGGGAAAGACTTCGCTTCTTTGTCCTTTCGGTTCAGGAAGATACCCGTCTTCCGGGAATCGTCCTCTCGAGATCTCATCCTAGGTTTGTAAGTAAACTTTTCGAATTAGAGGTTCCGGAAATTGCCGATGGCACCGTAGAGATAAAAGCTATTACTCGCGAAGCCGGCAATCGAACCAAGCTCGCGGTATTCTCTTCAGCTCCAGGAGTTGATCCAATCGGCGCCTGCGTCGGCCAGCGAGGAACTAGAGTTATGGCCGTGAATAATGAACTTGGGCAGGAAAAAATCGACATCGTTGAATGGGATGAAAATCCGGAGAAATTTATTGTGAACTCTCTTTCGCCGGCGAAACCGGATAGTGTCGAAATTTTGGGGCCACGCGAAGCGCGCGTATATGTCCCGGAAGATCAGCTTTCTTTGGCAATCGGTCGAGGAGGACAAAATGTCCGAATGTCCGCGAAACTTACCGGTTGGAGAATCGATGTCCGTTCTAAAACCCGTCCGGAAGAAGTTCAGGAGGGAGGAGTGGCCGAAGCTCCGATGAATAAAGTTTCTACCGAAGACGAAGAATAACTAAAATTTTTGGAAATCTATTCGCCGAAAGAAAATATATTCTCGGCGGATAGTAACTAAAAGTTAAAAACAGGCGAAAAGTCTCAAGCCACTCCGTAATCGGCATGACTAACCAGAGATACCCCTGCGACAATAATAATTAACAACAATAAACTAAATTAATGAATAGATTAAAAAAAATGTTCTTCAGAGTTTCGACAATCATCGGCGGGCTATTGGTGTCCGCCACTCCGACTTTTGCGAGAGCAAGCGAAGCGGACATCATCCTTCCGGATTTTAAAACAGTATATTTTTGGGGAATGAGCGGATATAGTCTTCTTCTTTGGGGAATCATCGTGTGTCTTCTGGGGATGGGCTTTGGTTTTATGGTCTATACTAAGTTGCGAAATCTCCCGGTGCATAAATCCATGCGCGAAGTTTCAGAGCTTATTTATGAGACCTGTAAAACTTACCTTATAACCCAAGGGAAGTTCTTAATATTCCTGGAGGCATTCATCGGAATTATAATTGTTACCTACTTTGGTTATCTGCGAGAATTCGGAGCCTTAAGAGTAGTTATAATTCTTTTATTCAGCATTCTTGGTATTCTGGGCAGTTATGCGGTTGCTTGGTTCGGAATTCGTATCAACACTTTTGCGAATTCTAGAACTTCTTTCGCGAGTTTGCGAGGGAAGGCCTATCCGATATATGAAATCCCGATAAAAGCCGGAATGAGTGTCGGAACCTTACTTATCAGTACCGAGCTTTTGCTTATGCTTGGCATCTTACTTTTTGTTCCTCGGGATTATGCCGGCGCGTGCCTCATCGGTTTTGCGATTGGAGAATCTTTGGGAGCCGCCGCTCTGCGTGTTGCCGGAGGTATATTCACTAAAATTGCCGATATCGGTTCCGATTTGATGAAAATTTTCTTTAAGATCAAAGAAGATGATGCCAGAAATCCGGGCGTAATCGCAGATTGTGTCGGCGACAACGCCGGAGATTCGGTTGGTCCGACCGCGGATGGTTTTGAAACCTACGGCGTAACCGGCGTAGCTCTTATTACCTTTATTGTTCTCGCCGTCGCCAGTGTTGATATTCAGGCACAGTTGTTGGTTTGGATTTTTGCGATGAGAATTCTTATGGTTGTAACCAGCGTTGTCTCTTATTGGATTAATCAAGCGATAGCTAAATTCCGCTACTCAAAGTTGGATGAAATGAATTTCGAAGCGCCTCTAACTATTTTAGTTTGGATTGCCTCCGGCATCTCTATCCTCGCGACATATCTTGCCTCCTATTTATTACTTCCGAATCTGGGAGACGGAACGCTTTGGTGGAAGCTCGCAACAATAATTAGCTGTGGAACTCTAGCCGGCGCGCTTATCCCTGAGCTGGTAAAATTCTTTACTTCGACCAAATCAAAACACGTCAAAGAAATTATTAGTTCTTCACGCGAAGGGGGAGCCTCGTTAAACGTCTTATCCGGTCTTATTGCCGGAAATATGAGCGCCTACTGGATTGGAATTTCAATGGTTGCGTTGATGGCGGTTGCTTATGGAGTCAGCTCTCTTGGACTCTCTGCTATTATGATTGCCCCGGCAGTATTCGCCTTTGGTTTGGTCGCCTTCGGCTTTCTGGGTCTTGGCCCGGTTACTATTGCGGTTGATTCTTACGGCCCGGTAACCGACAATGCTCAATCGGTATATGAGCTTTCTACAATAGAAAGTTTGCCGAACATCAAAGAAGAAATAAAAAAAGATTTTGGTTTTACTCCTGATTTCGAAAAAGGGAAATGGCTATTGGAAGAAAACGATGGAGCCGGAAATACTTTTAAGGCGACTGCCAAGCCGGTATTAATCGGCACCGCGGTGGTCGGCGCGACGACTCTTATCTTCTCTATTATTATGGTGCTAACCGAAGGATTAAAGCCGGAGTTGGTTTCGAATCTTTCGCTTCTGCATCCGCCGTTTCTTTTAGGCATTATAACCGGCGGAGCAATAATCTACTGGTTTACCGGCGCATCCATGCAAGCCGTGGTCTCCGGTGCCTATCGAGCAGTAGAATACATTAAGAAAAAAATTAAGCTTGATGATTCTTCCACTAAGGCCTCAATCGAAGACAGCAAGAAAGTTGTTGAGATCTGTACGCAGTTTGCTCAAAGAGGGATGGTTAATATTTTTATGGGAATATTTTTCAGCACTTTAGCCTTTGCATCTTTGGAGCCATATTTTTTCATTGGGTATTTGATAGCTATCGCAACTTTTGGTTTGTATCAAGCAATCTTTATGGCTAACGCCGGAGGAGCTTGGGACAACGCCAAGAAACTTGTCGAGACCGAACTTCATGAAAAGGGAACTCCTCTTCACGACGCTTCCATTGTTGGAGATACCGTCGGCGATCCTTTCAAAGACACTTCTTCGGTTGCCATGAACCCGATAATCAAATTCACTACGCTTTTCGGATTACTTGCGGTGGAGTTGGCAATCACTCTCAACCGAAGCACCAGCTTAATTCTCTCCGGAATATTTTTCTTGATTTCCGTAGTATTCGTCTGGCGCTCATTCTATTCGATGAGAATTAAGCACGAAGCTTAGTTTTTGACCGATAAACGCAGAATAAATTCAAAAACCCCGAAAGGGGTTTTTGAATTTGGTAATAGTGAATGCGCGTCTGAACCAAGCACATAAATGTGCTCGGTTCATATTGGTAAAAATATTATCAAAAGATTAGTCCTTTGCATTCTGACGAAAATGGATTAATATGAACTTGTCGAAAAATTTGACTAATCATTTTTACCAACATGAATTTAATACCAACGGTTATCGAGAAGTCGCAGTATGGCGAGCGCGCCTATGATATTTACTCCCGCCTTTTAAAGGAAAGGATTATATTTTTGGGGGGACCGGTAAGTGACGATGTGGCGAACATTGTTATTGCCCAACTTTTGTTTTTGCAACACGAAGATCCGAAAAAAGACATTTTACTCTATATTAATAGCCCAGGGGGATCGGTTACCGCCGGACTCGCAATCCTCGATACCATGCAACACGTTAAGCCGGACGTTTCCACGATTTGTGTAGGTATGGCCGCGTCAATGGGCGCAGTGCTTCTCGGTGGTGGCAAAAAAGGAAAGCGGTTCGCCCTTCCGAACTCGGAGATTTTGCTTCACCAGGTAATGGGAGGAGTCGAAGGACAGGCAAGCGAAGTGGAAATTACTGCTAGGCAGATTTTAAAGATTAAAGACAAACTGAATCAAATTCTCTCCAAGAGCACCGGTCAGCCAATCTCTAAAATAGAGAAGGACACCGATCGCGATTACTATCTGACCGCGCAAGAAGCAAAAGATTACGGACTGATTGATGAGGTAATTAAAGGGAAGAAATAGAAGATAAAAATACCCGGATAGTCCATGGACTATCCGGGTATTTTTTATATCAGGCTTGAATTTTTTGGTCGGAATTACTATTATTACTAAATCGCAATAGCTAATTCCTCACTGCGCTACCGAGGATATGGTGGGCTCTGTGCCCGCCGAAGCTTTAGCGTTACGTCAGGGGGGTTAAGCGGGCTGTGCCCGCCGAAGCCTTGGCGGAGGCGGGTGTCGTATAATGGCAATACCTCAGCTTTCCAAGCTGAAGCCAGGGGTTCGATTCCCCTCACCCGCTCATCAACTAAAAAATGCCGACCTCATGTTGGCATTTTTTAGTTGTATCTGTAGCCTAGGGAATCGAACACTCGAAAAGGGATGAGGAAACGACAGTTTCCCCAATGCGGAGTATGTGAGATTTTCCCTTCGCCCGCTCATAAATTACAACACCCAATTCTTAAGGACTAGGTGTTGTAATTTGTCCGGATCATAGAGATCAAATTATTGGTTGTGGACAACCTGTGGAGTAGTCTATGGGATTGATTTTTAGGGTCATTTGCATATAGAATAGAGCAATCAATGAGCCGAAAAAATAAATTTTATATTGGCTTTGTGGTTATAGTAATCGTCGGGTATGTTACCTATAAGGTAATTTTAGTATCCGCTTTTGGAACCCCAAAAGATTTCAGCGATGCCCGCGAGAGAGGCGCATTAATTTCTCAAGAAATAGTCGGGCTTTCCAATGATTTAAATTCTAGGCTCAAAGAAATAAACGAGTTGGATAAAAGCGGAAATTTAACCGAGGCGCTCCAAAAAACTACCGAGTTGGCAACTAAAAGCGTAGAAATAAGAGCAAGAGCAGTTGACCTTTCCGCGGAGATGGAAAAGATGACTTCGTCTCTTCCAAAAATAAAAGAAGAAGAGGCCAAGCAAGCAGTTCTTGACTCGGTGAGTAATCGTTTGGCGCTAATTAGCCGATTGATCAATTACAGCGACTATGTGTATCAGCTCCTCGATGTTTTGCGCCAAAGATTTACAAATCAATATGTCGAGAGCGGTAAAGTTAGTTCTCTAATTTCAAAAATAAACGACGAGGTTCAGGCTATCAACACCTTTAACCAGTCTGCAATCTCGGCGATGGAGAAGTTTGACGCAATATCAAAGTAAATTTTCTTGAAAACTACGCCTCAAAAGCGTATTCTATTAAGCGTGTTGGGCCAGTAGCTTAGCGGCTAAAGCATCAAGCTTATACCTTGACGATCGAAGGTTCGAGTCCTTCCTGGCCCACAAAGGCAAGCATTTCGGCGACATACACGTTCCGTATTCGGTGAGCTCAAGTCTCCGCCTTCGGCGGGCAGGCAGGAATGCGCACAAAAAAACAGATATCTAACTCCTTCACACCTATTTGGGCACAGGGGTAATTTAACCAACGAGTATTAACGCGGGCAAGGTAGGTTTAGGCAGTTAGAATTTTTATCTTGAACGGCTTAAGCAGTTCTTCAAACTCTTCTTTCTCTATCGTTTCTTTTTCGATTAAAGTCTCGGCAATTTTCTCCAATGCTTTTTTATTCGCCGTCAAAACTTTGGTCGCGGTCTCGTAGGCGCCATGAATAAATTTTGAAACTTCGCCGTCAATCTGCCGGGCAATTTCTTCCGAATAATTTTTTTCGGTAGTCATTTCTCTTCCCAAGAAAATCATCTCTTCGGTATTGCCAAAAGTAACCGGGCCCAACTTCTCACTCATTCCATATTTGGTTACAAGTTTTCTGGCAAGGGCAGTGGCCTCTTTCAAATCGTTAGAGGCCCCCGTGGTCACATCTCCGAAGGTTAGCTTTTCGGAAACGAACCCGCCGAGCATCATCGCCAAATCATTCAAGAATTGCGCCCGAGATTTAAGATGTCGGTCTTCATCGGGGAGTTTAAGTGTATACCCTCCGGCCAATCCTCGGCTGATAATCGAAATTTTATGCACCGGATCCGACCCTTCGAGTGACGCCGAGACCAGGGCATGGCCTCCTTCATGATAGGCGGTTATTTCTTTTTCTTTAGCGGAGATTGTTCGGCTTTTTCTTTCCGGTCCGAGTATCACTTTTTCTACCGAATCAAGAATCTCTCTTTCTTCGATTATTTTTTTATTTTTTCTGGCGGTCATAAGCGCGGCCTCGTTCATTAAGTTCGCCAAATCCGCGCCGGAAAATCCGGCAGTTCTTTGGGCAATTTTTTTGAAATCAATTCCGGGCACCAACGGTTTGTCCTTGGAATGAATTTTTAATATATCTTCTCGATCATTGATGTCCGGCAAATCCAGAATTACGTGGCGATCGAATCTCCCCGGTCTAAGCAGGGCAGGATCCAAAACATCCGGCCGGTTAGTGGCGGCGATTACAATTACTTGAGTATCTCGATCAAATCCATCCAACTCAACTAATATTTGATTCAGGGTCTGTTCTCTTTCGTCGTTGCCTCCTCCCATTCCGGTACCGCGTTGTCGGCCGACCGCGTCAATTTCATCAATGAAAATTATTGCCGGTGACGCCTTCTTTGCGACCGCAAAGGCATCCCTAGTTCTTGAAGCTCCGACTCCGACAAACATTTCTACAAATTCCGAGGCAGAAATACTAAAGAACGGGACACTGGCCTCTCCGGCGACTGCGCGGGCCAGTAAGGTCTTTCCGGTCCCCGGGGGGCCAAAAAGCAAAATTCCACGCGGGATCCTCGCGCCTAAATCCAGAAATTTTTTGGGATTTTTCAAAAAATCTACAACTTCAATTAATTCTTCTTTAGCTTCTTTTAGCCCGGCGACATCTGCGAAAGTAGTCTTATCTTTTTTGAAATTGGAAAGTTTCATATTTGACTTCCCAAAGCTAAATGCCTGGTTAACTCCTCCTTTTGCCTGTCGGAATAAAAACCATAAAAATACTCCCATAATTAATATCGGGATAAGCAGAGGCAAGACAGTTGTCAAAAATATTTTAGAACCGCTTTCGTCCATTATGCTAATCTCTACCGCGCGAAGCCTTTCATCGGACACGCCAAAGTTTTTAAGAGTTTGGGTCAGGCCAGCCTCTCCTTCTTTTTGAGTTTCAGCCTTGGTGTCATCTTTTAACACCGCCTCAATGGAATTTCCGCTCACGGATATTTTTTTAACTTCTCCCGCTTCAATTTTTGAAGACAACTCACTAAGCGTGAGTTTTTGAATTTTTTCTGTATTTCCTGCGAATTCGGCAAAAATCGCCGAAACTACAACGAGAATTACAACCGCCCAAAAAATGTTTTTAGCAAATGGTTTCATAAGTTTTAATTGTTAATTTATTTAAAGTCTAGTCGAATAGCGGGGAAGAATCAAACCCTGTAGTAGATCCGGCGAAAATGTTTTTTATCGATTTCAGACAAAAAAATCTCTTTTTTAATATGAACCCCCGAAGATTATTTTTGGTTAGCACGCGGAAAAACAGGTGCCGGATTCACTGCGGGGTCAAACCCCTCCATCTTCTTTTTTATGCAAATATTTAGCAATAAGTTTCCCGGAGATGGAGGTAATAATTAAGAATAAAAGTAGACCCGCCGCCAGTAAATGCTCTATTCTATTAAAAATATTTTTTGCTTCAACGGCGTTGAATCCGGAGGAAAGGCCAAAAGTAAGTCCGGCGATAATAATTACCGAACTAAAGATTGCCAACATAGAAGATTTTATAAATTTTTTAAAAGGAACATTGACCCATCCGGCGGAAAATATTATTGCGAAGGTTGAAGATGGAATATATTTGGCGAGGAATACCCACTTGCCTCCGTGTTTTTCTAGGTGGCCGGCAATATCTTTTGCCTTCGGTATCCTTGAGTGCAACTTCTCTCCAAACGGCGTTCCGCGTAATTTTTTTCCCATGTAGTACCAGGTTAAATCACCGCAGATATCCGTCAAAATAACAAAAGAGACAAGCCAAGCAATTGTTGAGAAGCTAAACTGTTCCTGAAATGCCAGCCAGAAGGTGGAAAAAGTTACCGGATTACCGATAATTATTATAGAAAGAAAAAGCCCCGGATAAGTTAATAGGGGGTAGTTAACCATTAAATTCGCCAAAAATCCGGAAACGTAATCCATGGAATGTATATCATATCACAACCGGCGCGGACCAACGAGGCGAAGAGCGATGTGACGAGATACATATACAACAAACTATCGACGTCTTAAAATATAAATACTTGCTAGCATACACATGTGCCTCAGCTTAAATGTAAAATATGGGAAGCTGATTTCTACGCCAAACCATGATATATCAGAAGGGGCTGGGATAAAAGCATTATTCTCTCGTCCGTAACAACAAAGGGGCTCTAAACGGCAAAATTGTCGGTTGCGCAACATGCAAGCAGGGTATCTATCGCCGTCAAAAAGAGCTTCTAACTTCTAAAAACCAAAGATATTTTTGTGATAAATCGTGTTTTGTAGCCCGGAAGAATAGTTATTTACTAATATGGGAAAAGCATGTAAACTGGAAATCCAGCCTTAGTGTCTATCGGGCGATAATGGCCCGTGCCGAGATTTTTCCTTTTTGTTCAAGTTGTGGATTTGCAGATAAAACGGCTTTGGTAGCTCATCCCAAAAACTCGAATCGACTAAATAATCGCATAGATAATCTGAAGTGGTTATGTAAAAATTGTCACTATCTGGAATATAACGGCAAAACGATATAAGATTTTATAGGAGAATACGATGGTGTCTGTAGCTTAGTGGTAAAGCGCCGCTCTGTGGCAGCGGTAATGTGGGTTCGATTCCCATCAGACACCCCAAAAAACAAAAACATCCTCAATTAGGATGTTTTTAATTGACAATCATGGGACGAAGATGGCCAACAAACAATCGCCACAAGAAGTGATAACGAATCACGAGCCCTTGAGCACGGAATACCATTCAGGTCGCCCCTTGAGGCGAAAATTATTAAATTGTTGATTTTATTATAGCACTGTTGAAAATTTATCGGAAGTGTGCAAAAAGTTTACCTTTTAATATTGAGACACTATTGTCCTATTGCCGAAATACGTAAAATACAGCCAACACCAATTTAGTAAATGGCTATAAAAAGCCTCTATTTTAGGGGAGAAACAGGCACTAGACTTTACTATATCACTAGAGTAATATAGTAAGTGATGTTACTATATCATTTAAAAAGTATATAAAATATATGGAAGAAACGCTTAAATATGTACAAAATCAGCTCGTCCAAGCCCCTTTCCGGCTACAGTCCTATGTGCAAGATGAGCAAGGCAAAAAGTATCCTCAAAGAAATATTTATATTAAAGTTGATAAATATTTGAGGGATTTTTTGCATAATCCGGAAGCTCGAGATCGCTGGATAATTATTCCCGGCCTGCGTGGTGTTGGTAAGACCACAATCCTTGCCCAGTTATTCCTTAATCACTACCAAGAAGTTGGCCAGCAAAGAATGCTTTATATTTCACTTGATGAAGTGGTGAATGTTCTTGGCTCATCTCTTAAAGATGTCTTGTCTGCTTATGAAAAAATAATCGGTGAGAGTTTCGAAAAACTTACCAAGCCGTTATTTATTTTTATTGATGAGGCACAGTATGATCCAAAATGGGCATCCGTATTAAAAACTGTCTACGACAGATCAAATAAAGTTTTCGTGGCTTGCAGTGGTTCCTCGGCTGTTTCTTTGCAAACAAACCCGGATGTTATTCGTCGAGCGATTTTTGAGAAGTTATTTCCAACAAGCTTCTGCGAGTTCCTAATGATTAAAGATAGCAAGTATCCTATCACTGGCTTAAAGAAAAACATCAAAGATGCTTTGTTTGCATCAGAATCGGCAAAAGAAGCTTATGATAAATTAAAAAGCTTTGAGCAGTCAGTGCTTAGTTTCTGGTCGCAAGTAGATCGTCATTACATTGATGAGTACTTAAAAATTGGTACGCTCCCATTCGCAATTAGGATTAAGGACGAAGCTCGTGTCTATCAAACAATAACTCTATTGCTCGATAAGGTTATCAATCAAGATGTACAAAGTCTTGGCCGTTTTGATCTGAAAACCATCGGTTATATTAAAAGGGTTTTATTTCTGCTAACCGAGTCTGAAGTTTTGAGTGTACAAAACTTAGCTAAAACGCTTGAAACCAGTGTTAATACAATTTCAAGTATTCTTGAGGTGTTAGAGCAAGCCGAACTATTGATAAGAGTTATGCCGTATGGTTCTAACACAAAAAAAGTAAGAAAGCCGTCTAAATATCAATTTATGTCATCAGCTATGCGATCGGCTTTTTTGTCGGTTGCCGGCAATCCGCAGATATTTGCTCAACAAAAGGGTAGATTAATGGAAGATATTGTTGCCATGACTTTATATCGTGAGTTTGTAGCCAGCAGTCGAGGTGCCTTGAATCACGATAGTTCAAAGGGTGGTGCCGATTTTATTCTAACTATTGCGGAAAAGAATATAATCCCAATTGAAGTAGGCATGGGTGAAAAACTTGGCACGCAGGTTAGAAGTACTATGAAAAAGGTCGGTTCTGCTAAATATGGCGTAGTGGTTTGTCGGAACTCCCTGACTCTTTTAGAAGATGCCAATGTTATTAAAGTTCCGTTAGATTACTTTTTATTAATCTAATTTTCTCATTCAATATGGAAATCGCCAACAAAACCAAAAAAGAAACTTTCATCAAAGGCCAAAATACAGTGATGAGTTTGTTGGCGGTACCAAGAAAAAGATGGCTTACTGCCGATACAAGTCTATTTTTCACGCGAGGTTTTTTGGTAGAATTTCCCCGACCGAGAAAATATTAAACAGCAAAAACATGGTCCCAAAATATAATTTAGATAAAATTAAATTTGCCACCGATCCACAAACTTTTACAAAAGCGGTATCTCTCTACGAGGCCGGTAAGGTTACACAATTTAAAGAGGACATTAATTATTATTCAGCTATCGTTTTAGGGACTAAGCCATATCGAGTTTCAGTCAAAGTTCGCCATTATGATTATGGTCACTGTGAGTGCTATCTCGGTCAAACCGGTGTGCTTTGTAAGCATTTGGTGGCTGTGGCGATTTATGCCGTGATGGGTGGGCAGGAGCTGAGCCACGATGACAAAACAGGGATAGCGGAACCAAAGTGTAGTCGAAAACTGGGAGAATTGACCAAGGAAGATTTAGATAGAGTTAAAAAATCAATTTCTTCGGCAATGAAATACATTAAAGCTTACAATGGTCCGTCTCGGACATGGTTTGCCTATCAAGATTCTTTAAGTGAGGGATGCGGTCGTTTAGCCAAAATTGTTTCCGAGTTACCGGTAAACGAACAAACTACAAAATTGCTTATTGAGATACTTTTGCGACTTGATAAAAAATTATGCGAGGGTGGTGTTGACGACTCCGATGGCACGGTTGGTGGATTTATGGAAGCGACCGTTAGTATCCTTGAAGAGTATGCCGAACTTAACCCCGATTGTATTAAAGCTTTTCGTAAAATTAAAGGCAGAGAGACATGTTTTAGCTGGGAAGAGCCTCTCGCTAAGCTTATTGCTTAACTTTTTTATAATTGAGCAAGTCTGTCTGTCGACAGGCAGATCATTCTAAGCTCTCAAATTTCGTTAAGCCGCCAGGGCGGTTTTTTAATCAACCCCGGCATATTCGCACAGGGAGGAGAGCATATTTATCGGACGGGTGTATCATTTTATTATATAAATCCGTAAAAATAATCGGTTGTAAACGGGGAATCAACTTTTGGAATAACTGGAGTTGACGAATTGTTTTAGCTAGAGAACAAGGCTCGCCGATTAAAGCGGTCGCGGTTATCTATAAAATAAATCCGGTCTGCGCGTATTCTTTTAAATCCAGCGTCATTACCAATCCGGCGGAGTTTATCGGAAAGACCGTTGGCTTGGAAAAAGGGATTAATGTCGAGTGCCTATATTCGGCGATGCCGGGTAAATTAAAAATAGATCGCACAAAAATTAAAGAAGTTCAAATTGGTTTTACCGCAAAAGGACTTCTTTCCGGACAGGCTGGTGTTTCCGGCGCCTACGCTATGGAATTTTGGATAAAATTTATTCCAGAAAATAGAGAGAGACAAGGTCGCTAGAATTTTTTTTCAAAAGGTATATCCTGGGAGTAGGACATTTTAGAGGAGGTTTATGATGAGCGACAAAGAACACCTCAAAAACTGGAGACGCTCGGGCTCGTTCAGAATCAAACTTCGGGGCGGAGTAGCGAAGGCAAACGTCCCTCGCAGTTCTTTTGTCGGCATTTTCGGTGACGAGATTCGAATTATCCAGGGATCTGCCGAAAAAGTAGGGGCCAGATGGACTTTTTTGGTCAAAGAAGATTCCTTTGGCTGGGATGATTTTGAAATCGGAGAAATTATCGCCGATGGGAAAGTTATTTTTGATGGATTAAGCGCCTTCCTGGATCTTTCGGGGGGCGAAGATTAACTAGAATTTATTACCGCATCTGCTCACGCCAATAAGCGGGAGTATGCGGTTTTTTTATGCCGGTTGTTTTTTGTGAGGTATCCCTTAAACTGATAACAAATGATTTCTCGTCAGAAAAATATAGTTGTTATTGGGGGTGGGACCGGGATATTCTCGGTCTTGACCGGTTTAAGAAAATATTTCGATAACATTGTTTCAATTGTAACCATGGCTGATGACGGCGGTTCAACCGGTATATTGCGGGAAGATTTTGGAATACTGCCTCCCGGAGATGTCCGCCGTTCGCTTATAGCGCTTTCGGAAACCGACGACAAAATACTTTCAGAGTTATTTAGTTACAGGTTTAAGGAGGGGAAGGGGTTGATTGGACATAGTTTCGGGAATTTAATGTTAACCGCCCTGGAGCGGATTACCGGTGATTTTGAGAAAGCGATAAAGGAAGCCGAAAAGATACTTAGGGTAAACGGAGAGGTTATTCCGGTAACCCTGGACAATCCTCGACTTTTAGCCGAGCTGGAGAACGGGAAGATTATAAAAGGGGAATCGAACATAGATACGCCGGCTCACGACGGAAGAATTAAGATAACGAAAGTTTGGCTATCTTCTCCCGCGAAGATAAATCCCAGAGCGAAGCAAGCCATTTTGGAAGCGGATATTGTCATTATTGGACCCGGAGATTTGTATACGAGCATTTTGCCGAATATCTTAGTTGGAGGAGTTCCCGAAGCGCTTCAAAAAACTAAAGGAGTAGTTGTATACGTCTCTAATCTAATGACAAAACACGGAGAAACTAACGGATTTACGGCACACGATTTTTTGGAAACAATTAACAAGTATATTCCGGCGGGAACCCTTGATTATTTTTTGGCAAATGACAAAAAGCCGACACCCTCGCGTTTAAAAAAATATACAACCGAACACTCTGCTTTCGTCGAGCTGGATAGAGACAAATTTAACGGGAAGCCGGTGTTACTGGTCGGGGATTTATTGCGTAGTCACGGATTTATTCGCCACGACCCCGAAAAAACCGCCAGAATGATTATGGGTTTGATGTAGCCAAATTTGTTTTTGGACTGGTTATAGGGGTATTATTTAAAAAATGAAAATTGACGGGAAAATAATTTCAGGCGAAATCTTGGCTAGGCTAAAAAACGGGCGGCTGCCCCAAAAATTTTTGGCCGGAATTTTGGTTGGGGTCAATAGCGCTTCCAAGAGTTTTTTAACACAAAAAAAGAAAACCGCCGAGGAGATTGGCGTTGACTTCAGAATTTATGAATTTCCGGAAAGTATGTCAACCGACGTTCTTCGCAAAGAAATTTTAAAAATCGCCAATCATAGATCTTGTGGAGGAGTAATTGTTCAACTTCCGCTTCCGGGACAAATCAATGCGCAATATATTTTAAACGTCATCCCTCCGAATAAAGACGTGGACGTTTTGGGCGAGCGAGCCCTCGGATCATTCTATGTCGGACGTGGCAAAGCCTCTCCTCCATCGGTCGGAACCGTTGAAGAGATTTTACGGAAGGTGCCGATTGATTTAAGTAGCGCGTCTGTCGCAGTCGTCGGTCCTGGCCAGTTAATCGGCAAGCCGATTTCAGTTTGGCTTTCCGGAAAAGTGAAGGAGCTAATCGTCTTGGATAAAGGGAGCGATTTTGGGTTATTAAATAGCGCGGATTTGGTTATTAGCGGAGTAGGGACTGCCGGGATAATTAAAAAAGATATGTTAAAAAAAGATGGCGGGGTTATTGATTTCGGTTATGGGAAAAATGAACAAGGTAAAATCTCCGGCGATTTGGATTTGGATTCTGTTGAAGAGTATTTATATTTTTACACCCCTACTCCGGGCGGAACCGGCCCGATTTTGGTTTCTAAACTTTTGGAAAATTTTTACAAGTTGAACACCAAATAATAAAGAGCCCTGAGGCTCTTTTTAAAATACGACTACATGAAAGTGGCGTGAAAGAATTTCCAGAAAGGCGTCAATTTTTCCGCTAGCCCGATCATTCACTAGATATTTCGACAAGAACAAAATCTCTTCTGGCGTCATTTCGTTTATCGAAAAGTCGAAGGCGGTGCAGGCAAGATGTGCCGATTGTATTTCTCCTCTGCTCGCATCTGCAAAACTGATACCTGTCTGATAAAGCTGTTTCTGCCTGGTTTCGGTTCTGCAAATAGAAGTTATTTTCAGCGGTTTGCGGAAGTTGTGATAATAATCTTCTCCGAGACACTCGAGATATCTTTTTGCCTCCGGCCGTAGAAATCTTGTCTTCGGATCTACCGACGGATGGATGTAGTATCCAGGCATCACATCTAAAACGCGCGAAAGTTTTCCGGTCTCCAAAAAAGTTCTTATGTCTTGATGCGTTTTAACTCTCGGGATTTTTAAGGAATCAATCCTGGCATTTTGATATCGTAGCGATTCAATATTCCCCTTGAGGGGATTATTGTCACGAGTGATTATAAACGTGTTTTGCGAAAGCAGAATACTCATAGCTAGCGCAAGCTGGAAAGACATATATTGCCTCCTTAGTTTCAAATCTACTAAAGATATTATAGCTAATTAAAAAGGAAAATACCCACTAGGCGGGGCAATGTTTTTCTATATTTTCTACTCCTCCCAACCCCATCTTTCAGTTCTATTTCCTCCTCGAAAATAAAATAACCCTTTCGGGTTATTCTATTTAATGTGTCCTCGCGAGGAATCGAACCTCGATCTACTCCTTAGAAGGGAGTCGTTCTATCCGTTGAACTACGGGGACGAATTTCATCCAGCGTTGATTCTAAATCAAAAATAGTATAATTTAAAGGGGTTGCCATTGGTCTCTTGTGGGTTTGTCCCGCTAAAGATTTAGAGAATACGGGCTGTCGTATACCGGTAGTACGTGTGTTTTGGGAACACATAGACAGGGTTCAATTCCCTGCAGCCCGACAAAATCCTGTTTGAAGTGGGCGGCTAGCTCAGTTGGTTAGAGCGCTTCATTTACACTGAAGAGGTCACAGGTTCGAATCCTGTGCCGCCCACTTTGGACAAGATGATATATGGTGAATAGTTGGGAAGTGCTCGCGACTCCTCTTTATATTGAAGTTCTAAATTGTTTCTGCTATTCTGGAATCTAGCCAATATAGCCGGGCTAGCTCATCGGTACCTGCCAGAACGGCGTTGGCAGGCCTGCCTGCCGGCAGGCAGGGAGCGCTATAAACGGCATTGCAAAATGTATTGCGTTTATACTTTGAAAAGCGAAAAAGACGGGACATATTATACCGGTCTAAGTAAAAATGTAGACAGGCGAGTTTATGAGCATAATAAAAACGATACCAAAAGCACAAAATCTAAAAAGCCATGGGTTTTGGTCTACGTTGAAAAATGTGAATCGTTAAAGCATGCTAGAGAGCGAGAAAAGTTTTGGAAGAGTGGAGAGGGAAGGGATCTGAGAGATAAAATAATTGCCGGGCTAGCTCATCGGTAGAGCGCTACCCTGAAGAGGTAGGCGTGCCCAGTTCGACTCTGGGGCCCGGCACAAACAAATTTAAATTAATAGCGACAAGAGAGGTGATATAATCCAAATTACCTTTGGAAGAGGTAGGCGTGCCCGAGTTCCCTGCCTGCCGGCAGGCAGGGACTCTGGGGCCCGGCACAAACAAATTTAAATTAATAGCGACAAGAGAGGTGATATAATCCAAATTACCTTTGGAAGAGGTAGGCGTGCCATGAGTGTAGTCGAAGGGTAAATAATTCGCGCACTGAATTCTCGTTTGACTTTTCACGGAGTGAGAATAAAATGGATTAAAGGGTTAAACAAAAAAAGATAAAGCAGAATGAATTTCGAAAAACCAAATTTGGAGGGACAGGAGGAGCAGGAAGCGGACTGGGCAAAGGCCGCTCGCTTAGAGGCGGAGTCCGCGGAAGAAGCAAGAAATAACGAACTTGAAGAGATTAACAAGTCAGCGGAGGAGGCGGCCAGAAAAAAATTAGAAGGGTTTGCTATAGACAAGCTCACTGGTGTTTATGCAGAAATCGGGTATGCCGGCGTTGTGCCCAAGACGGCGGTAGATTCTTTTATAGATGCTATGTCCGTCGAGCAAAAAAAGAAAATACTTTTGGAAGGCGAATAGACAGCACAAATAAAAATTCCCCGGAAGGGGGATTTTTATTTGTGTGCTATTGGTCAGCAATTATTTCACATGCTAAAATATTTACATGAATATCCACCCACTTTTTGTGCATTTCCCAATAGCGCTACTTGCGATATATGCGGTGCTAGAGTTAGTCCGAATCAAAAAGATTAAAGACTTCACAGCTTGGATTTATATAAAAGCATCTTTTCTATTCGTCGGAGTTGCCGGAGCTCTCGCTTCGTTAGAGACAGGAGAATCGGCCGCTGAATTTCACCGCGACCAAAGCGAACTCGTAAGGATGCATGAGACATTTTCACAGCTAACAACGGCAATTTTTCTGATTTTGGGCATTAGATATTTTTTTGTAGTGGTCGACAAATTGTTTGGAGAGAAAATTAGGTCTTCCAAATGCCAAAAATTCTGGAGCAATTCTTTGATTTTCGTAACTAAAATATTCTCCGGCTGGTTGCTGGTTGCGCTGGCTTTAGTTGGAGTGACGGGATTGGTTATAACCGGAGCTCTCGGAGGAACGATTGTCTACGGGCCGGACATGGATCCGATAACTACTTTTGTAAACAAGCTTTTGTTCGCGAAATAGGAATAATCAAAAATCCCCGGAAGGGGATTTTTGTTTTGCCTAGTGGCTATTGGCTAATCACTAACTATTATCTCTGTTTGACTTTGCGGGGGGGGGTATTAAAATGAATCAAAAGGTTAAACCAAAAAATAAAATACAGATATGGGATTTGAGTCAATGCCGTCCACGCCCGACGAACTAAACGAAGCGCCTCCCATTGAAAACAATGGCGAAAAGAAAGAAGGGGCAGCCGAAAGCGAATACACCACTTCTCCTGAAGAAGTTTTAGAAGGCATCGCCGCACACATTAAAAAGTATGAAGAGCAGGGAGTCAAGAATCAAGACGCAGCACGAGATCAGATTTTTAAATTATATGATTTAGCGATAAAAGCAATGAAGCAAAAGATTCCTTTCGATGTAGATAAGGTGAAAGCTGTGTTTGGAGATGCAGCCAATAATAAAATAATTGCTGAAAAATTGAACAGTCGTTTCCAAAGATTATCTGGATTATATAAAGACTATGGGGAATACCAAGAATATAAATGGGATATGGAGGGTAGGGAGATAGACTATTAAGAATTAACAAAACCGCCGGGTAGGCGGTTTTGTTATATAATCAGGAAAGATTGTGTTTCAGCTAATTACGGGGCTCCGCTTACGCGGGGATTACGTTTCTCATCATTTCTGCTATTGATTGCAACCGACCATATTCACATTTGCAGGGGGGGGAGCGAGGGTGGTTATAATAAGTATATGAATAATAAATTGCCGGATGGCGTAAAACTCAAAATAACTTATCAGGGCTCAGTCTTTGAATGTAGTATGTTTATTGGATACCTTCTAGATTTTAACGATTGCATCTCAATTTCTTCAGAGTTTCGAGATAAGGCAATCTCGGACGGAATAGCCGATATCGCGCTAGCGTCTGTTGCCGAAAAAGCAGCAGAGATTGAAAGTATCAAAGAAAATAAAATTATTAAGATACTCCTCGGAGGTAAAGCGAAAATTAATTCCAAAAAGAAGGGGGATGTCGAAATCGCGTTACTCGGAGTCCGCGTAGGCGCTGACGAGGCAAACCCTGATCGGTGGATCACGGCCGAATCTGATGCCGGGAAAGGTTAATCATCTTAACGGTTCGTGGACTAATACTCCTATGGCTTTCGTTCGGAGGATCTGGCGCATCCAGAGGTAAGATTTCCGGATGGTGGCATATTCGAAAAAGATAAGAATAAAAAATCCCCCGAAAGGGGAATTTTTTATTCTGGATTCCCGCCTTCGCGGGAATGGCAGTTTTTTATTTCTTCATCTTCAAGATCATTCTCTTTTCGTCCGGTTTAAGGGAGGAAACTTCGAACTTGTATTCTTTCTTCAGTTCAAGCTCTTTTTTCATCTCGTCTACACTGCCAAATTCGGAAACGT
>JAHFLJ010000025.1 GCA_023244935.1 Candidatus Liptonbacteria bacterium
TTATTAACCTTCATATAAGGAGTTTCTAAAAATCCCAGGTCATTAACACGGGCGAAACTTGCCAGATATGCAATTAAACCGATGTTTGAACCTTCCGGAGTTTGAATAGGACAAATACGTCCATAGTGAGAACTGTGAACGTCACGGACTTCGAAACTGGCTCTTTCCCGAGTCAAGCCTCCGGGACCTAAAGCAGACAAACGTCGTTTGTGCTCCAATTCAGCCAAAGGATTAACCTGGTCCATAAATTGTGAAAGCTGGGAGGATGCAAAAAATTCTTTAATTACCGCCGCAATCGGCCGGAAGTTTATTAATTGAGCAGGAACAATAGTCTCTTTTTCCAAAGTAGACATCCTGTCCTGAATGATTCTTCGAAGTCGCGCGATACCCACGCGCAATCTTCCCTGTAAAAGTTCTCCAACCGCTTTTACGCGTCGGTTCCCAAGGTGATCGATATCATCAGGCTTTGCATTCGGAGTATTATTGAGTCGGATTATCTCTCTAATAATTGCGGTTAAATCCACCAAATCCAAAAGCATGTTCTGTTTTTTCTTGTTATCGAATCCCAAACGCTGATTCGCTTTAAAACGCCCAACCGCAGAAAGGTCGTATCGGTCGGAACGTTGGAACATTCCATCCACTAAACCTTTAGCGCCATCCACGGTTGCCGGATCTCCCGGGCGCATTCTTCGATAAACTTCCAAATATGACTCGTCAACGTTAGTTGCTCCGTCTTTCTTAAGTGTCGCCTCTATATAATTAACTAAGCCGGTATCAATATCGGCAAACTTTGTTTTTATGTAATTTTCATCCGCTCCGAAGATTCTAAGCAGATCGGTTACGGCAACCTTACGATGTCGATCAATCTTTACGCCTAAAAAGCCGTCGATATCGGTTTCAAATTCCAACCAAGAACCTCGATTAGGAATAACTTTGGCTCCAAAAAGTTTTCGGTCTTTCCACTGATTTGCGGTGAAATAAACACCGGCGCTACGAATAAGCTGAGAAACAACCACGCGCTCAACTCCATTGATTACAAAAGTTCCCCGATTGGTCATCATCGGAAATTCACCAAAGTAAACTTCCTGAACATCAACTTTCCCGCTATTTTTATTTAAAAGTTTTACACGAATATGAAGCGGCGCCTCAAAAGTCGCGTCTTTATATCTGGCGGCCAACTCGTCATATTTTGGCTCTCCAAAATTATATTCTTCGAAACTAAGCTCGAACTCCTTACCGGTATGATCTTTAATTGGCGATACTTCTTTCAGCAACTCCTGCAATCCGGTCTTCAGAAACCATTCGTACGACCTAAGCTGAACTTCGTTCAGGTTACTTGGATACATGAACTGCTTGGACTTAGAGAAGTCCTTGGCCGGTAATCGGTGAGGCATTTGTTATTTTTTTATTGGTTTGACTTTTATGAAGCGCCTACAAAAGACGAAAATGCCAAGAACCAGGGGGATTCTTGTCCTCTTTTATTTGTTTAAGTATTTAACTCTATTTTGGTCGTGTCTGTCAAGAGTTTCACTAAATATCGTCTTTTTGGTGACCGGGTCACTTAGATAAAACAAATAACTTGTTTTAACGGGATTTATTGCTGCTTCTATCGCAGAAATTCCAGGGTTTGAGATTGCCCCCGCCGGCAACCCCCTATACAGGTAGGTATTATAAGGTGAATCAATTTTAAAATCAACAGAAGATAGTGGATAACAACTTGAACTCTTGGTCTCAATTTCCTTCAGATAACAGATTGTTGCATCAATTTGAAGTGGCATTTTAATAGCCAGTCGTCTATATATTATCCCCGCCACAATTCGTCTATCTTCCATATTCGGAACCTCCTTCTCTAAAAGTGAAGCCACGATTAATTTCTCCAAATCTTCCGCTTTGCTCAAATCCAAAAACTTCCCGGCTTTAGTTTTAAAATTTTCTTCCATCTTTTCAGCAACTTCCGCAGGAGTTGAATTCAAAAAAAACTCATAAGTGTCCGGAAAAAGCTTGCCCTCCAGATTATTTTCTTCGCCGTATTTAATAAACTCCCCGGCAGGCATAACATAATTTTCCGATAAAATTCTATCCATATCATAGATACTGGAACCCTCCGGTAAAGTAATTTTCTCAATCTGCCTATCCCCTTTAGTTAACAGAGAAATAATATCGATTGCTCCCATAGACGGAGCAATCAAATAAACCCCCGGTTTCAAATCGAAAGCCGACGCAGAAAGCAACATATAAAATTTAACCGCGAGAGATGACTTAATCAGACTTTCTGCCTCTAATGAATTAGCCACATCCTTAAATCCCTCCCCTTTTTCCACCGTGAAAATTTTTTGCTCTCCGGCATACGGCAAAAGAGCAGAAAAAAATAGACCCGCCAAAATAATCAGCAAGCCGACCCCACTCGCGACCACAATAAGTGGTCTATAACTTTGAGCTTTAAGCTCTTCTTCCGATTGCATTAACGATTGATATTAAGAAAAAACTCATTAGAATATTCGACCCTCCATAGCTTAAGAACGGAAATGGCACCCCCACAACCGGTGTAAGTCCGGTTACCATTCCAATATTGAGCAAAAAGTGCGCAGAAAATACAATACTTGTTCCAAGGCAAATAAATTTTTCTTTGTTCTGACTACTATATAATCCTATACGTAAAATACTGATATTCATAATCACAAATGCAACTATTAAAAGCAACCCCGGAATAATTCCCCATTCCTCTACAAAAGCCGGAAAAATAAAGTCGGTTTCCGGTTCGGTTACAAATCCCAACTGAGTTTGTGGCCCTTGATGATAGCCTTTTCCCCAAAGACCCGCCGAGCCTATCGCAATTTTCGCCTGAATAGCGCTGTAATTCACCCCTAACGCATTCTGCTCCGGATTAATTACCCCTAAAATTCTCTCTCGATGATAATCTTTTAATCCATACGTCCAAACGATCGGCGAAAGAACCAAAACTAAGGCCACCCCGGCCATAATCCATTTTCCAGGAAGGCCGGAAACCAATACAAATCCTAACCAAATAAAAAATAAAACCAACATAGAGCCGTAATCCGGAAGCTTAAAAACCACTCCCGCAAGCGGAACTAAAACTAAAAGCGAAAGGAATACATTGCTAAGTCTCGCGATACTTAAATGTCTTCGGCTAAAATACATCGCGTAAAAAAGAATCAACGCCACCTTTGCCATTTCCACCGGCTGAAATCTAAGCGGCCCAAACACCAACCAGCTACGCGTATTTCTAATTTCCGGAGCGGTAAAATAAGTTAAAAGTAATAGCCCGATACTTCCTATATAAAAAAGCCAAACAAACCACTGCGCCTGAAAAATCACTTGCCAATCAAAATAAGAAAAAGCGAAAAACACCAAGAGCCCCAAACCAACCCACATGAGCTGCTGGTAAAAATTCTGTATATTAATGCTCGAAAGCTCGAGCAATCCTGCCAGAACAATAAATCCCGCTCCAAAATATAGTCCTTTTAATGCCTTCATCCCGTTAGAAATAGGTCGCGATCAAGCGATATGTTATAACTACCGACCGATATGATGTTAATCATTATTTTCAATGCTTATTTATCCACTTGGCACGACCGCGATTTCTAACGGGACAAGTTCTCCCTAATCTAGCACAAATCCCAAACAATTAAAATAAATACATCATTCAATATTCCGCATTCTAAATTCAGCTACAAGTTATCCTCTGTTAATCGCCTTTCTCACGCCTTTCTTTTGCTTTAACAACTCCAGAAGCATTTCGTTTTGGTTCTCGAGATGCATCAAAATCGCCTCAATCTCTTTTTCCGTTCTGACATTTAAAGCAAAGTCCGCCTCCGAGCGCATCTCGGCGTGTTTATTCATTAAATTTTGTCCAACCATAATCAAAGGCAAAAGTGAAAGCTGAATTATATTAGAAATAATTATCCACAACTCAAATGCCGGAAACGGATCGAAACGAAACTCCACAGGCGCAATTGTATTCCACGTAATCCAAAAAGCTGTCCAAACGAATATTATCAGGAAAAAACCCATTGTTCCCACTTTTCTTGTTACGGCTAGGGCAAATTTTTCCAAAAACGAAAGTCGCTCCCGGTGGACCTTATTTACATCAATAATCGGAGAGGCTTCTTTCTTTATTTCACCTAAAAGTATCGGCGCATGTTTCATGTTTTCTTTAGTTATAAGTCATTAGTTGCCGGTTATAAGTTATTTTCACCCGAATCGTGTCCTCAAAAGCGAATCCATCCCCATAAATCGCCCCGCTCTTAAACCCGCAAGCACCGCTAAAACTCCAATATAAATTATATGTTCATCTACAACCAATCCGTGTGTGCTCTGCGCCGGAAATGGCAAAACAAAATAGTATAGAAGCATCAAAACAATTCCCAAATAAGACGACAGCCTTACAAAAGCGCCGACAATCAACGACACCCCTAGAAGTATTAAAGCCCACTTATTTACCTGGCTAATTATTGGCAAAACCTCCGGGCGGACTAACCAAAGATATAACTCTTGAAAATTTTGCGCGCCTTTTAAATATCCTCCGGCAGACCACTTCTCGGCCATCAGCTGAACATAGCCGGCATAAAAAAACAACCAACCCATAGCCAATCTCAAAAACAATAACGCTCCTTTTTGGAATCCTGTCATGCTTAAATAATAACATAAACAGAACTTAGAAAGTAGAATCTAGAAAATAGAATTTAGAATGATTACTAGAACTCAGGACCTAGAATTTAGAAGTTAGAATAGAATCAATTTTTGCGTTATTCTATTTTCTAAGTTCCAGGTTCTACTTTCTGATTTTTCTATGTTCTAAGTTCTATCAATTTGCGTTTTACAAGCCTCCCATTTATTATATTTTCCATGACCCTTTTAACGCACGCCATTGTCGGTGCCGCCGTAGGAAAAGTAATCGGCAAAAGTAACATCTGGTTCGGAATAATTTTTGCATTTATGAGTCACTTCGTAGTCGACGCAATCCGACACGGCCACTATCCACTCCGCTCAAAATTTAAAGATAAAAATGATCCGCTCAATAATGATATTATTATCGGAAAAGATTTCTTATTTGATTTAATCAAAATAGGATTTGATTTTGGATTCGGCTTAATATTTGCCCAACTATTCTTTAATGGCTTAACTTTTAAAATCGACTGGACTATTTTGCTCTACGCATTTATGGGAACTTTTCCGGACGCTCTGCAATTCGCCTACTTTAAAATCCGCAAAGAACCGCTAGTCTCTCTCCAAAAATTCCACATTTTCTGTCATTCCAAAAATAACTTCAACGCGAGCCCGGCTATGGGAGTCGCAGTTGAAATGACAACCTCGTTTATTGCAATTCTCGTAGCGAAACTCCTGACCTAATCTAAAACGACACCGAGCACTCTGCACCCATAAATAAATATATCGCATAACATATATGTTATGCGATATATTTATGCTCGCAACCGATATAAACAAAAACCGAGCACATTATATGTGCTCGGTTAGCGAAATTACTTTCGTTTTTTGGTTGCTTTTTTCTTTGCAACTTTCTTTGCCTTCTTAGCTGGCTTCTTTGCTTTCTTTTTTGCTGCCATTTTAAAAATTATTTTTGGATGAACGACCTTTTCTTAATTTCTATATTAATTATATCAAATAGAATTCTTCGAAGGCTGTGCATAAATAGATTTTTCGCAAAATATTTTATTTCCGAACAAAAAAATAAAATAAATTATTATTAAAAACTAGTTCCGTCGCAAAAAATATTTTTTACGATATATAGTAAAAAATAATCACCAACCCCAAATAACGCTTGCAATCGCTAACAAATACGACTACCGATTAAAGCTACCGAAAAATTCCAATTTCAACATCCTACTACTCACTCACTTCTTTCAAAGACTTTAGCAGGAAATATTTCTGACTATGTTTGTTATAATCTGAAAAAATTAATTTGCTTGACACACCACCGCAATTTGAATTTATTTTTGTTAAAAACAAAAAATTACCTGACACAAACTCGTCGCGAGACTTCGGCGGAAGATTTTTCATTCACAACTTTAAATTTTGTAAGAAATTCTCCGGTCGAAACATAAATATGAGAAACTTGCGCGGTGCCGGCGGTAAAAATCATTTTATCCGATTTGCCGTCGCCCCAATCGATATCATAAGTTGAACTGGCACTCGCCGAATAAAATGGGTCATCAATTAAATAAGTTGTCGGCTGATTCAATCCTACATTGGCGCAGACCGCAACCTCTTTTGCCGTGCCGGAACTAACCGTAACCGGTGCGACTTCCGAACCGGAAATTTTATTGCCGTTTAAAACCGAAATTACTTTAATCAATTTATTGCTATCAACTTCGGTATTAATCGAAGCAACCGTGCTTGATACTTTATTCACAGTATCATCAAAAGTTTTTGAAAATCCGGAGATAACATCTCCTGCCTTCGCCTTAAAATCTTCCGCAGTTTTATTCAACTCCTCACTTTTCTGAGAAATTCCCGAATTTTTCAAAAAATTTAATTTTGCCAAAAAACCGGAAGTGCCAAGATTGCCGGTATAATCTTTATTTTTGTAAATGAAAAAATAATATGCTCCCGCAGAAATCACTGCCAAAATAATCAAAATTATTAAAAAATTCCTCATTTTAAACCAAACTCGATGGCCACCTTGGCAATCTGTTGCATCTCGTTGGCAGTCAAAACCCAAACCTCTACTTTCGATTCTCCATTGGAAATTTTCATATCTTCGCCAAAATTTTCTGAATTTTTTACGATATCAAAACTTGCGCCTAAAAATTCCAATCCTTCCAATATCCTTGCCCTTATTACCGCCGATCTTTCTCCAATGGCTCCGGTAAACACCAAAGCATCCAAACCGCCAAGCGCCGCAGAATATGCTCCGATGTATTTTATAATTCGATAGATAAAATAATCCAACGCGAACTTAGCCGACACATCTCCTTCCTCTTGCAGTCTAAGCAAACTCTTAACGTCAGAGATTCCTCCGCTTAAACCTTTTAACCCACATTCCTTGTTTAAATAATTTTCCGTTTCATCAATCGACATATTCAATTTCCGCGCCAACTCCATTACAACTCCCGGGTCCACATCACCGATTCGCGTTCCCATCGGCAGTCCCTCGAGTGGAGTGAATCCCATCGAAGTGTCAAAAGACTTTCCGGCTTTTAAGGCGGTAATACTTGAACCGCTACCTAAATGACAAACAATCGTCTTTTCTTTCAAGCTACCGGCTGTCTCCAACTTTTCTACCGCCGA
>JAHFLJ010000010.1 GCA_023244935.1 Candidatus Liptonbacteria bacterium
TCATATCAGATCAAGTTGACCGGTGCTAACTGGAGTGATGGAACCAGGACCAATCTTGGTCTTGATGAATCAATTCCGAACCAGCCAATCGTTGGTTCTGCTAACTCATTGCAGTTATAAAATATAAAGAGTATGAAAATTGCTAAATTCATTTATCCATTAACATTAATTTTGGTTGTTATTTGTGCTTGGTTTAGTGTAAGTATCGCGAAAGCAGAAACTTTTCCAAATTTTCCGATGGCATTTTGGGGAAATATAACTATTAACGGTAGTCCAGCTCCGATTGGAACCGTGATTCGCGCTTATTATGGGGCTATCTTGGCTGGGCAAGCTATTGTTCAAGAGCCAGGAATATATGGTTATACGGAAGCAACTAAGCAAAAATTAGTGGTTGCAGAGGGGACTGGTCAAATAACATTCAAAGTTCAACAAAATTCTTTAAACGGGGGCAACGAAACGGAAGGTTCGGATCAACAGTCATATGTTGTATTTGAGAGTGCAATAACAAAAAATATTGATTTTGCATTTACGTTGCCGATTATTCCGATAGTTCCATCTATTCAAGGCGGTGGTGGTGGCGCCACTCTAGCCCCAGCTATGCCAATAATAAGTACTTCGAGTACTGCAATAAGCAAAGTAGACGCAAATAGAGATGGGCGGATAAATATTTTCGACTTTAATTTGCTAATGATTCAATGGGGAATAGTTGGGTCGGGAAATACGTGTGATTTTAACGGCGACGGCAAAGTGGATATATTCGACTTTAATAATTTGATGATTAACTGGTCAAAATAAAAACAAAAATATGAATAAAAAATTTTTAATTTATGCTTTGGTGTTTGTCGGAATCACTGCTGCTACTTTTGCCTCGGCCGCTACATTTTCTATGTCTCCAGCGAATATTAGCGTGACGGAAGGCCAAAATTTTAGCGTTAATATCCTTGTTGATTCACAGAATAGTGCCAGTTATACCGGGAAATTAGAGTTTAAATATTCGCCGGCGTTGCTTGAAGTTAAGTCTTTTAGTTTTGGCGATAATTGGATGCCAATTTCTCAGCCTGGTTATGATTTAATTGATAATGCAGGCGGTATTTTGATTAAAACCGGCGGTTATCCTGGTGGATTCAATTCAAAAACTCTTTTTGGTACGATAACTTTTCGAGCCAAAAAGGTCAGCGATGGAATAATGCAAATTACTACAGATTCGATGGCACTGGATAGCGAAAGCAAGAATATTGTCTCTGGCCTGCCAATCAGTGCGTTAGTTTCAATAGTGAAACGTTCTCCAGTTGTAGTTTTGAAAACTCCTGAATCGGATATTGCTTCGGATACTGCTCCAAATCAGGAACAAAAAGAGATGGTAGCTGTAACAGACCAGGCATTACCGCCAGAAGCTGTTGCGGAAAATAAATCCTTGTTATCCGCGACAATAGTAAACCTAAACATAACCTTCGGCGGATTGCTTGTTGTTCTTGTGGCTTTCTTAATTGGCTTCTTTATTTATATGAGATTTAAGCGTAAATCTTAGTTTATTATATGCTGAATTTCGCTGGACGACTTCTCACTGGAAGGCTTTGTTAAAAATAAACCCCCACGAAAGTGGGGGTTTATTTTATTTTAATTTCTGCTAGAGTTATCAATACAACTGAATAAATTATCAAGAGTGACAGGTAGAGCTCTGGCTCGTTAAACTGTCCGGCAACTTGCCCCGAGGGTAAAGTGCCAAATCCAGCCCCGTAAATGGGAAAGATAAAGGTCGAACTTCGAAACTCTTTCCTTGCGGAAGGATTTTTTATTATAAAAACACTAGATCGTTATTCGTTGTAAAAATAAAAATATGAATATAAAAACAGCAGAATTTGTTTCTCCGATGCATCCGGACAAGATTTGCGACCGGATAGCGGATGCGCTTCTTGATGAATACTTGGCGCGAGATCCAAAATCCCGGGTGGCGGTTGAGGTAATGGGCGGACACGGACAGATTTCAATTTCCGGTGAAGTTACGAGCAGTGCCGAGTTCGATGTGGACGAGGTTGTTAGAAAAATAGTTGGAGATGGATTCAAAATCAATAAATATTTCTCCAAGCAAAGCGAGTACATTGCCCAGGGAGTGGATAGTGGAGGCGCCGGTGATCAGGGAATAATGTGTGGGTATGCAGTGCGCGAGGCGGATAATTTTATGCCACTTGAATACGAATTAGCTCGCGGGCTATGCCAAAAAGTTTATGCTAAATATCCATTTGACGGTAAAACCCAGGTGACGGTTGAAAACGGAAGGCCGAAAGTTGTAGTAGTTAGTTTTCAAAATTCTAAAACAGAGGAGCTTTTGAGGTTGGTTAAAAGTCTTATCGTGGCGGATGAATATTTAATTAACCCGGCGGGGGAATGGTCGGTTGGAGGATTTGATGCCGACTCGGGTCTTTCCGGCAGGAAGATTGTGGTGGATAACTATGGGCCGGAATACGCGGTCGGAGGTGGGTCGTTTTCCGGTAAGGATTATACCAAAGTTGATAGGTCGGGCGCGTATATGGCTAGAAAAATTGCCGTTGATTATCTAAAAAAGCATGATGCGAGATTTGTCGCGGTTAGATTGGCCTATGCAATAGGCAAGCGCGAGCCTGTAATGGCCGTAGCGGAGGTAGATGGCCGGGAAGTGATCATAAGCGGTTATGACTTATCTCCGCGTGGCATACGGGAGATTTTAAGGCTGGATAAGGTTATTTGGAGTGAGACGTCTTCGTGGGGACATTTCGGCAGGAGATTCGCTTGGGGCTAGTATTAATTGCTTAGTTTAATTTTTTCTAAATTGGCGCTATGCAACAAATAGATGGAGTCTTCGGAGGAGTCATACCAGAAATTGTCGGCAGTGCCAATTAACTGGAAATTTTCTACTATTGGAGTGTCTATGTCGATTAAATATATCTTACCTCCAGCTTTATAAATCAGATGACCGGAATCTTGATGCCAGACAATTTTTTCTGGGAGTCCCAAAGAGGTGATTTCCGTTCGTAAATATTTTCCGTTTTCCATAAAAATTTCCAAACGATCTTTCCCTACGGTCGCAATTTTTTTGGAATCCGGAGAGTCTTTAGTGAATAGTGTCTGTGAGCCAATTTTGTTTAGGCCGGAACTTCCCGGCGAATATGAATAGGTATCTCCATTTTCGTCTTCAATAAGAAGTCGATCATTTGCTTGCCATTTTAATTTTGAGATTTTAACTTCTTCGGCGATCGGAAAAACGTCAATTTTATTGTTTGTTTTGTTATATACAATTATCATTTGTTCAAGGTTTCGTTTTTCTAGCCACGCAATTCGGCGGGAATTAACGGTTAGGGTTTCTATCGTGCTTGAAGCCGAATAAATTAGCGCCGGCTTGGCTCGTTCTTGAATTATATAAATTTTGTTTGCAGTGTAGGACAAAATTTGCTCTTCATTTTCGTTGAATAAATAGGTTGCATCTTTTGGATATAGAGTGAGTGTTGAGGTAGATATGTTAACCAATCCATCTCTGTCTTTTTTTACAAAATAAAGGTTTGCTTTATTGCTTACGAGTATTTTCGTTCCATCGTTTGAGACGGCGACCGGTTCATATTTGCCGATTTTACTGCCGGAGAAGTAAAGGATTTGGTTGGCTGTTTTAACCAGTGGAAAATCTTTTGATAGAGCGCTTTCTGCTTGATGAGCATCGCTTGCTATAATCTCGTTTTTATCCGGGATAAGCAGAACATGAGATAGTTCGCTGACCAACGTCGGCAGGACTAGAATAGTCAATTTTGCGGTTAAATAGTTCGGTTGGGAGACAACTATTTCATAGTTTTTAGGGAACAGACCTTGGATCAATTTTCCGGAGTTAAAAAGCCAATAGCTTTTATCTACCGGTTCTCCATCCAGAGTAACCTGAGCCTCGCCGGGTATGGTTTTTATAAATATCGCGCCAACTTTTTGGATGGAAAGGGTGGCGGTGTCAAACCGGTATCCTTGTGCATAAAAAATCGTTATGCCTCCAATTATGATAAAAAGCCCGAAAAGGCTTATCAAAATAATTCTTTTTAAAGTTTTGTTCACGGCTTTATTGTATCATTTTATATCTGTTTTTTCTACCCACAAATGCTATAATATGGTTAGTCCTGCTTTGATTTCGGATCAAACAATTATGTATGGGGAACATTATCGTTTCGGCCATTGGGCCGAGACCGAGTTCACCCCCTTGGAAGAAATTCCGGAAATCAGAGCACGACTAAAGAATTTAGAACCCGGACAGTCCATGGACTGTCCGGGTTTTTGTTGTTTTAATTAAGCTAGTTAATTGAAAAAGGAGGAAATATGAATATCAGGAATTTTTTCCTTATAGTGGCTCTTGCGGGTTGCGGACCTCCACTTCTGGCCGAAAATATTTCGGAGCCAAGGATTAATCTGAAGAGAGTTGCAGAGGCGAATAAACTTCTAGAGAATGAGCATCCAGATTTTATTTATAAGCAAAGCAAGCTGAAAAAAACTTCAGGCTATATTATTGGCAAAGAAGTTTTGCGGGTTACATTAATGCCGGACGATAAACTGCGAGTAGTTAGAATTGCGGTTATTTTTCCTGCCGGGAATAATAGGATTTTGCCTGGTACCGAGTTGACCGTGACTTCACCTGAAGGATGTCGAGCGGTTAAAATCGGCGGTGGAGGAGTAAATACCAACTTTGAAATTACTTGTAACGGAGGCCATGAAAGTGTGCTTTCCGGCAAGGATATAATTGTTTCAGTAAAAAATGGTGCTACTTTGGGGAAATATCGGGAGCTTATTTATGTTCCATATTCCGACGATTTGGCAATGCCGGAAATTGTCGCCGAGGGAAAAGCATACTTGTTTGGCGAAATCAGGAAAGCAGTTGTCGAGTTGAATCTGTCAAAAGTTCATTCGCGGGCATTCCCTGACAGATTAATCACCGAAGTTTTTCCAGAAGAGATTTTGTATCGTTTGAGTCTGATTGAACACATCGATCATGATGAGTTCAGGAATATGGGTGCGGAATACTGCGTAAATAAAGTTTTGACTCAGGCCGGACTGAATCGAGAAAAAGTTTTTTCTTTGGCCGTGAGTAGTACCGGGGCGCTTTGCCTTATGCAGGTTATGCCGTCAACTTATAAGGAGGTGCGATCATTCTATCCGAAAGCGAGGATGAATTCTTCGCCGGTCGCCGGTTCTTGTGATAGTCATGTATCGGCAATCAAAATGGCTTATCTGGTTTTGGATAGTAAGCTTTCGGAGATGCCGGAAGATTTTAAAAATCTTTTTCTGAAGAGTCCGGACAAATATGGTTTTTTCCTGGCTGCCGCATACAACGGTGGTGCGTCTCGGGCAAAAGCACTTTATTCAAAATATCCCAACGGGGAAGTGCATGGAATTTTGGATAAAATTTTTGATTTGTTCCGGACACGAAAGGGGATTCGAAGCGTATCAACGATGAGGCCGGAGACATGGATATTCATTAAGAAGTATTTTGAAGTTTCGGATCTCGAAACACCATAATTCCAAGGAAATTTTCCTTGGTTTTTTTACTTTAATTATGTTTTTTTGTATACTTTAAGCGTGATTTTACTTAGTAAAATATGGATATATTCAAAAGGTTAGAAGAGTTAAATTTTCCTAACGGTGAATACGTTGTCGCCGGAGGCACTATGTTTGCGCATGGAATGCGTGAAGCGCACGATTTGGACATACTTGTAACACCTAAATTATATGAGAAATTATTGAAGAGTGGGTGGGTAATGTGCGTTTGCGAGCAATGCACTAAAACTAATAGGTTTATGCTTAACAAAGGAGATGTAGATATACTTCCAGACTTTACGTTCGGAGGCTATACAGGAGACGTGGATTGGTTAATTAACAACCCCGATATCATACAAGGATATCCATTTATGAATTTAGTTGAGTTTGCGAAGCTTAAGAAAGAATTGGGGAGGCCCAAAGATATTGAGGATATTAAGCTAATCGAGCAATATTTAAAGAGCGCATAAATTCAGTTACGGGCTGTAGTATACCGGTAGTACGCATCCATGGGGTGGATGTAGACAGGGTTCAATTCCCTGCAGCCCGACAAATAAAATAATCCGTCCTTTAGTGGCGGATTGTTTTATTTATAGGCAGGGAATTGAACAGCGGAGGGGGTCGGGGAACCGAGCCCGGTTCCCCGTGAAGGAGATTATTCAGAACCGTGGGTTCTGAAAGCGGACTGAATATATGCAATATATTCAGGAGCAGTGAAATTCTCGGCAGCCCGACAACAAAAAACCCGGACAGTCCATGGACTGTCCGGGTTTTGATTACTTAGCGGTCTTTTCGGTTTTTTCTACCTTGTCCGGTTTTGCTTTAACTTTAGTAACTTTAGCGGTAGTTCGGATGCAACGGGTGCAAAGTTTAACTTTTTTGCCGTCAAGAAGCGCCCACTGTAAGTTTGGGTATTTTCTGGACTTTTCTACCGGGTTGTAGTGACCTCGGAGCAATACTCGCTTTCCGCGAACTACCGATCCTTTGGCACATTGGGCACACTTAAACATGTTTATTTAGTAGGGTAACTATAATTCAAAAATTGAAAAAAAGCAAGATTTATGCGGTTACTCTCCGACAATCAGTTTTCTGGACTTCTGTTTGCTCTTTTTTGGCAGGCGGATAGTTAGGATGCCGTTCCGGAAGTCGGCTTTAGCAGATTCGGCATCAACTTCTTCCGGTAAAATAATGGAGCGAGAAAAACGTCCCCAATAACATTCCTGAAGGTCGTAATCTTCATCTTTGAGTTCCTTGTCGTGATGGCGTTGACCCTTTATGGTAATCGAGTCGGTGGTTACGTCTATATCTATATCTTTCGGATTTACGCCGGCAATTGCGGATTCAATAATAACTTCGGTTGGAGTGCGGTATACGTCTAGGGTTAAAACTCCTTCTCCGAGATCATCGGCAATTAAAGATTCTTTTTGTGGAGGCGGAAGGGTTACCTTTTTTTCGGCAAGTTTGCTTGCTCTCGCCAGCTCAATTTCATAAAGATGGTTTAGCTCTTCATCGTTTCCGGTTATTGGTCGTGGTTTAAAAAATTTTTCGTCCATTTTATATTTTTTTATTTTTTAGTTTGTCGAAATCGTTCAGGACAAAGAAGCCAAGCACAAGTAAAAATAATATCGGTTCCATATAGGTGCCTCCATAGATAAGTATAAGATAGTTAAAAATGGCGTGCAATAGAGTGGCATATATTATTCCTTTAAAGATAAGACTCTTTTTGCCGAATTCTCTGATAGATTTAGCCCAGAAGTAGCCGATAATCGCACCCATCAAAGCGTGGAGAAGGGTAGCTCCAACAAAACGAAAACTTAGCATAGAGAGAGCGTTGGTGATGACGGCGCCTTGCATTGAAGTATTTTGAATTGTGGAGAGTTTCTCCAGCGGATCCAGCAGAACGCCGATGTTCTCTAGAGTCGCAAAGCCGATTGAGGCGGTTAGAGAGTAGATCATTGCGTCAATCGGTTCATCGAAATCCTTGTTTTTATGAACCGAAAAGAAAGCCGAGCCGAATTTAAATATTTCTTCTATGAAAGCCATTAAGAGTAAGGTAATTACTATCCAGCCAATGTCGATAATCTGACTTTGATTATTAAAAAGCAGGCTATCCAGCGAGAGGTTGGGAAAGTTATTAACAATTAGGAGTTGTATTCCGAGGGCTACGCAAGCCCCGATTATTCCAAACAGAAAAGCTTTAAAGATTAATCGTTTTGGTTCCGGATTGGTATCTTCTTGAAGATAAAAATATAGCCAAAAAAGTCCTGGAATTATGCCGAAAATTAAGGCTAATAAAAACATTTATTTAATTATATCAGAAAATTAATCCCAATTCTCAACCAGTAATAGTTTTTCTGGGGAGAACTTTTCATAGACCGCTTCGGTTACGAATGGGACAAACGGGTGCAAGAGTTTGAGAGAATCTAATAAAAGTTTTTCAAGCAAGTAGTAGGCAGATTGTTTTTCGATAGTTGTGCCGGTTTTAAAGTATTCTTTGTTCTCTTCGATTACTTTGTCTGCAAATGTGTGCCAAAAGTAGTGATAGACTTTTTCTCCGGCGAGGTGCAGTTCAAATTTTTCCAAGTGTTCGGTAATTTCTTTTTTGGTAGCGGAGAATTCTTCGATGCGTTGTTTTTGGGATGTGTTTAATTTCGGAGTTTCGGCTAGCTCAACTTTATTCATCATTACGAAGCGGGCCGCATTCCAAATTTTGGTAGAGAAATTTCTGTATCCGCGAACACGATCTTCGGAGAGTTTTACGTCGTTTCCCGGGGCCGCTCCGATTATAAGAGATAATCGCACCGCATCCGCGCCATATTTATCCGAGAGTTCCAGTGGGTCGATGGCGTTACCGAGAGACTTACTCATTTTTCTGCCTTTCTCGTCGCGGACCAAGCCATGAAGATAAACATTTTTGAATGGAACTTCGCCAAGTAGAAAGCCGGACATCAAAACCATTCTGGCGACCCAGAAGAAGATAATATCGTATCCGGTTTCCAAGACGGTGGTTGGATGGTAGGTTTTTAGATCTTCTGAATTTTCAGGCCAGCCTAAAGTTGAGAATGTCCAAAGTCCGGATGAAAACCAAGTATCTAGCGTGTCGGGATCTTGAATCCATGTTTTATCTTCCGGGGGGTTTACTCCAACATAAAACTTATCGGCACTTGGCTCCTGCCCGCCGGATTGGAGGGAATCCGCCTCGGGCGGATACCAAACGGGAATTCGGTGGCCATACCAAATTTGTCGAGAGATGCACCAGTCGCGAAGGTTATCTATCCAATGGTAGTAGACCTTTTCAAATCTTTCCGGGTTTATTTTAATTTGTCCGCCTTCTACGCTAGCCCGCATTAATTTTTTAAGCGTTGTTGGTTCGCCGGATGCGACCCCATTAATTTTTGAGTTTACTAACGAAAACTCTTTATTAACGTCAATAAACCACTGAAGTTTTGGAAGTGGTTCAACGATTCCTCCGGTTCTTTCCGCGGTGGAAATATTTTGGGTTATTTCTTCTTCTTTAACCAAGAGTCCTGCGGTTCGTAGTCGGTCGATAATAACCTCGCGCGCTTCAATAGTTTTTTTGCCGGTGAGTTCAGGGTCGTCGGAAATAATTCTGGCGTATTCGTTAATTACTTGTTTGAGGGGTAGATTATTTTTTTGCGCCATATCCCAGTCAATTTGGCTGTGGGCAGGAGTTACGCCGAGAGCTCCGGTCCCGAATTCAATATCCACATTTTCATCAGCAATTATTTTTATATTTAATTTCGTGCCGACAAAATTAACTTCAAATTCTTTTCCGATATATTGTTTGAAGCGGTCGTCATTTGGATTAACGGCGACTGCGGTATCGCCGAGTTTTGTTTCCGGTCTGGTAGTGGCGATTGCAAAAGGGAAGTCCGCGGAATATTTAAAAGTGTAGAATTTTGCTTTTCGTTCTTCGTAAACAATTTCATCATCGGAAATAACCGTTTGTCCTTTTGGATCCCAGTTAACAACTTTGAAATCACGATAAATTAAACCGGCATCATACATTTGTTTAAACGCGGTTTTAACGGCAAAGTTTCTTTTTTCGTCCAAGGTGAAAGCCTCGCGTGACCAGTCGATGGAGGCACCCATTCTACGAATTTGATTGGTTATTGTGTCGTGGCTTTCTTTGGCATAAGCGTCAACTCGTTTTAAAAATTCTTCGCGCCCAAGGTCGTGTCGATTTACGCCTTCTTTTTTGTAGATTATGGATTCAACTTTGGACTGGGTGGCAATGGCGGCATGATCGGTTCCCGGTAGCCAAAGAGTTTTAGAGCCTTTCATTCTGGCAAAGCGAACCATTATATCTTCCACGGCAAGCATTGCGGCGTGACCGATGTGTAGTGTGCCGGTAACGTTAGGTGGAGGAAGGACGATAGAAAATACCCCGGCTTCTTTTTTGGTGTGTCCGTCAGCTTCGCATTTTTCCGGGTTAAAATAACCGGAATGTAGCCATTTTTCGTAGATGCGTTCTTCGTTCGCTTTGGAGTCATATTTCGGTTCCATTTCAGTGTCCATGAAGTTGATTTTATGATAAAACTGTTAATTTTCCAAACAAATCTTTTTTATTGGCAGATATGGATTTGTTTGGTTTTGACAAAATATAGTTAATGGTTTTAACTTTAACCAGTTAATTTAAAGGAGGAATCAATGCCGAAGGCTGCAATCCTGGTGGGAATCGCCGGTTCCAAGCGAAAGTTTGTTGCCGGACAGATGTCCGAACTTTGTTTTTATTTACGTATTGACGGGAGAGAGATTAATGAGATCACAAGTTTTGCTCCTCATTGGCAGATTCTTAAAACTCTCAAGGATGATCTTCGTGATTTTGCCGGCAGCATTCGAAATGACCTTGATTTATATGTTAAATATAATTTCAGTCTTGAGGATGAACCCGGCACTCGAGAATTTGTCATCCTGAACGGTTGGCGAAATTGTTTTACAACCGGAAATGATGTTCGCTGTCAGCCTTTGCCGGTTGAGGCCATCGATGTGTTAAAGGCCGAGCTGATTTCTCTCGGTTTAAAGGAAGTGAAGAACTAAAAAACCCGATTTATTTCGGGTCTTTTTTTTACCTCGAGTTTCTGTTAGAGTTTTAAAATAAATTGCATACGGTCATTGAGGCTGGGGTGGACGAAAATCTATATTTTCTAAAGTTTAAAGATGGTGGCAGTATCAATATTGTAGTTAAATTCAGAATTAAAATGATTAAAGAAATAAACAAAAATCAGATAGTCGGCAAATTTGAAACGGCATTGGCGGCTACGGTTGAAATGCTAAAAAAAGAAAAATATTCAATAATAAATGAAGACGATTTTAAGTGTTATTTATTTGCGAATCTTGTGACTGATAATTTTTTAGGAAAAGAATTTGAGTCTAATGGTGGCGAAAAGTTAAAAATCGTTCATTCTAAATATTATCATCCCAACGCAAATGGTTCTGGTGCCGGAAGTTTTGACATAGGGGTTTTAGACCCAAATCGTTTGGATGAAGATATAAACGAAGGAAATAGGAGTATTTGCAATAGGAAGCCAGTATTAATTGGGTGTGAAATAAAATGGAGAAGGAACTGTTATAAGGAATATATTGAATATTGGATTAGAAAAGATGCGCTTAAATTTGTTCCGAACAAGAAATTAATAAAATTTGCTTCGAAATTAGGATATGTTATATACGTACATTTTGCCGACAAGAAAATGTATCAGCACAATGAAAAAGAGTTGCGGAATTTACGCAAGTTTATGCAAGATATGAAAATTAAACTATCTCAACATGGAATAAAAATTAAAATAGTTTACCTTCAAATTAGTAAAATTGGTTCTAAATTTGGATATAAAATAATTAAAGTTTAAAACAAAAAATGAAACTATCTATAGGCATTGTAGGATTGCCCAACGTTGGAAAATCTACTTTATTTAAAATATTAACTAAGTCGGATGTGCATATTGCCAATTATCCGTTTGCGACTATCGATCCGAACGTCGGCGTGGTTGCGGTGCCGGACGAACGCTTGGAGAAGTTGGCAAAGCTTAGTAACTCCAAAAAGATTATTCCGGCAGTGGTTGAGTTTTATGATATTGCCGGATTGGTTAAGGGAGCGAGTCAAGGAGAGGGTTTGGGCAATCAATTTTTAACGCATATTCGGGACACTCAGGCAATCACCGTGGTTTTGCGAGTTTTTTCGAATCCGGAAATTATTCACGTGGAAGGGGCTCCGGACCCGATTCGGGATATGGAAATTATTAATGCCGAACTTCAGCTTAAAGATTTGGATACAATCGAAAAAAGATTGAAGAAGTTGGATGGAGAGGCTAGAGCCGGAGACAAAAAAGCAATTAAGAATTTAGAAGTAATTAATTTGGTTAAAGCACAGCTGGAGCGAGGAGGTCTTGCATTAGAATATCGCGATGAAGATATTGTTAAAGAGCTTACACTTTTAACCGCAAAGCGTCAGGTTTATTTATTGAATGGAACCGAGGCAGAAGTTTCCGAAGAGTTAAAAAAGAAAATTAAAGACTTTGGTGCGGATTACGTAATATCGGACTTGTCGGTTGAGCAATCGGTGGATTCTTTGATTAAAAAAGCATACGAAGTTTTGGATTTGATTAGTTTTCTGACTACAGGAGAAGACGAGACTCGGGCGTGGACAATTTATCGTGGTTCAAAAGCTCCGCAGGCTGCCGGCGCAATTCATACTGATTTTGAAGAAAAGTTTATTCGCGCGGAAGTTGTTGGCACCGAAGATTTACTGAAATGCGGTGGCTGGGTGCAAGCGAAACAAAAAGGACTATTTAAAGTGGAAGGAAAAGACTATGTGGTTAAGGATGGGGATGTGATGGAGATAAGGCACGGCTAAGGGGGCTCAAATTAGTATTTCGCACTGTACACAATCGCCAACTCTAGCGGTTGGCGTTGCCAGATCTCAGTACTTTTACCCCGCCAAAGGCGGGGAACAAGCTAAAAGTACTTCCGATAGCCATTGCGAAATACTAATTTTCGCTGGTGATTGGGATTGCGGGAGACCAAGCTAAAAATGTCTCCGATACCTGCCTGCCGGCAGGCAGGGTCGGTGTAAAGTATTAACTTTCGCTGTTGGAATTGTGTATTATAAAGGATAAACAAAATGTATCGCATATCATATATGATATGCGATACATTTTATAAATATGACGGAGCGACTATATTTTTTAATTCCGAGTAGTGTCAAAGGGTTGATTCTTGAAATTCTATTTTTGACGTATATACTACAGGCAGTTCTATAAAAGGAGGTAGCGGTGAATAAAAAGAGCAACGAGTGGCCGTACGATTGCCCGCCTGATGAAGCTTTGGAAAACCTGATTCTGGCCGCTGGCCGGGCCGGAATTTCCGCAAGCGGTCTTGTCATGAACTCTATGGCCGATTCCCACATGAAAGAAGTGAGGCTTTGGAAGGGCGTAGTCCTTTCCATGCTTGAAGGTAAGAAACCGCCGTTCAAGATTGGTGATAAGGCTGAGTGGACTATGGGGGACAAGAAGCGCGGAGAAGTTACCGGAGTCATCTACGTTGCAAATAATCGGTGGTATATATCAATTCGAGGTATCAATGAGGACTACGATGACGGCGAGCGATTTACTCCGAATGGGGGTTCTCCAAGTCTCTTGTATGCGGAAGACTGGACGCTCGTAAGCGATTAACTTCTTCCTTCGAGTGCGCCACTTAAAGTTTGATCGTCAGCGAATTCAATTTCTCCACCTGTAGGTAGCCCGCGTCCCAGGCGGGTTATTTTTTTGGAATAATTTTCGAGTTCGTGTTTTAAAAGGGAAGCATTCCAGTCGCCAATGCTAGTCGGGCTGATTCCGAGGATTATTTCTTCGGCTTTGCCGTTCAATTCTTTTTCAATTTTTCTTTTCAAGCTTTCAATCCTATTTTTCTGCCAGTCTTTTAGAGCGCCGGTTTTTGGAATCTGCCCAAGCACCAAATAAATTCCGTTATAGTTTTTGGCCTGTTCAAGCGAAATTAAATCAGTTTCTTTTTCAACAATCATAATTATATTTTGTTTCCGTGATTTATCTCGGCAAATATCACAAAGTCCGTCCGTATTTTCGTGAATAAAGTAGCAATTGGCACAGGCACGAATATTCCCTTGAAGAGATTGAAGGGCTAAAAGTAGATTTTCGGCTTTTTGATAGCCGTTTTCCGCTAAATAAAAAGCCAGGCGGGAAGCTTGTCTCGGGCCAAGAGATGGTAAATCTGCGAGGGCGTCGATAAGGACTTGAATTGAGTGGGGGATTTTAGCCATTAGAAGAAATCCGGAGCTTTTTCGTGACGGTCATCTACTTCGCAGAAACTCGCGAATTCTTGGTCAAATTTCAAGTTAAAAACACCAATCGGACCGTTTCGGTGTTTGGCAATGCTAATCTGAGCCACATCTTGTTCTTCCGGAGTAATATCCATGCCACTGCGGTCTTTTCGGGAGATGAACATAACCACGTCAGCATCTTGTTCGATAGAGCCGGAGTCTCTAAGGTCGGATAATTTTGGCGCGCGAAAATCACGCTTGTCCACGTCTCTGGAAAGCTGGGATAGTGCCAGCACGGGTACTTCAAGTTCTCTGGCTAGGGCTTTCAATCCGCGAGAAATTTCGGTGACTTGCTGGACGACGTTATCGGTATTTCCGCGGGGAGTGATTAGCTGAAGGTAATCGACGATGATTAATCCTAGACCATGTTCTAATTGGAGACGTCTGGCCATCGAGCGCATTTGGAGGATATTCATGGAAGGCGTGTCCTCGATAAATATTGGAGCGCCGACAAGCTTGTCGAGTGTTTGTTGGATCATTTGGAATTCAATATCTTCATGTATTTTTCCGGCGCGAATTTTCCAGAGCGGAACTTTGGCTTCAGCCGAAATTATTCTGTCCACAACTTGATCTCTGCTCATTTCCAAAGAAAATAATCCTACCGGCACATTGTGTATTAAGGCGGCGTTGCGCATTATGTCCAAGGCTAAGGATGTTTTACCAAGAGAAGGTCTGGCTCCCAAGACGATTAAGTCGGATTTTTGCAGGCCGGATAGATAATTATCCATTTGTTTAAATCCGGTGCCGACACCGCGGAGACCATCGCCCTGAGAACTGAGGCGCTCCATTCGTTCAAAAGCAATTTTTAAATCTTCTTTTAGTGAAATAAATGTTTTGGAAATTGTGCGTTGAGAGACTTTCATTATTTTCTGCTCAATTTCATCCAAGAGTTCTTCAACATCATCAACTTTACCGAAAGAGTTTTCGGAGATTTCTCCGGAAATTTGAATTAAATCCCGCAGAGTTTTTTTCTGTTGAACTATTTTCCCGTAATGGTCGGCATTGCCGGAAGTGGCTACCAGATTGGTAAGTTCCGCCAGATAGGAGCTTCCACCAAGATTTTTTAAGGTTCCTTTTTCTTTTAGATAGGTGGCAACCGTAGAAATATCCACCGGTTGATTTTTGAAGTGCAGGTCAAGTATGGCTTTAAAGATTTGTCCATTTGCGGGATTATAAAAATCTTCCGGTCCCAAAATATCCGCAACTTTATGGATTGCGTTTTTGTCAATCAAGATACTTCCCAAAACAATTTGTTCGGCTTCGGTATTTTGAGGAGGGATACGTAAGTTATTCGATTGGGTTTTGGATTGTTCTCGTAGCATAGACTGGTTTGAAGAGCAGTGGCCCCTTTGGGGTGTCTTCAATTATGTATCCTAGCTCATCAAGTTTTTTTCTCAAAGCGTCGGACTGGATAAACTGTTTGTTCTTTCGGTAGTATTCTCGCTTTCTGGCAAGAAAACGAGCTTTTAGGCTGATTATTTGCTTTGGTAGGAGGATTCCAACAGTTTTCAGAGACCCCTCGATTAGCTCTGCGGCTCGGTGACCGGCTTTGTAGGAAAGATTCCACAGATTGGGTTGGAGTTTATTTATAAATTCAAAGATGGATGCCAAGGCTTGAGGAGTATTGAAGTCATCACTTAGACTTTCGAGAAATGAGTTTAAGAAATCTCCACTTGGGATTTCGGATATTTTTCCGCGTGTTTTTTTAAGTTTTGCCAAGAATATGGCAATATCGTTCAGATTTTTTTGAGCAGTTTGAACTAGGGCGTCAGAGTAGTCCATTGGAGCTCGATAGTGATGCATAAAAACGATTGTTCTTAAGAGTTCCGCCGGATACTTTTCCAAAAAATCATCAACGCTAACAAAATTATTTAAACTTTTGGACATTTTGTTTCCATCTACGGTAAGGAATCCGGCATGCATCCATTGTTTTACAAAAGGCCGTTTTCCGGAGGCGGATTCTTGTTGGGCAATTTCGGCTTCGTGGTGAGGGAATTTCAAATCTTGCGCTCCGCCATGGAGATCGTATTGCGGACCAAAAAAATATTCGGTAATAGAGGTGTCTTCAATATGCCAACCCGGCCGTCCAAAGCCAAGTTCGGTTTTCCATCCTGGCTCGCCACTTTTTGAAAGTTTCCAAAGAGCAAAATCTCCTTTATTTCTTTTCTTGTCGCTGGCGTCGATTCGGCTTACGGCGTCTTCGGCTTGCTCGATAGTGCGGTGGGAGAGTTTCCCATATTCCGGAAAGGTTGCTAAATCAAAATAATAGCCGTCACCTTCAATTAAGTAGGCGCGCTCTTTTTTTATCAAAGTTTTTACTTGCTCAACAATTTGGGGAATGTATTCGGTTGCTTTGGCGTAGATATTCACCGAGTCAATACCAAGAACTTGCATATTTTTCAGATAGATTAATTCATATTTTCCGGATATATCCTTCCAGCCAACATTTTCTTCTTTGGCGCGATTGATTATTTTATCATCAATGTCGGTGATGTTTTGCAGATAATTTATCTCGTAATCTATTGAGCGTAAAAATTTAACGAACATATCAAAAATTAGGAACGTCCGGGCATTGCCGATATGCGGGGGGCCGTAAACTGTCGGTCCGCAAACAAAAAGCTTAAGCGCGCGTCCGCGTGGCTTAAGTAAGTCTTCTTTTTGTCCGCTTAAGGTGTTAAATATTTTTACGTGTTCTAGAGCCATTTTCTATTTTTGAAATATCTATACATAGCAACGATACCGACTATAACAATTGCAACTATCGGCCAGAAAATAAACGGCATGGAGTGGAACGGATTACTAATCAAATTCATATCAAAGATTGCCAAGAATAACATAAACGGAAAGGTGAGGAATGACATAATCGTGAAAGTTTTCATTACCTCATTGATTTTTATATTCATCATTTGATTGTTGGTGTTTTCAAAATCCGAGATTGCCGTTCGGTAGTCTTCAATTTGATTAATTATTTTCAAATGATCTCCAATAAGGTCATCAATATAAATTTTGCTTTCTTCTCCGAAAAATCTGCCGGTGCGAATCGCAAGTGAGCTCAGTAAATGTCCTTGGTGACGAGCAATGACTCGATACTCGGAAATATCCCTCTTGACATGGGAAATCTCTTCCAAAACTCTACGTTCGCGATTTTTGAAAAGCATTTCTCCGATTTCCTCAACTTTTTCGCGAATGTGGCGAAGCTGGCGGTCTTGGAATATCAATAAAGAAGAGATTATTTTATAAGTTAAATCAAAAACGTGTTCGGCGTCGTGTATCCCTTTTTCTTTGATTTCTTTTAGGGGTTCGATTTCTTCGTAGTGAACGGTGATAACCGTATTCTTGGTTATAATAAAATCAATTTCGCTTCGTTTGGAAGTTTTATTTCGTTCACTATAAATAGGGAAGTAGTAGACGAGATATATATAATTGCCTAAAACTTCGGCTCGAGCGCGGGCCGAGGGTTCGTGAAGTTCTTTGGCGATAATTTCGTGTAGGGAGAAATCTTTTTGGAGTTTATCAATCTCCGCTTCGGTCGGGTTTGAAAAGTCTAGCCAAACTGTTTTGCCCTTGGTTTGTTTCATTGGATTGATTATAAATCAATTTTATTTGTTTACATAATTTTGTTGTGGATTTTGTTTTCGGTTGTTTGGTACTTATTGGTCTTATTCGGATATCGGATTAATATATAGGATATGTCCGTTTTATCTTTTGTTTTGCCCATAATAATAATACTTGTTTTGTTGGCCGTGGCGATTTCGATTATTTTATTTTTTATCGGTGAAATTATCGCAGAATTTACAACCGATGCGCCGTTTGTTCCGGTTCCGAAAGAAATCGTCGGTGACATTGTGGATATTTTAGAGTTAGAAGAAGATAGTTGTTTATATGATCTTGGTTGTGGCGATGGGAGGGTTTTGTTTTCGGCGGTTAAAAAGTATCCGTCCATTCGGGCGGTTGGGGTGGATATCGCTTTTGAGCCATATTTTATAGCTAAGTTCCGAGCGCGAAATTTTAAAAATGTCAAAATTAAACGAGAGGATATTTTTAAAACAGATATGCATGACGCAACGCATATTTTTTTGTATCTATATCCGCAGGTTATTAGCAATTTAATATTAAATATAAAAAAACAATGCAAGTCCGGGACGAGAATTGTAACTTGTGATTTTGAAATTAAGGAAAATAAGCCGGTGAAGATTGTGGCGTTAAATAAGTCTTCGTCGGTGCGTGGTAAAAAACTTTTTGTATATATAGTTTAGCGCGTAATTTCTTCTTTCAGCGCCTCCTCGGTCACGATCATGTCCTGAGCCTCTTCCCGAGCTTCTGCGATTTCTCTCTTGGTCATTTTTTCTCCTTTCCGAAATGAAGGGGGGAAATCAGTGTTGCCCCCTTAACTTCAGAAAGGAAAGTAGTTTTTAAACGCGCTTAGGATTACTTTCATATTATAACACTAAATACTTAGAGTTGTCAACTTAGAAATTGGAGATAATTATTAATCGATTAGCAGTCTTGACATGAGATTGCTAATGGGTAAAATTTAGGTAATGACTGAACGAAGCGGAGAAATATTGGAAGCGGCGATAAAAGAGTTTATTCGAACCGGGGAGCCGATTAGTTCAGCTCAGCTTTTTAACAACTACGGGTTTGGGATAAAGCCGGCGATGATTCGGTTGGAGCTTTGCGAGTTGGAACGGGAAGGCTACTTGGCTCAGCCGTATCACTCCGCGGGAAGAATCCCAACCGACCTTGGCTATAAGTATTTTACGGATAAGGCATTGGATAAAGTTCGAGGAGACGCTCATGTGGAAAGTTGGGAGCGGATGCTGGAAAACCAGAGCTTAGATGAATTTTTGGGAGATTTTTCAAAGCGAATGGGATTGGTTAGCGCGATTGTTTCTGAATCACTTGAAGAGACCAGAAAAGATGGGCTGGAATATTTGTTCGACAGGTTGAGCTTGGACTCGCACGAAATGTTGTCGGAAGTAATCTACGACATTGAAAAGTTATCGGAGAGAGTTAAAGAAGCCCGCAAATTTAAAGCTTTGGATAATTTTATGGAAGTATTTATAGGAAAGGATAGTCCGATAACCAGAAGTGAATTACTTTCGGTTACGGCTGCGGACTTTGATTCCGGCGGAGAAAGGTTTTTCTTTTTTGTAATCGGGCCGAAACGCATGAATTATGAAAAAACAATCGGAGCATTAAAAGGTTTAAAAAGTAAAAATAAAATAAATAAAAAAGATGGATGATAAAAATAGACAAATTGATCCGGCGGATCAGCTAGATGTTCCTACTGAAGCACCGATGCTCGAAGAGTCCGACGAAGTGCAGGCAATGAAAGTAAGACTTGAGAAATTGGAAAGAGAGCGAGATGAATATTTAAGCGGATGGCAGAGAACTAAAGCCGATTTTATAAATTATAAGAAGGAGGAAAGTCAGAGGCTGGATGAAATCATTAAATATAGCGGGAAAGAGATGATTAATGAGCTTATTTCCGTGCTGGATAGCTTTGACCTTGCGCTTACGGCATTGGAAAAGAAAGGATTGGCGGAGAAAGGAATTTATATGATTCGCGCTCAGTTTGGGGATGTTCTTAAAAAACGGGGGTTAGAAAGAATTCCGTGCGAGAAAGGTGAGCAGTTTAATCCGAGCATTCACGAAGCAATTGCCGAGGTGGATTCCGAGTTTCCGGCAGGCGCAATCGTGGAAGAAATTGAGGCGGGTTATAGATTACATGAAAAAGTTTTGCGCGCGACGAGAGTGATAATTAGCAAGGATAAGAACTGATAACTTATTACTTATAACTAATCACGGAGACAAATAGAAAAAAGTCAAAAATAATTAATAAAAATAAAATGTCAAAAGTAATAGGAATAGATTTAGGGACGACCAATTCTGCAGTATCCGTAACCGAAGGAGGTGAGCCTAAAGTTTTGGAATCGACCGAAGGGGCGAGAACGACTCCATCCATTGTCGCCTTGAATAAAAGTGGAGAAAGATTGGTTGGACTGTTGGCAAAGAGGCAGGCAATTACCAATCCTAAAAATACAATCTTTTCGGTTAAACGTTTGATTGGACGAAAATTTTCGGACGCGGAAGTTCAGCGGGATAAAGCTTGGTTGCCTTATGAGATAAAAGAATCGTCCGCCGGAGGCGTGGAAGTTAAAATGGGAGAAAAATGGTATAGTCCGGAAGAGATTTCTGCGTTTATCTTGGGAAAGCTCAAGGCTGACGCCGAAGCGAAGTTGGGAGAAAAAGTTGAGGAGGCGGTAATTACCGTACCGGCTTATTTTGATGACTCGCAAAGGCAGGCGACTAAAAATGCCGGAGAAATTGCCGGACTTAAAGTAAAGAGAATTATCAATGAACCGACCGCGGCCGCTCTTGCTTACGGTTTGAACAAACAGAAGAACGAAAAAATTGTTGTTTATGATTTTGGTGGCGGAACTTTCGACATTTCTGTTTTAGAAGTCGGCGACGATGTCGTGGAAGTTAAATCTACCGGAGGAGACACTCACTTGGGTGGCGATGACTTCGATAAGAAGATTCAGGAGTTTTTGGTTAATGAATATAAAAAAACCGACGGAGTTGATTTGTCTAAAGATTCCTTGGCTTTACAGCGCTTGAAGGAGGCGGCGGAACGCGCTAAGCATGAGCTTTCCACTGCTCTCGAGACCGAAATAAATTTGCCGTATATTACTTCCGGTGATGATGGTCCAAAGCACTTTTTGGTAAAGATGTCTCGCGCCAAGCTGGAAAGTTTGGTCCAAGATATGATTAATCATTCAATTGAATTGACCAAAGAAGCAGTTACTGCAGCTCAGCCGAAGGGCGCCGGATTGAAGCTCTCGGAAATTGATGAAATTGTTTTGGTTGGCGGACAGACTAGAATGCCGGCGATAGTTGACGCGGTTAAGGCTTTATTCGGGAAAGAACCGCATAAAGGAATTAATCCTGATGAAGTAGTTTCTTTAGGAGCCGCGGTGCAGGCCGGAATTTTGCAGGGCGATGTAAAAGACATTTTGCTTTTGGATGTAACTCCATTAACTTTGAGTATTGAAACAATGGGAGGGGTTGCAACGCCGATGATCCAGAAAAATACCACCGTGCCAACTTCAAAGTCACAGATATTTTCTACTGCCGGAGATAATCAGCCTTCGGTTGAGGTTCACGTTTTACAGGGTGAGCGACCGATGGCGGTGGATAATAAAACTTTAGCGAGATTTATGTTGGACGGAATTCCGCCGGCGCCAAGAGGAATTCCACAAATCGAAGTTAGTTTTGATATCGATGCAAATGGAATTTTGAGTGTTAAGGCTGTGGATAAAGGAACCGGTAAATCTCAGTCGGTAAAGATTGAAGCATCCACAAATCTTTCCAAAGAAGAAATCGAAAAATTCAAACAGGAGGCGGCGCAGTATGCTGCCGAAGACGAAAAAAAGAAGCAGTTAATTGACGCGCGAAATCAAGCGGAAGCTACTGTTTATATGACGGAAAAGGCTTTGAAGGATGGCGGTGAAAAAATTACGGAAGATGTAAAAAAATCCGTGACGGAAAAGTTGGAGACGTTGAAAAAAGTTAAGGATGGCGACAATTTGGAAGAGATAAAAAAAGCCAGCGATGAATTGGCGACCGAGATTCAGAAAATTGGCCAATCCATGTATAATAAGGGGAATGACACAGGAAACCCAACCGGAGAAACTCAGTCCTCAGAACCTGAACCGGAATCTCCTCAACCAGGTACCTAAAAAAAGATTTGAAATTAGTACCGCGGTAATCAGGTCGTTGGTTCTAGATTTCGCGACTTTAGCTTCAGCGTTTGCAACCGGTTGGCTTTTTAAGTTGATGCTTGCCGGAGAGATGACTATTTATCCGGCAATAATTGCGGCATCGGTGTTTGTGGCCTTATCTTCTTTAAACACTCTACTTAAAAAAGATTTTGGCCATCGGGCGATAGTCATTGCTTTAGAAGCCCTGGTGTTTACGATAATTTTTTGGGGATTGGCGCCTGGGATTTTGGGGGCAGTTTTCTTGGTGATGTTTGCCATGCTTTTATGGGGAGCGTTTACCGGCAGGGCCGAGATGGAAAATAGTTTGGAAATTAAATTTTTTAGAATTACTCAAAAGCCTCTTAGTAGAACAATCACCGCTCTTTCGGTTGTGGCAATTCTATTATATGTTCCGCAGTGGCAGACCCGGACAGAATTTATTTCCGAAAAAGCTTTTGATTCGATGTTCTCCGCGTCGCGAAGTGTCGCCGGAAGATTATATCCGGAATTTGATTTTAATTCGGATATGAATGCCTTGGCACAGAGTTTGGCGGAAACCAAGCTTAATGAAAACGCTGATTATAAACTTTTGCCTCCGGCGTTAAAAGAAGAAACAGTTAAACGTACCTCGTTAGAAGTTGTTAAAAGCTTGAGTCAAAGTTTAGGAGTGGAGTTAAACGGATCGGAAAATATCAGCACGGTAATCTATAAATATCTAATGAAGTTGTTGGATTCTTGGCGAGTTAAACTCGGCGACAACTTCATTGTTTTGTGGGCAATATCGGTATTCTTGTTTATTCGCGGTATTGGAACTTTGCTTGGATATTTAGTAGCATTTCTGACGTATGTTATTTATCATTTGTTGCTTGTTACCAATATGATTAAACTTGATAGCGAGCTACAGCCAAAAGAGACGGTCGATTTTAGGTAGAGGTTGTTTATTGGTGAAGTTATCGAGTAGTATATTGGAAGTTTGTTGATCGCGTGCATAGATACTCGGCTCTGCCGAGCACATAATATGTACTCGGTTTCATTAGCATGAAAGATTATTATAAAATTTTAGGAGTAAATAAGAGTGCTTCGGAAGACGAAATTAAAAAAGCGTTTCGGAAGTTGGCGCACGAGCATCATCCGGACAAGACCGGTGGAGAAGACGCTAAATTTAAAGAAATCAACGAGGCTTATCAGGTTCTAAGCGACAAGAACAAGCGCGCTCATTTTGATCGTTTTGGAACCGATCCTTCATCTCAGGGAGGTTTTCCGGGTGGAGGTAATCCTTTCGGTGGGTTTGGCGGGTTTGATCCGTCTTCGGTCAATGTGGACTTTGGAGATATTGGCGATATTTTTGAAACTTTCTTTGGCGGAGGAGGGGGATCTGCCACTAGGGGGAGACGCAGGACGGAGCGGGGAGGGTCGGATTTGGAGACAGCCTTGCAGTTAACTCTGGAAGAAGTTTTTTTCGGCGTTAAAAAGGAAGTTTTTATAAAAACAAATATCGGTTGTGATCGATGTAACGGGTCCGGCGCGGAAGGGGATTCCGGATTGGAAAATTGTTCTGCTTGTGGAGGTAGCGGTGAAATTCGTGAGGACAAGCGAACTTTTTTCGGAACCTTTTCTCAAGCGCGCGTTTGTGATAAATGTCATGGATTTGGAAAGATACCGAAAAAAGCTTGTGGAAAATGTTCCGGTATGGGTATCATCTCCGGGGAAAGGAAGATTGTAGTTGAGGTTGCTCCGGGAGTTCAGGAAGGACAAGTTATTCAGATTAAAGGCGCGGGGGAGTCCGGTCCGCGGAATATCGGCACGGGTGATTTATATATAGGAATAAGGATTAAACCGAATTTACTTTTCAAAAGGCTTGGAGATGATTTATCCGTTTCGCTTGAGGTTAAGATTTTGGATATAATTTTAGAAAAGACGATTAGTTTAAAAGGAATTGATGGGAAGAAAATTGAGTTTAGTGTGCCGACTAATTTTAATCTACGGGATCCGATAAAAATTTCCGGAGAAGGGATGACGAAGTTCGGAAAGAAAAATAGAGGGGATTTATTGGTGAATTTGGTTGTTAAATCTCCTAAAAAAATAAGCCGAAAAGCGCGAGAGACCTTAAATGGTTTAGATAATTCCGATATTGACTAAAACTTTAATTTGTTTTATAAGTATAACAGGTATTTAAGTCTTAGAAGGAGGATGCAATGGGGAATACGGAAAAGTTGGACGTTGTGATTCTTTCGCCTTCGTCACTTTTTGAAATAGAGCGATCCTGCATAAAGATTCTCCATCTCAGCCATGGAGTCACTGCGCAGAGAATTGCGCGGTGGTCAAGGTTCGAGCTTGTCGGCGGTCTGGTTGCCGGCATGGGAGCGTATATCTTTTATATCTCCGGCAACCGAATCGGCTACGTGTTCTGGCATTTTTCGGTTGACGGAAGACTTTCATTTCCGGATGTCGAGATCGTTTCCGACTTCGCGGATCTCAAGCTTCCGGAGGGGGTCACCTGGGAGCACGCGACTGACGAAACGAATGACCTTGATCTGGAAACTCAGGCGGTTGCCTAACGCTTAATCCCGCTATTTGGTTTACAAACCACTGGCGGGATTTTTTTAATCGGCATAGCAACGAGAGATGTAAAAATGATTTGTTTATTCGGAATTTGCTTAAAATAATCAGAACATTGACAAATTAAAGTTTATGATATATAATTTCAATAATGCAATTAGCATTGGAAGCACAGTCGAGTTTCTCGAAACAAACAACAAACTAGTAATAACATGACAGGAATAATTAAGAATTTAACTGACAGAGGATTCGGTTTTATCTCTCGCGAAGGCGAAGCAAAAGACCTCTTCTTTCATTCTAAAGATTTAGTAGGAGTAACCTTCGATTCGTTGAAGGTCGGCGAAAAAGTTAACTTTGAAGTTGTAGAGGGCGAAAAAGGCCTTGCTGCAGTCAACGTAACTATCGTTGCCTAACCGTGACTAACAAAAAAACCACTCCGTAAGGGGTGGTTTTTTGTTTAATGATGTATAATCAACCTATGAACATAAAGCTACTTCTTATTGGTTTAGGGGCGGTAATCCTAGTTGGCTTGGGAGCTGTGATTTTTTCAGTGCCAAAAGCGCCGGAGGTTGTAACTGAAAATAAATATAGTGACTTAATCCGTGTAGACACTCCGGTCGCAAACGCAGGAGTTAAAAGTCCTTTGGTTGTCCAAGGAAGCGCGCGTGGGTCGTGGTATTTTGAAGCTTCGTTTCCGGTGAAACTTTTGGATGCAAATGGAAAGGAGCTTGTGTCGGCTCCGTCTAAAGCACAGGGAGAGTGGATGACCGAAGAGTTTGTGCCGTTTGTCGCCATTTTAGTTTTTGAAACGCCAACTACAAAAACCGGAACTATAGTTTTAAAAAATGATAATCCTTCCGGTCTTCCGGAAAATGAAAAAGAAGTAAGAATTCCGGTTCAATTTTTGGAATATAAAGAAGTCCGGTCGGCTAAATTTGATAAACCTATTTTATTAAACACGGGCGATAGGATTATTTTTCCGGACGATTTAATTTTGGATTTAACCAAGATAAACGATTCCAGATGTAAGGAGGGCGTGGCTTGTGTTTGGATCGGAGAACTTTCGGTGGTTTTAAGGGCAAGCGGTGGAAAATTCAATTCGACCCCGAAAGAAATCACTATTGGCACGTCCATCAATAAAGAAGTCAGTTCGAATGACTATACCTTTTCGCTTTTGAGCGCGACGGAATCCACGGCAACAATTCTTGTTTCGGTTCCTTCTCCGGTTGAAAGCGGAATCGGGAGCGTAACCGGTCACATTTATCTGGGTCCGACTTGTCCGGTACAACAAGAACCACCGGATCCGAGGTGCGCCGTCAAGCCGTATGCAAATGCGACGGTAGAATTTTTATCTAAAACCAGCGGGGCTTCAGTGAAAAGTGTGACATCGGATAGTGCCGGTAATTTTGAAATAAAACTTGAAGCCGGAACGTATTTGGCTGTAATTTATCCGAAAATAACTCGTTCTTTGCCGAGCTGTCCGACAACCGAGGTGATTGTAACTGCACAACAAACCACAGCTATCGATATCTCTTGCGATACCGGAATTCGGTAAATAAAAATAAAGGTCGGATGAATATATTAGATAGATAAATTTAAAACATGAGTACAATCTGGACAGTTATTATGCTTCTGCTTGCTCTTTGGGTTCTTGGAGTGACTTTTAAAATCGGTGGAAAGTTGATTCATTCGCTCTTAGTTATTGCTCTTATAATTGCGATCATCAAGTTGTTGTTCTAGGTGATTTTCATTTTCTAAAAATGATGTGGATAGTTTCGCACAGCCCGGGGAGTTATTAATTTTATTTGGTTTGTTATTATATTTATATGAATGACCTTGAAAAGGTTATGAAAGCCTTTGCCAATAAACGGCGCTTGGAGATTGTTAAATATCTCAAGGCAAATAAAGAGGCGAGTGTCGGTGATATCGCCGGGACGATTCATCTTTCTTTACGGTCTACATCTAAACATCTGGGAATTTTGACGGCTGCTAGTATTTTGGAAAAAGACCAACGGAGTTCGTTAGTTTATTACCGACTCTTAAAAGAACCTAAATTTTACGCTCGACAGATAATCCAGTTGATTTAGTTTTAATCTGCGCTATTGGTGATTTTTTTGTTTTTCACATGGGCTCATTCGTACGAATGAGCCCATGTGAAAAGGGAGGGTGGGATGTGGTAGAATTAAGTCTCAAGCTAATAATAATGACTCAGAAAAATGCTTTATCAATTTTAAAATCTGGCGCTAACGTCTTTTTAACCGGAGAGCCGGGATCCGGAAAGACGCATGTGGTTATAGAATATGTATCTTGGCTCAGGGATCGTGGAATCGAGCCGGCGATAACCGCTTCGACCGGAATAGCCGCAACTCACATCGGCGGTTTCACGGTGCATTCTTGGAGTGGAATCGGCATAAAAGAAAAACTCACTGCGCACGATTTGAAACATATTAGTGGCAATAAACGGGTGGCACGACGGATTTTGGAAGCGCACATTTTAATTATTGATGAAATTTCGATGCTCTCGGCGGGGACGCTTACAATGGTTGAACAAGTTTGCCGGACAATTCGTGGAGGCGAAAAATCTTTCGGCGGATTGCAGGTGGTTTTGGTTGGAGATTTTTTCCAACTTCCGCCGATTGTGAAAAAGCCGATATTCGAAGATGTTCAGGAAGAATTATTTGTAAGCGACGACAATTCTTCGGGTTTTGCTTTTGACTCGGAAGTTTGGCAGAAACTTAATCCTAAGGTTTGTTATCTTTCGGAGCAGCACCGTCAGGACGATGGAGATTTTTTGGATATTTTATCCGCAATTCGTAGCAGTTCAGTTGAAGAAAAGCATATCGCGCTTCTCAAAACGCGAGTGTCTTCGGTGTATTCCGAGGAGTCAACAAAATTGTATTCGCACAATATGAATGTAGATAGTATAAATGACCGGGAATTGGCTAAACTTTCCGGGGAGAATCATTTATTCACAATGACTGACAGCGGACCAAAAGAACTGGTGACAATTTTAAAACGAGGATGTCTTTCGCCGGAAGTTCTGGCCTTACGACTTGGGGCGAAAGTAATGTTTACCCGCAACGATCAGTCTTACCGTTTCGTGAACGGAACGCTGGGAGTGGTTGTCGGGTTTTCGAAAGATAACGATTTTCCGATGATTAAAATTTCCGGCGGACGGACAATCACTGCGGAACTTGGCGAGTGGAGTATTGAAGATGGTGGACGGATTCTGGCGCAGGTGAAACAGATTCCGCTTCGTTTGGCGTGGGCGATTACAATTCACAAGAGTCAGGGGATGTCGCTGGATTCCGCTTGCATGGATTTGTCGCGGACTTTTGAATATGGACAAGGGTATGTGGCGCTTTCGCGGGTGCGGACATTTTCGGGGCTGATTCTTTTCGGAATGAATGAGCGAGCGCTTCAAGTGCATCCGGAAGTTTCGGCAAAAGACGTGGAGTTTCGCGAGATGTCATTAATTGAAGAAGAAAAAATCCAAAACATTTCGGCAGAGGAGCAATCCAAAAAAGAAAAAGAATTTATTATTTATTGTGGCGGGCGAGTCGGCGGGCGGAAGAAGCCGGAGGATGATTATGTTTTGATTCACGATAATTTTTTCGATGAGAAGATTAAAACGGATGATCATGATGGGCCCATTCGCACGAATGAGCGAATGGCAAGGGGGGGTGAAAAGGCTTATTCGGTGGAGAATTTTAGGAAGAAGTATCCAAATGCTTACAAGGGTTGGACTGCGGAGGAGGATAAGGATTTGATTCGGCGTTACATGACCGGGGAGAGGGTGGAGGATCTGATGGAAGCCTTCGGACGTCAGCGTGGGTCTATCCGCGCTCGGATTGTGAAGTTGGGTTTGGTGGAGGAGTAGGGTTGTCACATCGGCCCATTCGCACGAATAAGAGAATAAGGTCGGGGGATAAATCGTTTTTGCGCCAAATTTTTGCGGTGGTAGAATTAATTTATGAAAAGTTTTGCATTTGTGGATGCTTCAAATTTATTCTATGGTGGCGAAAAGAGTTTGGGTTGGAAAATAGATTATAAAAAGCTTTTCGAATATCTAAAAAGAAAGTATGCACTAGATAGTATTTTTTATTTCGGCGGCGTGGAAATACATAATTTTCCATACGATTATCAAAGTAACGAAACAGTTCGTTGAAGCAACTTGAGGTTTATTTGTTAGGTTTATTGAGAAATGATGAAGAGAGGCTAAATGAGGCAGATCTTTTGTTGATCGGCAGACACCTTCAGCGTTTGAAGTTCTATTTGAGGCTGGAAGGATTTGGTTATAAATTGTTTTTGAAGCCAGTGAAACTTTACGAGCAAGACGATGGTTCTACCAAAAGAAAAGCTAATTGCGACGTGGATATGGCTTTTTATCTAATGAGAGAAAAATATAATTGTGATCGTTTTTTGATTCTTTCCGGAGATGGAGATTTTCTACCGGTTTTAAAATATTTGAAGTCAATTGGTAAGGAGGTGATTGTTTTGAGCCGAAGCGAAAGAACGGCAAAAGAAATTAAGCAGTTTGCCGGAGCAAATTTGCGTGACTTTCAGTATCTTCGGGAGTTATTGAAGATGGGATAATAAAACGAGAGGCACCCATATAGGATGCCTCTCACGTTTAGTAACTTAAATATACCAGGTGGACGTTTAGTTGTCAAAAATTATCCACAGGGGGAAATGGTCATAAAAAAGAAAAAGCCCCCGGTGAGGACGGAACCTCCCGCGGGGTCTTTTTCGTGGTGATACCAATATAATATCACTATTTTGGATTAAGGCAAGGTGCTGGGGATAACTTAAAACGGGTTTTCACATGGGCCCATTCGTACGAATGGGCCCATGTGAATATCGTTTTACTATTCTCTAATTCCCGCCAGAGGCCCGCTTCGACAAGCTTCAGCGAGGCGAGCGAGGCAGGCGCACGAACGGGCGAATGTTGGGGGAATAGGGGAATACGGAATTGGGGCGGGGAGAGTGTGGAGGATTTAATGGAGGCGTTCGGCCGCCAGCGTGGCTCTATCCGCGCTCGGATTGTGAAGCTGGGATTGGTGGAGGAGTAGCCTTTTTCTTATTCCACTATTTGCACGAATGGGCCGATGAGGATTGGTAAAATAAATAGAATGTTTATTTTGTAGTACTATTTTTTTCGTAGTTAGCTATTTCCAGTTTAAGTTTTTCCAGCTCCTTTTTTGAGTTTTCGATCATGGCGGCGGATTTTTCCATATCATCGTAATATCTTTTCATTAATTCTTCATCGGTGGTTGTGCCGGTTTTTATCGCTTCACTTATCTCAACCTTCTGTTCCGGTGATTTTTCGGTTTTCCTATCGGTTAAGAAAATCGCGCTTCCAATTATCAGGGATATGAATAAAAAGAGAATTACGGAGAATTTTAGGGGGCTAATCTGCTTCATTTTTTAGTATATTAAGTCAGTAGATTTTTAATTACAAATAGATGAAAGTTGATGCGTAAAAAGTTAATTTTCCAATTCGGTTTGCTCTAGTGTCTCGTTGCCTATGAATTTGCAGTTATAGCCGTCACGAAGAATACCGGAGTTTTTTTTCCAGTAAAAATATTGCTGGCAACATAGGCAAAAATATTCTGCTGCCGGCTGGCCATTTATTTGGCGTATAATTTTTGATTCTTTTGTTTCCGTTAAATATATGCGGATATCGGTTCTTTGTATCAGATCTGGGTGCTCGTTTTTGCAATAAGGGCAGGTCATTTTGTGCGTGGATTTGTTTATAGGCTCGACTGTGCCTATCGATTTGGATTTTTGGAGGGGTGAGAGCCGCTATTTGCAATATATCACCCTGCATATGTCGTTTCTACGCGATATTAAGGGTTTGTGACGGCTAATGCGTCATATTGTAGTCGTTACAATCTGGTTTTCGTGGAATTGGATGGATATTTGGTCAGGTTGCGTGTCAGGGAAGCAGAATATTTATATTTTTGCCGAAAATCGGCTTAATATGGCTAAAGCCCATCTTAATACTCTCGCAATCTTAAGGATCATATTTCTATGCGAAATTGCCGGGCAGGGAGAGCATAGGAGAGTTGTGGTATTGACATTATTTTGATCATATAATAAGATCTAAATATCTGATCAGATTAGGA
>JAHFLJ010000011.1:0-6146 GCA_023244935.1 Candidatus Liptonbacteria bacterium
CTGCCGGACCTGGATTCTCCGCCAGAGGCGGATGCGCCTTGGGCGCAGAACCAAGATAACATCCTCCAGAGGGATGTGTTTTTATTAGTTATTTTCTTCAGAGCTGCCGGACCTGGATTCGAACCAAGATAACATCCTCCAGAGGGATGTGTCCTACCATTAGACGATCCGGCAGCTCTACAGAAAATCACAAAATATTTTCAATCAACCACTTCCTTCCTTGTCCAGATTTCAAAAACTTTTCTCTCCTCATCGCCTCCCCTCGCGTTGCCCACGGCTCTTTATAGATTATAACCCACGGCATCCTTCCCTTAGTATATCTCACCTTGCCAGTATTATGTTCGACCGCAAGTCGCTTTTCCGGATTTTCGGAACTTCCCACATACAGCGTCCCGTGAGATAAACTTTTCAGAACATATGTATAATACATTTTAATGTAGCACAGCCGGACACTGTCCCGCAAAGCGGGATTCCGATTTGTTGCCAATCGCTTCGCTCTTGGACAAATCGATAAGATTCTCCGCCAGAGACGCCTGTCCGCCCTTGGAGGAGATGCGCATTAGGCGCAGAACCAAGATAACATCCTCCAGAGGGATGTGTCCTACCATTAGACGATCCGGCAAATATTGTTAAGCTTAGATATAATACAGCCAAAATACACTAAATTCAACCTGTTGTTTGACTTGCCATCCATACGCGATAGACTTTTGATATATGAAAACCAGCGTAAAATCTTATTTTATTTTTTATAACCCCGAAAACCTGAAGGCGATAGCTTGGGCTAAAAAAATTTCAACGTGGATTAGTAAAAATCATAAGAATGTAAAAGAAAATCAAAAAAATCCGGATTTGCTAATCATTCTAGGCGGAGACGGAACAATTCTAAGAGGAGCGCGAGAATTTGAAAAATGTTCACCAAAAATTCTTGCCTTAAATTTAGGTAAGGTTGGCTTTTTGGCATCGGTTAGAGAAAACGACAAATTCTTACAATATATTAAAAGATTTTTTGAGGGTAAATATATTTTGGAGAAACGGAATGTTTTGGAGATGAAAGTAACGCGCGGGAGGGTCGAGGTTTGTCGAGAAGTCGCCATAAATGAAGTGGCGATTCAAAACCCGCTGGGAATGGTGGAACTTACCGTAGAAATTGAAGGTCACCCGATACAATCTGTGCGAGGCACCGGAATATTGGTTTCTACTCCGACCGGATCAACGGCCTTCAATCTCTCGGCGCATGGACCGATTGTAATGCCCTCCTTAGAATGCGTAATTCTAACCGAGTTACTAGATCACAACTTGCCGACGCCAAGCCTGGTTATTCCAAAAGATAAAAGTATTCACATAACCATCGACGACTTTCGCGAGCATAAACTTCTTTCGGTAACCACGACTAAAGAACCGGCAGACGTGGTGATTTCCGCAGACTCAAAATCCCCTACTCCACTCAAGAAAAAAGATTTGGTAATCGTGAGCAATCACGCTCATCCGATAAACCTGGTTTCTTTCGACGAACATTATTTTCTAAAAAGTATCCAGGATAAATTTTCGTTTAAATAACATTCTCGCAGAATTAATGTATCGCATATCATATATGATATGCGATACATTAATTTAAAATGGCACTAAAAAATCCCCGAGATGGGGATTTTTTAGTTAAGTTTAGCTTCTCAAATATCTTCTGACTGCGATAAAGCTCGATAAGATTGAAACGCCTACGCCGAAGGCTAATTGATACAAGAACAAGGTGAAGGCGTTTCCGTACACATATTCCGAGAAACTAAATCCAGGCAGGGCTGCGTCCACATAGGAGGAACCGGAGAACAGTGCCGGTAGCGAACTGGTAATAAGCAGTAATAGCAAAGTGCATAGAACTGCGGAGATTACTCCGGTGATTACACCTTCAATTATATACGGTCCGCGAACAAAGACGTTAGATGCCCCGACAAGACGCATAACCCCAATTTCGTCGCGGTTGGAATAGATTGCCAAGCGGACAGTATTGAATACTACCAAGCCGGCAACTATCGAAAGGATTATGGTGAGAACCAGCCCGACGCGATTCACTCCGTTAATAAGCTTGGTAAGTCGGTCGATGACAACTTGATTTTTAGCGTAGCTTACGTTGTCGATATATTGAGTAAGTTCGTCGGCCTGTAGATAGCTTGAAATTGATGCGTATTGACTAGGATCGTTGGCTTTAATATTTATCGAAGCCTGAAAAGGATTTACGTTCAACTCGGCGAGCGATTGAGTTATATTCGGGTCATCTTTGTGCTGTTCTTTAAAAATCTCCATTGCTCGGTCAGCGGAAATATATTCCACCGCTTTAATTTCCGGCAATTCATCCAAGGCTGATTTTAATTTGAGAATTGAATCTTCGGTAGAGGTGGTCTTAAAATATACGCTGATGTCGATTTTATCTTTTAGGAATCCGATCATATTTCCGGTGGCGACGTTCGCAATAATCAAGCCGGTGAACACAACTGTCGAAAGCGAGACCACGGCAATCATCGCCGTAGAAAGCAGACCATTGCGGACGAAATTTTTAAACCCGTAGTAAAATATTCTGGAAATAATTGTTAACATTTATTTATTAATATCAAATTTCTTTTGGTTTATGTCCGTCTTAAATTAAAATATACTTTCCTCTTTCTTCGTCGCGAATAATTCTACCCCTGTCCAAAGTTACCACACGTTTATCCAGATTGTTCACAATCTCTTTGTCGTGCGTCGCCAAAATCAAAGTAGTTCCGAGTTGATTTATTTTCTGTAAAAGAGAAATGATTTCCCAGGTGTTAAATGGATCGAGGTTTCCGGTCGGCTCGTCGGCAATAATAACCTCCGGTCGGTGAACCATGGATCTGGCGATAGCTACGCGCTGTTTTTCTCCGCCGGAAAGCTCGTGCGGGAAGTTGGCGAGCTTGTCGCCAAGACCCACCATATCCAGCACCTGTGGGACCAACTCTTTAATTTCGGCCTGTGGCCGACCGGCAACTTCAAGAGCAAAAGCTACATTTTCATAGGTGTTTTTCATCGGCAATAATTTAAAATCCTGAAAGACAACTCCGACGTGCCTTCTGAAAGGTGGTAACTCTTTTGAACCTAATTTGTTTACTTCATATTGCCCGAAAAAAACCCTGCCTTTACTGGGCTTCTCTTCTCCGACCAAAAGTTTAATCATTGTTGATTTTCCGGCGCCGGATTTACCGACTAAACAAACAAATTCTCCGGAATCAACTTTAAAATTAATTTCTTCGAGCGCGGTTGAATCATCTCCGTAAAATTTGGAAACGTTTTGAAAATTTATCATTAGTTAAATAAATAATTGCCTAACTCGTTAATTCTAACTCGGCTTCTATGAACATATCAAGGTCTCCGTCAAAAACATCGCTAATACGTGGAGTTTCCACCTCAGTGCGATGATCTTTTACCAATTGATATGGGTTAAAAACGTATGAGCGAATTTGATTTCCCCACTCCGGTTTAACATTTATTCTTAATTCCCCAAGCTCCTTAACTTTATTTTTTTCCATCACCTGCAAAATTTTTGCTTTTAAAACAGAAAGTGCCTTCTCGCGGTTCTGTGCCTGGGAACGTTCGGCGCGCGAACCGACCGCGATACCTGTCGGCAAGTGAACAATCCTCACGGCGGTTTCAACTTTATTTACATTCTGCCCCCCGGGACCTCCGGCGCGCGTAAATTCCAATTTTAAATCTTTTTCCGGTATCTCAATTTTTTGAGCGTCGACTTGAGGCAAGTCCGGTAAAACTTCAACGAGCGCAAAAGAGGTGTGGCGAAGTTTTTTTGCGGAGAACGGCGAGATTCTAACCATGCGATGAACGCCGGATTCACGTTTTAAATATCCAAAAGCAAATTTGCCGGAGACTTCCAAAGATGCTCCACGAATATTATCGTCCAATACCCTAGTTTTCCACCCACGTCTTTCGGCAAATTTTTCATACATTCCAAAAAGCATCCTTGCCCAATCCTCGGCATCCTCCCCTCCTGCACCGGGGAATATCTGGATAATCGCCGACTGCGAATCGTATTCACCTTTGAATAACTCCAAAAGCTCAATCAAACGAAGAATCCTCTTGGCTTCGAACAAATCGTTGGCATCTTCGGTACTTGCAAACTTTTTCAAAGAATTTTCAGCTGAGGTAAACTTATCCAAAAATTCCTGAAGCTCGCCCAGCTCCTTGATCCTTAAATCTGCCTCGGAGCGATTTGCCCAAAAGTCAGAATCGGACATTTCGGCGGTCAGTTCTTTAACGCGAATCTGTTTTTTCTCAACTTCGAATCGCTCAAAAAGTCTTTTTTGTTCTTCTTTTATTTCTTTATATTCTTCTGCATTTTCCATGAGCCACCTCCCGGAATCGAACCGGGGACCTTTACTTTACGAAAGTACCGCTCTACCAACTGAGCTAAGGTGGCTACTAGAGGTTACAGGACATCTACTCCCGATTTTACATTAGTAAAATCGAGGATCCTCGATAATCTTATAAAATCGAAGATTTTAGGATTATCGAGGATACTGAACTATCTCGGCCGCTTTCTTACTTAAAAACGCCATCCTCTGGCGTTTTTAAAATAACATTTTAGCGAGTTTTTATAAAGAGGCGCTTAACTACCAAAATTCTCTCGCCCACCGCCAAGTTCTTTCTCCTTAAAATTTTCGAGCTCGGCTATTGCATTGGCCATATCTCCCGAGATAAGGAACTTTTGAAATTGATCATAGGAAAATCTGTCCTTGCTCTTAAAAAGATCTATTAGCACTTCTGCGTTTTTTAATTTTTTATCGAATAACGGTATTGAGCCAATGTCGTCGGTACCCTCAAGTTGGAAAACATAAAATACCGCGGCGTCCTTATTCAAATCTGCCCCGGAGAATTTACCGTCCAGAACATCGCCACCGACAGACATATCGATGTTCTCATTCTGCTCAAAAAGACTCGTTAAAACCTCTGCGCGGCGAGCAACCATCTCAGTCGCACTTCCGCCACTGACATCGCCAGAAAAATTCTCAAACATATCAGCATACTTTTCGTATGTTTTAGACACTTTCCCCCGCGTGTCTGCCAATAAATGTGGCCTTCGACGTTCGATAAAATCTTGATTAGCCCCAATCAACGCGTTATCAACTAACGCCTGAACCGTGGCTTCGATTACATCTTCTTTTTTTACTTCCTTATATTCAGGATTCTCAGCAATTGGCTTATTGAAATTCATGTCTATATTTTAATATATTATTGATAAATTTGGAACATCTGCATGGAACGGAAAAAATGCGGCCCCTTGTAGAAGAGAGGACAAAAAAACCCGCGAACGGCGGGTAGAAAATTCTAGTAACGAACAAGCTTGGCCGTGACCGCCATCCTTTTATTTGCGAGAAGCTTTCGGACGGTGTCGTTATCCTCTAAACATCGCGCACAGATTGCGCTATTTGCGGCCGCCAAACGTCGGCTACGACCGTCTGGGGACACTTGACTTAAAGAGCCTATGTTCCAATCGGGCGTGGGGTGAGGAAGAAAAATAACTCCTCCACCGACGAGTTGCGGCTCTGTTCTTGATGTTGGGTCGCAGCCAAACAGGTCACCGGAATCCTGGATGTCCGGGAAAATATGTCGGCTTTCGAAAACCACCACACCATCATTGCAAAGCGCACAGCCGAATAAAGCTCGTTCATTCACAGCAAATTCGGACATGAGCCATCCTTTTTTTGAACTGAGTGCATACTATCTCCCACGCAAAAACAAGTCAAATTGGATATGTCTTTCGCGGAGAAGGCATTCTTCCCACGGGGATTCTCCGCCAGAGGCGCCTGTCCGCCTTTGGAGGAGATGCGCCTTGGGCACAGAACTGAAACTTATTTTCCCGCACAAAGCGGAAGGTGGAGCCCCGTGGGATTCCGATTTGTTGCCAATTGCTTCGCTCTTGGACAAATCGATAAGATTCTCCGCCAGAGGCGGATGCGCCTTGGGCGCAGAACCTCCGAAGGGTTGCCCCTTACCGCAAAGAATTTTCCCGCGTTGCGGGACTCCTGTTTTCTAAGCTCGTTTCGCTCGCTAAGAAAACAGATAGCAAGCTGCGGCGCGTTAGACCACTCTGCCAAATTTTATTTTTTATCCAAAGCGGAGAGGGTGAG
>JAHFLJ010000011.1:6246-21328 GCA_023244935.1 Candidatus Liptonbacteria bacterium
CCGCGTTGCGGGACTCCTGTTTTCTAAGCTCGTTTCGCTCGCTAAGAAAACAGATAGCAAGCTGCGGCGCGTTAGACCACTCTGCCAAATTTTATTTTTTATCCAAAGCGGAGAGGGTGAGCTATTGCAACTCTTGGAGCGCAGCGACGTAGAGATGCACAGTCCCGCGTATTCCCGCGGGGATGAGAACATTTTCCCGCACAAAGCGGAAGGTGGAGGATTCGAACCTCCGAAGGGTTGCCCCTTACCGCATTTCAAGTGCGGCGCGTTAGACCACTCTGCCAACCTTCCGCTTTAGGCGGGATTCCTATTTTCTAAACTCATTTTATTCGTTAAGAAAATTGATAACAAGTGCGGCGCGTTAGACCACTCTGCCACCTCTCCGCTTTGGATAAAAAATTTCTAAATAGACTCTGCCACCTCTGGCTTCGCCAGACAGGTCTCCTTGTGGACCTGAAAATCCTAACAAATTTCGCAGGAAAATAAAATCGCCAACGGGTGGCGATTAACGGGTGCTGTCCAAAAACTACTTCGATACCGGGACAAGAGACCAAATTGATTTGTGGTAAAGATTCTTGAGAGTTAATACTGCCTGACCGCGATCTCTGAAATTATAATCGAAGATTGCGGTTCGGATGGTCGGGTTCTCAGACAGATATCTCTTGATTTCTCCCTGAATCGCCCATCGGACCCTTTCATCGAACTGCTGTCCGCGAAATTTATCTTCTTCCGCAATATCTCTAGCAATTTCAACTGCCACAATTGGAATGATTTCGCTAAAAAAATCTTCTTCTCTTTTCTGAAAGATTGCCACCTTCTCGAGAATCATCGATGCGCCTCCCTTTGACAACTAAAATCTACTGAACATGATTATACATATATTTTAATATTTGTAAACCGCAAGGGCTGAATTCGCCGTTGAAGTGCAACCCCAGGGTCGAAAAACATAAATCCGCTTGGTATGTGCTAGGAGTTATTACAAACCAAGCCCCAAACGGATTTTAATTGCCCGCGCGTTCTATTTGCCCCGCCTGTTTAATTTTTTTGATTTCTGCGGGGACGAGATTGCCGACATTGAGAATATATTTATTTTGCTTTTTCGCGTAATTAAAGATTTGTTTTATTGCTTACAAACCTTCGTAGTGACAATCCGAACATAACCACCACGAGCCAAAAACCGGCAAGAAGAAAAAAGAGGTCGGAGGATTCCGGAGCTTGCGCGGATAATCTCCACCATACCAACACCGTCGCAAGAATGAAGTTAAATAGTCCCCAGCCGATATTTCTGCGGGGACTTGAATTCTTGCCGAACGGCGTCATAAATATTTTCCCGGCGGACCCGAATAAAAAATGAGGCATGCCATTCCCGAGTAGAAATCCTATAAGGAGATACCAAAGTGATAAATTCATAATTGTAATTTGAGTTGAATAATATTGCGTGCTTTCGACTTGCGTTGTTTTGAGTGCTTTTACCACCAAAGGAGATTGTTGATAAATGTTTCCCTGGTGATTTTATTCGCTCTTTTTGATAATTGTCCGGATTACATCCAGTCGACCGGAAAGATGGGATGCAAATTGTTCAATTTTGGATAGCTTAGAGAATGCAAGCATATCACAACCCATACCGAACACCAGGAGTTTATCTCCTTTTTTGATGCCCATCGATTTACGGGCTTCGGCAGGAATAACTACCTGTCCCTTTTCGCCCAAGGTTGCGGTGCCGTAAAATTGTTCTTCGTTTTTTTTATTTTTTTTCATGAAATTAGTGTAGGTTAATTTTTTTTATGAACATATAAGCGGGAAAGTTCGACCATCATCTCCGACTTGCTTTTTTACTCTTCGACTTAATGTCATGACCGCCGAACTGATTTCTGAGTGCAGATAAAATTTTCCCGGCGTAGCTAGGTTTTTTAGCTGACTCCACTCTAAAGTTAAGCGCATCCTTTATTGCCGGCGTTGGAACTTTTAACTCTTTGGCGGTTTTCACCGTCCACTCTCCTTCTCCGGTATGAGAAACGGAGCCGGATACGCCATTAAGATCTTTGCCGTATTTTACAAAAGCATCTTCAAGCCATCCCACCAATCTGGACTCAATAACGCTTTTATGGTTATAAACATTGGCGACTCGCCTAAGGTCGAGTTTGGATGAATATTTTTTCATTGTCGCGAATCCTTCGGCCAGCGACTGCATCATGCCATACTCAATTCCATTGTGCACCATTTTTACAAAGTGCCCCAGGCCCGCGCCCTCAAAAAACTGATAGGCGTTTGGCGCCGCTAAATCACAGAAAAGCGGTTCAAGTATTTTAAAAATATTCTTGTCTCCGCCTACCATAATCGATGCTCCTTCAAGCGCGCCTTTAGGGCCACCCGAAACGCCGGCATCAATAAAATGTATTCCTAGTTTTTTCAGTTTTTTATATCGGGCGATAGAGTCTTTATAAAAAGAATTTCCACCATCAATAATGATGTCTCCTTTATTAAGCGAGTGAATAATACCGTCCTTATTTGCCCCGAGTGAAGTTGAGGAGCCGAAAATAATTTCATCCACCGGCTTGCCTGCCGGCACCATAAGCCAAATAATACGTGGCTTTGCCAGCTTCTCGACAAATTCACTTAAAGAATATGATCCGATAATCCCTTCAGTTTCCAGCCCTTTAGTTATCTCCGAAGTTTTATTAAATCCGACAACTTGCCAGCCTTTTTTATGAAGTTGTCGCGCGAGATTTGCGCCCATTTTCCCAAGTCCGATAATGCCAATTTTACCCATTAGTTCTTTTTTCTTTCTATGGGTATCGGCAAGCTCACTGTCGACAACCGAAGAGAGAGGCGTGGTGTCGGGCTTGTATTCACTTAAAGGAACCGAGTTCCTCTTCCAGGAATCAATAATCGGATCGATAAATTTCCACATTGCATCAATCTCGCGTGGGGCAATAAAAAGAGCTTGATTGCCATCCATTGCGGCATGAATAACTTTTGCATATTCTTCCACGTATTGAATCTTTGTTTCTTTCTCATATAGAAAGAAGGAAAAAGTCCGTTCTTCTAGGACCTTTTCAAAACCCGGCTTCTTGGTCCAAAAATGAATCACGATTTCGTCGTTCGGTTCAAGACGAAATACAATCATATTTGGCGCATGAGGTCCTGTTTCACAAAGCAGGCATGTTGAAGGATGCTTAAAAGTTAGCACTATTTCCTTTCGAGCTTCTGCCATGCGTTTCCCCGCCTCCATAATTACCGGGACGCCACTCCATCGCGGACTAGTAAGTTCGGTCTTTACGGAAAAATACGTCTCGGTTTCCGAACCGGTGCGAACGCCCTCGATATCTTTATAACCGGAATATTGCGCCCTGAAAGTATTTTTCTTGATTAATTTTTCTGTCCACGGCATGAGGGTCTCTAAAATCTTCGCGCGATTTTCCCGTATCGCATCGGCTTTCATATCCGGTGGATATTCCATGGTAATCGCGGCAAGCATAGTTAGCAGATGATTTTGCCCAACATCCCGTAGCGTCCCTATGGCGTCATAAAAACGTCCGCGTTCTTCAACTCCGATTGTTTCGTAAAGACGAATGTGGATGCGATCTATAGTTGTATTATCCCATGTATTCTCAAAAAGATTGTTCGAAAAACGGAAGTTCTCAATTCCTTGAATTATTTCTTTGAAAAGATAATGGTCAATGCGATAAATCTGTTCTTCTTTAAAGAAAGAAGAGACAAGCAGTTGAAGTTTTCTCGCGCTTACCCGATCGGTGCCCAATGGTTTTTCAATGAGAACTCTACTCCAGCCGAAATCTCCGCCACATGGAAGATTGAGACTTACTCCCGCAAGATTTTTAAAAATATTTTCGTAAGCAACCGGCGGCACGGCAAGATAAAAAAGTTTGTTGGAGCACACTCCCCACACCGACTCGGTTTCAGATATGGTCTGTGCCAGAGAACGAAACGCATCTTTATCCTCGAATGATCCTTGGTTATACACAAATGCTTTGAAAAAACGCAAAAACTGTTCTTCATTTATGTTTAATCCGCCTCTTTTTCCGACTGCGTCTCGAACAAACTTTTGAAAATCCTGATTTGAAATCTTTCTTCGCGAAAAGCTGATTACCGAAAAACGATCCGGCAAACGTTTCTGTAAAAAAAGATGCCAAAGAGATGGAATGATTTTTTTTGCCGCCAGGTCGCCGGTTCCTCCGAACACGACTAGAATTGTCGGTATGTTGCCGGATTGTTGTGACAGAGTTTTATTTATATTCATCATAAAATTAGCATAAATCAATTTTAATATACATACAAGTAGGAAAAGTATGACCTTACAAGTTTATTGCATCTTAACGTCCTAAGATATAAAGGTTTATCGACGCGCGCCTAAAAATTCCCGCTGTTTTTTCGGTAAACAGATAAATGATATTTTGGCATTTATAAATCGTCAAAGAGACTCCGCCCACTCTATTTTTGAATCTATATCTTCTAAAATTCCCAAGCGCTCCCATGAACCTTCTCCGAACGCATCTATGATTGCAAACATCAATTCCCCCGATTCGTTAATACCCAACATCATCGCCTTTTCAAACGCTTCAAAAGATTCGTCTGAGCTCTTATATTTTTCAGGTAGCCGTTGAGACAATTTTTCGGTAATAATTTTTAACAAACGTCTTTCTTTTGGATATGCAAAATTTCCAAAATAAAATTTATCTTTAGTCGACACTCCCCTTAATTTATACATCGCCTTCTTTATAAATGACGGTTTATACTCTCCCATAAATAACAACTTTTCCGACATCGGCTCTCGCCCCTCCGGTAAGACTGCATTATATTTATCTACATGGTCTTTAATCATTCTTCGCTCTTTTTCAAATACCGGATGCTCGAACGCTCTCCAAATATTCCGACGCACAATTTCTTCGGTAATAGCTTCGTTCAGCGAAAAGAATGTGTAAGCCCGCTCCCCCATGATTTGCCCCCAAGTGCTGATACCAAGTTGCACCCTATCTAGTTTTGGGAATTCTTCCACAAACTCTCCGGTTTGGGGATTTACATCTTCGAGACCGAGGTCTCCCAAAGAAATACTATTGTGTGATTTAAAATGCATGAATTCGTGAAAAGTGGTTGCAAAGAACGACATTTTTGATATTGGCTCTCTGATGTACGCGCGCTGGTCAGTAATCGAGTAGAAGCCCGAGGTATCCGTTTGACTTTCGTCCCATTTATCGTCCGGAATTATATGGACATTACTTTCTGATATATTCAAATCCGCCAAATTATATTTGGCCCTAAGCATATTAGAATAAATATCGGCTAAATTTATAATTTGAATTTCTTCGGCACTTTTTTCCCTCTCCAGTTTCGCAAGTTTGATATCTGCATTTCCGTCAAAAGCTTTCTGAAAATACTCCATGGCTTTTTCTTGCCTTGTTTCATCTCTCTCATAAAAACTGCTTACTGAACCGCCAAATTTTTCCATTTGTTTATTATATATAAAATTGGCTCCATGAAGCAAAAATAAACAGCCCTTTCGGGCTGTTTATTTTGTGGACCTAGGGAGAGTCGGACTCCCGCCTCCTCATTGCAAATGAGGGATTCTACCGCTGAACTATAGGCCCAAACGCACGCCTAATAATAGATAGAAAAACGCTCCTAGTAAAGGGAGCGTTAATGAATATTTAATAAATAATTAGAACAAAAAGAGAAATACTAAAATTAGAACTGCAAAAACTACAAGCCAGGCAAGAGTCAATAAAAGAAATGTAAGCGCTCCCTTCTTCTGGTTATCCAAATACAGCATGATTGGCTTTCCTAAAACCAAAGATCCGGTTATGGCTGCGGAGGTGACGAATAAAAGCAACATTAGAACCGGAACAAGAAAACTCGGCTCGTTGTCGAAGGCATGCTCCATATTAAACATTACCAAGGCTACGCCGGTTATGTAGGCGAGGACGCCAAAGGCGTTTCTTAAACTTTTTAAAATATATTCTTTTTTCATATTATTTTGTGCCACGCACCGCGTAGCTTCATCTGCCAAGAAGTCCTTGGCGAAGAACTCTCTTCCCGCGGGAATACGCGGAATTCCGCATTTCTACGTCACTCCGCCCCAAGAACTGCGATAATTTCCCCGACCCCTGCCTGCCAGCTGGCAGGCCTTTTTGTGTTCGACCCCTACATCATAGAAATAAAATATCTGAGCCGCAAGGGCTCAGATATTTTATTTGGTGGACCGTACCGGGATCGAACCGGTCACCTTTTGCATGCCATGCAAACGCTCTACCAGATGAGCTAACGGCCCAGCGGTTGTTATTATATATTCTTTAATATGATTTTGGCAATGGATTCTAGCTCGAGTTGTATATCCGTTCCAGACTGAGTAATCACCCAAACTCCCTTATAATCTTTGTTTTTTGTTGGTTTCCAACCGTTCTTGGGTCCGGCCGTATTTTGTAAAACCCATCCCTGGATACATTGGTGACCTTGCCCCAATAAGCTTCCGCCTTATTAATATCTTGATCTGCTCGATAGCTTACCCGGCAACGCATATCTGCATTATTTTTCCCATAACAGATTTTTAGCAATTTGACGTAAAGTCTAATTATGTCCGGTTCGGAACTACCCAGCATTAGTCCGCGATGTGATTTCCATTTAGCTCCCGCGCACTATCCGGACAAGGTACTTTTGGGGGTTCCAACCTTTAACTCTTCGCGTATCTCAGAATATGTTTTTCCCAAGCCCCTAAGTTCGCGCGCCCTGGACTTGATGTCCTTATTTACCATGCATTTGTCGAATCCCTGAACGCATCCATGCGTAAGAGTGGGTTATGTCCTACTCTTTTTCAATCAGAGAATGCTCCTTTATTCTCTCTGCGATTACAGCCTCAATTGCCTTCGTTAATAGCGCTCCATCCTTTTTTATTGTATATGGATCGATTTTTGTGAAAGTAAATTCTTTGCCGGAAACCTTAAGGGATATCTCGTTTTCGTTTGGGATGGACAAGTCAAATACATAGCCCTCATCTTTCATTTTTTTAGCCATTCTTAGAACCTTTTTATCTATCTCGGAAAGCAATTCTTCCGTGGATTTATATTCCATATTTTCCATACAAGAATACTACATCAGACAAATTGTATAATCCAGCCAGATAAGTTATAAATAATGCGTTCCGCCCTCGTAGTTCAATGGATAGAACAAATCCGTCCTAAGGATAAAATGGGAGTTCGATTCTCTCCGAGGGCACTAGTTTTTTTGTTTTTATGCCCGAGGGAAGAATCGGACAGCGAGACTTTTTCCTGTGCTTACTTGACTTCAATTACTCAAACTACGATAGTTAAGCCAGTCTTTTGATTCAAGGAGTCGAATATGACCAAGCTAAAGATTTCTGAATCCTGTATTTTTTGCAACAATCCTATCGATAAAAGTGGACACTGTGAATATTGCAGTGGAGCAACGAGTACGTGCTTCGGTTGTGGAGAAGATATCGATTCGGATGAACCAAAAAATCTGGATAGATCCGGGAATACGTATCATTGGAAATGCTACAGGACTTCCACGTTAACGACCTGTGGATATTGCCATACCTGCTTTGGAACCAGCGAGAATACAACGTTGCGTGGCGGGCTTCACTATCACGACAGATGTTTTTACAGAATATTTTTCTGTCGTTGGTGCAACTCTGAAATTTTTGACGGAGAAGAAAAAACTAAAAGTTTGGATGGAAATAATTATCACGTTAGCTGTCTTAAGGAAAAAGAAATAATCGATAAATATATCTCCTATCAAAACGATTTGGGTGGTCGCCTTAGCGCGATGTTCCCCAAGACTCGCGAGCGAATGCTTTTTGACGGTGGCGGAAGTGGAGAACCTCCACTTGTGACCGGCATCTACAAGCAAATGAACGCAACGAACTGGAAACTTAGCTTCCTAATATTCGATATTACCCCCGACGAAAAAGAAAATACGCCCCCTACTCCTCCTTCGCCAGCCAGTAGAAGGCAAAGGTAGATCGGGGTATTTTTTTTGACATTTATAGCGTTTTGTTTTATATTAATGCCAGTTCTAAACAAGGAGGATCCATGAGAGAAATGACAGTCGCAACCAACGAAATCATCGTCCTGTCGAACTCCGACATCCTTCGGGAAGTCGGAAAGCCGAACCTGGCCACCGTCCACCCAGCGAAGAAGCAGGTGTGCGCCTGGTGCCACATCATCGGCGGTAGCGCCGAAACCATGGTGGAAATGGAGGAAGGAGGAATCTTCCACGCGCACTGCTCGACGAAGTTCCGCAGGTTCAAGGCGAAAGCCAAAGAGGTCGCGCAGACCATGCGCGACAACGGCGTCCCCCACAAAGCCCGTAAGACCATCATGCGGGCCGTCGTCGCCGCCTCTCGACACGTCCACTCCTAGTTCCCTTTTCTATGCTCCGCTACTCAGGCGGGGCTTTTCTTTTTTTAAATAAAAATCTAGAATCACTAAGTGTTGGAAGCGTGCCAGAGTCCCGCCAAAGGCGGACAGGGAATGCGCCAGAATCGCTATCGATTTTCTTAATGATCCGCCTCTGGCGGAAAAATGATTCTTGTGAAATATAAAATTTATCCAAAGCGGAGGGTTCGCATAGTGGTCTAGTGCGCCGCACTCTGCACCCAAGGCGCACCCGCCTTTGGCGGGGAAATGTAAAAAATAATCTTTTAATTCATAGCGGTGGGGTGGCTGAGTTGGTCGAAGGCGCCACACTCGAAATGTGGTGTACTCGAAAGGGTACCGTGAGTTCGAATCTCACCCCCACCGCTATGAATTAAAACTGAGTTCTGCGCCAAGAGCGCATCCGCCTCTGGCGGAGAATCCCTGCCTGCCGGCAGGCAGGTCACCCCCACCCTTACGAATTTAAAATCTCCCCGTGGGATTACCCCGCTACTATGGAATTTAAAATTTCAATCCCCCATGCACAACAAATCTGATTTTTGTCGCTTAAAGTGCTAGAATTTAAGCATGCAAGATAAAATTGTTATTAATACCATTAAAGATGTCCTGCCGTCCGTAATCTCGATTGCGATAACTAAACGTCTTGAGGACGTAAAAAAGGAAATGCACAAAATGGTGCATGGAAAAGAAAAGGAGGGGGAAATTTCCGGAGATTTGATCGACTCTCACGGGATGGTTAGCGTTGGTGGCGGATCCGGATTTGTGGTTTCGTCCGACGGCTTAATTGTCACCAATAAACACGTAATTGCGGATGTTAAAGCGGAATATTCGGTGATAACTTCCGATAATAAAACTTACCCGGCGATGGTTCTAACTCGCGACCCGATTTACGATGTGGCTATTTTAAAAATAAATGCCTCAGGACTTCCGATTGTTAAATTGGGAGACGCCGGCAAGCTGGAGCTAGGAGAAAGTGTAATCACCATCGGCAATGCCTTGGGGATTTTTAGAAATACTGTTTCATTGGGAATTGTTTCGGGGCTTTCACGAGTAATCGTAGCTCAAGCGGATCCGAAAGCTCATCCGCAAGAAATGCGCGGACTAGTTCAGACTGATGCGGCTATTAATTCCGGGAATTCCGGCGGGCCACTGGTTAATTTGGATGGCGAAGTTGTCGGAATCAACGCCGCGATTGTATCCGGTGCGCAGAATATCAACTTTGCGATACCTATTAATGCGGTAAAAAGAGACTTAGAAGATCTATTAAGATTCGGCCATATTCGTCGCCCGCTTCTTGGACTCCGATTTATTTCGGTAGATAAGGATCTGCAAGATAAAATGGGATTTAGTGTTGATTATGGAGCTCTGGTTATAAAAGAATCTCCAAAAGATTTTGCAGTGCTTCCAAAGGGTCCGGCGGACAAAGCGGGAATAAAAGAAGGAGATATTATTGTGGAGTGCGAGAATAAAAAGATTACGCCGGAAAATACAATTCAAGATTGCATCGAAACGAATCGCCCAGGAGACACCATCCATCTAAAAATTTTACGAGGGAAGAAGGATTTCTTTACCAAACTCACCCTGGAAGAGCGCAGATAATCCATAGGTATATTTAGAAATAAGAACACCGGCCGAGTTATATAGCTCGGCTGTTTCGTAACCTGAAGATAAAAATCTTTGGGATAAAAATACCTCGTATTGATTGGACGAAATTTTTTGCGTTGATGACCCACCCGAATAAATTCCGGAAGTTATTATGACATAATCCCCGGCTTTCAAATTTAATGCCGGCAAATAATACGAACCATTAGAAGTTTTAAGGATATACTGTGATAGATTAGTGGTTCCTGAGTTCTTATTAACCCTCAAAATAATCCGCCCATACTCGCCCTCGAAACTCACCGAAGCTCCGATTATTTTTATAGCGCGCCCGCTATCCTGATTATTCGCCGGAGTCGGAGCTTTTATTTGAGTTTCCGGCTGAGTGCTCGCGGTGCCGGAGCTTGAACCGGCAAAACCTAGGAAGCTGGCTATTCCCGGATTTTTAGTCGAAAAATCCGGCTTGGTCATCCATGAACCAATTATTACGAGGACCAAAAGCAACAGGAGTCCCTTGAGAAAATCGAGATTCATTATATGACAATATTAATTATTTTATTCGGAACGTATATAAACCTTTTAACTTTAGATCCTCCCAACGCTGAATTTATTTTCTCTAACGAAAGAACTATTTTTTTAACCTCGTCTTCGGAAATATCTCGCGAGAGCTCCACAACGTCTTTAAGTTTTCCGTTAATCTGCACGCCCACCTTGACACTTTCATCCACGCAAAGTTTCGGATCAAATTTCGGCCACTCGGAAATGTGAATTGATTTTGCTTTAGGATTCAAGATTAACCAAAGCTCTTCGGCGATATGAGGAGCAAATGGCGCGATTAGCTTTACAAGCACCTCTTTGTCTTTCTGTGTCGCTCCTTCCGCCTCCAGCTTATTCAAGAATATCATTGTCGCGCTGACTGCAGTGTTATAACGAAAGCCTTCAAGATCTTCTCCAACCTTCTTAATGGCCTTATGGGCTTCAGGATTTTCCGTTTGGCGCTCAATAGTTTCTCCGTTTACGAGTTTCCAAACTCTATCCAAAAATCTTTTAATTCCCATTATCCCTTGGTCGCTCCAACTTACAGACATATCGTGTGGTCCTAAAAATACTTCATACATTCGAAGAGTATCCGCTCCAAGCTGACCGGCGATAAAATCCGGATTAACGACATTTCCACGACTCTTACTCATCTTCTCGCCATTAGACGCAAGAATCATTCCGTGCACCTGCCGCCTAACATACGGCTCTTTTACCGGAACAATTCCTTGGTCATAAAGAAATAGATTCCAGAAACGTGAATACAAGAGGTGCAAGGTGGTGTGCTCCATTCCTCCAAAATACACATCCACCGGAGTCCAGTATTCCAATTTCTTCTTATCCGCCAATTCTTTTTTGTTTTTTGGATCGGCGTAGCGCAACCAATACCAAGAAGAACCTGCCCACTGAGGCATGGTGTTGGTTTCTCTTTTGGCATCGCCTTTGCAGTTCGGGCACTTCGTATTAACCCAAGACGCAATCCCCGCAAGCGGAGATTCCCCTGTTCCGGTCGGCTCGTATTTTTTAACTTTAGGCAAAACAACCGGTAAATTTTTTTCCGGAACTGGGATTGTAACTGTAACCGGTTCAATTTCCCAAGCAATTAATCCGTTCTTTTTTATTCTCTCAAGATAATCTGGAGTATACGAATATCCTTTCTCTAGCTCTTTTACGGAAGAATATTTTTTATTTGAGAATTTTACTACGGCATTCTTATCTGCGAAAAGAGCTGAAATATCTTTATACGTATTTGAACTTTTAACCCTAAAAATTAGCTGTTCTTTTACTTTTTTGGTTTTTTTATCTTTAAAACTAAGGAGCAGAGAATCTCCTACCTTAATATTTCCGAAATACCTTTCTGGCTCTTCCGGATTTAATGCTCTGGTTTCTAATTTTTTAGTGCCGTTCTTTAATGCCTCCCAGACTTCCGGATAATAAAAATTTAATTCCAATTTAGCCTTTTCTTTATTTTCCGGAACCGCACAATGCCCGCAATGAATCAAAGGTATTGGCTCACCCCAGTAACGCTGACGGCTAAAGACCCAGTCGCGCAACTTATACTGAATCTTCTTTCTACCACCAACCAGCTTCGTGATTTCCCACTTAGCTTTCTCGGTCGGCATTAGATTAAATTTTCCGGAGTTTATTAGGTAGCCATTTTCTACAGCACCGGCAAAGATTTCTCCATCCTCTTTCTTTTTATTTTCAACTCTTAAATATTCCTTCGCCTGCGCATCTATACTTTCTTGCCCTGCTTGTGCTTTTTCATGTAAAACAACTCTAATCGGCAAATTAAATTTCTTGGCAAACTCAAAATCGCGCTCGTCGTGAGCGGGAACGGCCATAATCGCCCCGGTGCCATAGTTGGCTAAAACGTAATCGGAAATCCAAACCGGAATACGCTCGCCATTCGTCGGATTGGTCGCAAAAATTCCTTTAAGTTCCGCGCCGGTTTTTTCCTTTCCTTCGGCAGTGCGTTCTTCCTCGGTTCTTTTCTTGGTTCTCTCGATATAATTCTCAACTTCTTCCCGATTCGTAATTTGCGATAGGAAAGATTTTGTATATTTTCCCTCCGGAGAAAGAACCAAATATGTAGCCCCAAAAAGAGTGTCTGGTCTGGTGGTAAACACCTCGAGCGCGGACTCATACCGACTAGACGCTGACTTTCGCTGGCCATCATCCGCACCTGTCTGCGTATCGTCTGCATCTGTCTGCGATTCGATGTCGAATCGAATGATGGCACCTTCGCTCTTCCCTATCCAATTCTCCTGTTGAATCTTTACGGCTTCCGGCCACTCGGGTAAATGTTTTAATCCTTCAAGAAGTTTTTCGGCATATTCGGTAATTTTTAGATACCACTGACGAAGTTCTTTTTGCTCGACAACCGTTCCGCAACGATCACACCTTCCGTTTACAACTTCCTCGTTGGCAAGTCCGGTTTTATCTTTCGGACACCAATTAATAAGTCCGGTTGATTCATATGCTAGCCCTTTTTTAAACAGCTGCAAGAAAATCCACTGAGTCCATTTGAAATAGTTCGGATCGGTGGTATTCACTTCCCTTTCCCAATCAAAACTCAAACCCCAAGACATCATTTGCCTCTTGGCGTTTTTAACATTTTTAGCGGTTGAAACGCTTGGCTGAACGCCGTGTTTAATTGCATAATTTTCGGCCGGCAATCCGAAGGCGTCCCAGCCAATCGGGTAGACGACATTAAAACCCTTCATTCTCAAATATCGTGAATAAATATCCCCGGCAACGTATGGCCGTAGATGACCCATGTGCAATCCTTCTCCGGATGGATATGGGAACTCGATTAATACATACTTTTTTGGCTTTGAATCAAAATCATTGGCGGAATAGATTTTATCTTTAGCCCATTTTGTCTGCCATTTTTTCTCGATTTTCTTAAAGTCGTATTTTTTCATCTGTTTATGGATTCTAGCTAAAATCCTGCTTTTTCTCAAATACTTCGCAATCGGAAGACTCGCTCGGCAGTCTCGAAAGAGATTTTGCCGAATTCTTCTGCACTGAGACCTTTAAGCTCCGCCAGCTTCTTAATGGTTTCGATTACATAGGACGGTTCGTTTCTTTTACCTCGATATGGATTCGGGGCGACATACGGCGCGTCGGTTTCCGGTAAAATATTTTGAACCGGAAGAAATTTTATTACTTCATCGTAATCACGCGAGAAAGTAGTAACTCCGCCGAAGGTAAAAACAAATCCTAAATCCAGAAGTTTTTTGGCCTCCTCCGGATTCCCCGCAAAAAAATGAATTGCTCCGGCTGGAGAATTAAGCGATTCCTTGTGGCGTTCTAAAATCTCTATTAAATCCGGGAAAGCTGAGCGACAGTGAATCATCAGTGGCTTTTTTAAATCCCGCGAAAGATGAAGTTGGGCAATAAATCCTTCTTTCTGCATTTTTCTGGTTTCCAAATCTTCTTCCGGAATACGAAAATAATCCAAACCGCACTCGCCTATCGCGACGACCTCCGGCGCCAAAGCAATCTCCCGGAGCTTGGCCAAATCAAAAACTTCAGGTTCGGTTTCGGCCTGTTCGTTTTTATCGTGATGCCACTCGGTCGCAAAATGTCCCGGATGAAAACCCGCCGTTGCCCAAACCCAACCAGGATTTTTCTTGGCAAACTCGACGGCACTTTTGGACGTGGAGTTTTGCGTGCCGACGGTTATCATTCTAACTCCGACCGTCTTAGCGCGCTCCAAAACCTCCTTAATGTCTGCTTTGAACGCCGGAAAGTGGATGTGGGTATGCGCGTCTATATATTTTTCCATTGCTTGTATTTTAGTGTTCTTTGATTAGTATGATAACAGTTAATTAACATGTTTCGCAAAGGAGTGGATGAAGATGAGAAGGTTCCGCGTTGCCTTATTTGATTGGGATGGAACGCTTTTTGATAGTCGCGCCCTGAATCACGGCGCTGTCGTTGAAATATTCAAACGATTCAAACTGCTTCCGCCAACCGAGGAAGAATACTTTTCCGGCATTAGCGCCGACTATATGGGTTTTTATTATTCTCGTGGGATTCCAAGGGACTCAAGTCCGGATAGTCTGAACGAAATACGCAAGGAATTCATGCGAAAAAATTGGGGCAAAACCCCACTTCACGACGACGCGGTTAAGATGCTGATACACCTGAAGGACGACGGCTTAAAAATTGGAATTATCAGCGCGGAAAATTCCGATATTTTAAAGGAAAGAGTCAAACAAAAAGGATTAGCTAGACTCTTGGATTGTCTGACTGGAGACGCTTTCGACAAACGGATGGCCATCTGGGAGACTCTCGAGGTAATGCGCCTGGAACCGGAAGATTGTTTCTTTGTTGACGATAGCCCGAGAGATATTCTGAAGATTAAGGAATCCGGGGTTTTCACGATAGGCATCACGCACGGATTCGGATCTCCGCAAAAAATTGCCGAAGCTCAGCCCGACCTGATTGTCTCGTCGCTTCAAAAAATCATTGAATTCGTGGATAGTGACACGTAGAACAAAAACCTCGCATATGATGCGGGGATTTTTTTA
>JAHFLJ010000011.1:21428-27707 GCA_023244935.1 Candidatus Liptonbacteria bacterium
GAAGTTTCCGGCAAGAAAGACTCTATCAATTCGGTGACTTCATCTAAAATCTTGGTCAAGTTGTAAAGGGCGGAATTTTTCTCTTTCGCGTCCTCGATTTTCCAGACTTCCTTTTTATTCACATACTCATCTCCGAACGAGATTAAGGACCAAATCGAAAATATGGCCTCATTGAGCCTGAATGCTTCTATTTTTTCAGCAACTTCAGTTTTCGTTTTTGCTATTTTTTCGGACACATCAGAGTCGAGTTCAATCTTATTAAGAACTTCCTCGCGAGAACCTAGGGTCAGCACTCGGGAAGCATAATTCCCTAGCCCGTTAGCCAAGTCGCTATTATATACGGCCTGAAGCTTTGCCTCGCTAAAATCACCGTCTCCGAAAGAAGGAATCTCTTTTAATAAAAAATAGCGGATGGCATCTACTCCATATTTTGGAATGAGCGAGGAGGGGTCGATAACGTTGCCGATAGATTTGGACATCTTCTGTCCGTTAACCGTGACATAACCGTGCACCAAAAGTTTTTTAGGAAGGGGTAGCTTCGCAGACAAAAGAATTGCCGGCCAATATATAGAGTGAAATCTTAAGATTCCCTTGCCGATTAGATGAACGTCAGCAGGCCACCACTTTGGCGCGGCGCTTCGATAAACGTTTAGAGCATCAAACCAAACATACATTTTTTGACTTTCGTCTCCCGGGACAGAAACTCCCCATCCGTGAGCTCTTTCATTGGAGCGGGAAATACTAAAATCTTCCAAACCTTTTTCAATAAAGCCGAGGGTCTCATTCTTCTTGGATTCGGGGCTAATTAAATATTCATCGGTTTCAATTATTTTTTTAAGTTGAGCGGTATAATTCGAAAGCTTAAAGAAATAATTTTCTTCTTCCACAAGCTCAAGTATTTTTCCGGGGTGTTCAAAGCACTCTCCGTTGTTTAATTCGTCCGGAGTATAAAAAGATTCACAGCCTACGCAGTATAACCCTTCGTAACGTTTTTTATAGACATCGCCATTTTCGTTGCATCGTTTCCATAACTCTTGGCTGGATTCGAGGTGATTCGGAAGAGATGATCGCTGAAAATTATCCAAGGAGACATTAAAGTCTTTAGCGGCTTTTTCAAAGTATTCGCTATTTCTAGCGCAAAATTCGGCAACCGGAACTCCCTCTTCTTCGGCCGCTCTTACATTCTTCAGAGAATTTTCATCGCCACCGGTAATATAAAAAACATCATTTCCAATTTTTCGATTATGTCGCGCCAGAACATCTCCTTGAACAAATTCTAAAATATGCCCGATATGTGGACGAGCATTAACGTAGGGAATCGCCGCGGTTAGATAAAATTTATTCTTCATTGTAGGCAGGAACCGGATACTTTCCGGTAGTGCGATGCTCAAGGACTTCTTGCAAAAATGCGGCGAGTGGCACGGCAACGATTGCGCCGAGCAATCCTCCGAATTCAATGCCTAATAGTAAGGCAAAAATAACTACGACCGGATGAAGGCCGACAGACCTGCGGGTTAAAAGTGGCACTATGATATTGGCTTCCAGCTGATGCAAAATTAGGAAGATTATTAGTGTATACAGCGCGAGTGCCGGAGAAGTGGTAAATGCAAAAATAAACGCGACGGCACCGGCGAGAATCGGACCGATGAATGGAACGAGCTCAAATATGGCAGCGAATATTGCGACCAAAAAGGCATGCTTCAGCCCGATTATCGAAAGTGATCCCCAAACCAAAAATCCCATAATGGCACTCGCGAGAAGTTGGGTTCTAAGCCACGTACCGATTTTTTTTCTGGACTTTTCATAAATTGAAAGTGCCGTAGATTCATATTCCAGCGGAAATACCGCGCGAATAAATCTTTCAATTCCATCGCGACTAATGGCTAAATAGAAAGCGATTATTATTACCGCAAAAGCTAAGGCAGCGCCTCCCAAGATTGCCGTGATGGTTTCTATTGGAGAACCTGACCCCCAAAGACTTGCGGAAATATTATTTAAAAGTGTTCCGAAAGTTTGTGTGGCCTTCAGATTAAACACCGGTCCCAAAAATGAACCTATGCTGGATTTATTAAGACTGATTAAAACCGTATTAAAATCAGCGATGATATATGGAATTATCAAATAAATTATGGCAACTGCCGAAATAATTATTCCCAAAAAAACCAAAACAACTGCCAGTGTTCGTGGAACTTTTTTCTTTTCCAGAAAATCTACAATAAAATCCAATCCGGAAGAAATTACTATCGCAGCGAAAAGAGCTAAAAATATTTTGGCTCCGCTGAAAAGAATATATGAGAAAATCGCAAATCCTAAAATTCGCCACAAGGTCCCCCAAGAAATTTCTATCATCTTTTTATCCACTTCCCTATAATAGCCTTAAAGCATAGACAAATACAAGTTGAAAACCACTAGTCTAAAGTCAAAAGCGGTTTAATGTCCTCCTCCTTAAGCCTACCGATACTCGCAAAGTTAAGCGCTTCGGTTTTAAACAATTCCCCGGCAATAGCCTGCACGTCTTTTGCGGTTACTGCCTTAATTTTCTTCATAATCTCTTCCGGGGATGCGGTTTTTCTGGATAAAATCTCTTGCCCTCCATAGAAATTGGCGAGCTGGTCGGAAGTTTCCAGCCCCAAAACCAGAGAAGAAATCATGCTGTCTTTAGAGCGTTTTAACTCCTCCTTCGGAACCGGCTCGGTTTTGAACCGCTTGATTTCCTCCAAGACAGCCTTGATTACCGCCTTAGTTTTAGCGTGACCGGTGCCGGCCGAGACTGCGAGATAACCGTGATCAATAGCAAAATCGGCTCCGGAACGGACATAATAAGCCGCGCCCATCTCGTCTCTAACTTTTTTAAACAACCTTGAGCTCATTCCTCCTCCCAAGACATTCGCAAGAACCGAGAGCGCGTAGCGACGCTTATCGAAAACATTTAGCCCCGGAACCCCAAGAACAAAGTGATCCTGTTCGGACTCTTTGTGTTTAGAAAATATTTTGGGCGCAGACTGCTCAACTACCGTTTCTAATTTTTTAATAACCGGACGCTTTTCCAATTTTCCAAAATATTTCTTAATATCCTTTAAAACTTTTGCCTCACTAAAATTACCGGATACGACAACAATTGTTTTTTGCGGAACATAATGCTTCATCCTGTATTCGACGAAATGCTCCCGATTCAAATTGGCAATAACCTCCTTGGTCCCACCGACATCCCAACCGGCCGGCTGGTCTCCGAAAATGACACTATTAAAATAGTCTTGAACTTTTCTCATCGGAGTATCTTCGTACATGTTCAACTCTTCGATTACCACTCCTCTCTCTTTGTTAATTTCTTCCTGATTAAAAATCGGATTTATATATAGATCCGAAACCAAATCAATTGCCTTTGCTAATTTATTTTTTTCTACCTTCGCCCAGTAACCGGTATATTGCTGGTCGGTAAAAGCGTTATATTCCGCTCCAAGCGAATCCAGCTCTTCCGAAATCATCCCGGACTTCGGCCTGTTTGAAGTTCCCTTGAAACACATATGTTCCAGAAAGTGCGAAAGTCCGTTTATATCTTTGGTTTCATATTCCGAACCGGCTTCAACCAAAACCAAAACTGTTGCGGTGAAACCACCTTTTTGTGGCGCAAGAATAATTCGTAAACCGTTGTCCAGTGTTTTTTTCTTTAACATGTAATGAATATTATTCTATTTTTGAAATAAAAAAAAGCGCCGGAATTAGCGCTTATTTCTTAATGGGTTTCAGCTCTTTCCAAAAATATGACGCGTATTTTTCAACAACCTCAAACTCGGGCTGTTCCCTTGCGCACTTGTCGCAGAATAATGTTTTTCCCGCGAATTGGGCTTCTCGAACCCAGGCCGGAGTTGCTCCGCAGTTCTCGCAGAAATTTTGGGCAACCACCAGGACGATTCTGCTCGAAAGAGAATCTATATCTTGAAGCCGTTGAAGAATATCGGCATCGATTCCCGCTTTGAATGCCTGCATTTCGTCAATCAATGGCACAAGCTCGCGCATATTTTTTTGAAGGTCTAACAGAAGCGCTCTTAGCTCACTAAAGTGGTTTGACTGCTTCAAAGTATCCTCCTTGTTAATTTACTGATTATTAGATTAACACGATACTTTACCTGATTCCAACTATTGATTGAGAGTGGCGATATCGTCCTCGAAGTTCTCCGCTTGGTCCAAAACTTTTTTGGCATAGACGTTCGTGCAGACATATCGATTCCAATTCCCTCCACAGTAGTATTTGGCTGCAGCCTTCCTTTCATTATCTGCCGCTCCGGCATCTTTAAGATATAAACCGGCGGCAACGAACGCATCTCCGTTATTCCACGGACTGGCCGTTCGTCCGGTAATCGAGGCAATTCGTGAAGCGTAGCCATCCCAGGTTGAAGGCATGAATTGCGCCGGCCCCATAGCTCCTCCGTAAGTTCCGTCGGCGTTATGGCAGGAGACGGAAACGGTTTCCGGATTGGCAAAACCAAGGGCAGTGGTAATTTCCAAAAAATAGTCTACTTCGCTCTTATATATTCCCCCGGAACGTTTTACCGGTTTATTACTCATTGGGGCTGTTTTATAAGTGCATTTACCGACGTTCTGTCCGAGCGCAGATTCGCGATCCAAAATTGCCAAAATGAAGGATGCGCGCACGCCGGTCGCGTCCGATGCCATTTTCGCCATTTTGTATGCGTCGCCGAAAGTCATTTCTCCTCCACCTAAAAGTTGGAATATTCTACTGCGGAGTTCCGCGGCGGTTTTCTTTCTCTCTTGTAAGAGTTCCTGATATTTTGACTCTTGTCCTTTAGTCACGGTTAATAGTTGATTCTTTTCAACCTTAACTTTATCAGCTTCCAGTTTTTGAGTAGCTTTAAATTGTTTAACTGTTTCCACGTCCGCCTTGCTGATTGTCAGTCTTTCCTTTTCCGCCTCCAGAGTATCTTTAAGCTCGGCAATTCTCTTAATTGATTCTTGAACGCTATCTTGAAGTTGGCTTAAGCTGTTTAGGTCGCCGAAAAATTCCGAAAAATTCTGGCTTTTCAAAAATATTTCCACTAAGTTGGTTCTTTCGGCTGAATATAATGTTCTTAAAATGTTCGACAGGTTTTTTCTTTGAGAGTCGATATTCCCTTCGGTGCTTTGAATTTCTTTTTCGGTATCTTTAATTTTATTATTCAACTGAATCAGGCTATAGTCCACTGATTTTATTTCCAAACTCAACTGCGCCATCTTGGCGTTTATTCTGCTGATTTCTCCTTTGAGCGAACTTCCCTGTTTCTGATAGCCGACAATTTGTTTTTGATACTCATCCATCTCCGCCTCCAGCACTTTTAATTTATCTTCGAGCGCCTGCCTTTCGGCCTCGGACTGAGCATCAACCGCCAAAGTAACGGAAGTTGGAGCTGAAGTTTTACCGAGCAGTAGGAACGCTAAAATTCCAAAGATTGTTAAAAATTTGGCTATGTTGAATATTGGCAGAGTCCTTTTCGTCGCTTTGAATCCCAGGTTTACGCGCGAAGGTAGCGTTTGATAAACGCTACTCCTCGGCTTTTGGATGTCGATAACTGCTTTGGGTTTATTCGGAAGCATCAGTGCTTTCGGCTTTTTTGGCCTCACGCTCTGCTTTCTTCTCTTCGGATTCTACCTTAATTTCGCTAATATCAACCGGCGTTACTGGAGCGACCTCTTCTTCGCGAGGAGCGGCAATGCCCACGACTGTGGTTTCAGGATCAACCAAAACCTCTACACCTTTGGGCAAAGACAAATCTTTTATATAAATGCTGTCTCCGATGTTAAGTAATGTCGAGATATCTACCTTAATCGAGTGAGGCAAATCTGACGGCAAGGCCTCTACTTCAACTTCCTGCATAGACTTGTTTACAACTCCGCCAAATTCTTTTACCGCCGGGGATTCGCCGATAAACTCGAAGGCAACTGTTGCGGTGAGCTTTTCGTCCATTCGAACTCCGTAGAAATCGATGTGCACGGTTTCGCTACTTACCGGGTCAACCTGAACTCCGTGAATCAAGGCCGGAAACTTCTTAGCGCCTAGAACCAGATTAACAACCGAGCTTTCTCCGGCTTCTTTAAAAGCCTTGCGAAATTCGTCTTGTTTAACTGCTAAATGCAAGTTTTCCATTTCGTGGCCGTAAAATTCTGCCAAAATGAAGCCCTTCGCGCGAACTTCTTTAATATTCTTTGATATTTCGTCTCTGTTTTGTACTGATAAATCCATGTTTAGATAATAACCAAAAAAAATGATTTAGGCAAACGGGGCAG
>JAHFLJ010000012.1 GCA_023244935.1 Candidatus Liptonbacteria bacterium
ACAAACAAAGGTGAAGTCGGCTGGATAGAAAAACAAAACATAAATCTTGCCTTTAAAATCCGCGCTACCCATTTTTGATGTCTCGCCGTTTACCGGATTATAAAACTCGAGGCTGAATTCGGGAAACTTTTGATCTACTGTAAACATTTATATATTTGTACTTTGGTTTTCCCTGCGACAGGGATTTTCTATATTTTATATGTTTTATAGAGAAAAGGAAAACTACTTAATTTAAAAAAGCCCGGGGTCGGGCTTAAATGAGGCTCATATACTGCTTAGAAAATTAGTCTTCATCACTAATCTTGGAATACGTAATCGTTGCGCTCACGGTCTTGACCAAGCCGAAATACTTCTTCTTCCTCTTATAGTTAATCAAAACGCGGTAAACCTTGCCTCGGTGAATTGTCGCCCATTGACCCACCAACTCACGAACTGCGTTTTCAGGATCTCTAAAATATGCCGATCTTGTAAGTACCACTATCCAGACAGGGTTTTCCATCCAAATCCTCCTGTGCAATTTCTAACTTAAATGATAGACATTTTCTTATTTTTGACAATACACCAAGGAGAAAAAGAAAACCCCGCATTATCGGGGTATGTCCTTATAAAAAACATAAAAGCTCGTGATGAACCAAAGGCCGAGCCAGCCTTTCTTGGTCACTGCACGCATCCTATAGACCTTGATGTTCTCGCCCTTCTCGACAAACCAAACTTTGGCTATCTGATCGGTTTTTTCGGATGCTCGCTCCGAAGTAATTGCCCAATACTTGAACACCCTGACTTTGGGCTGCATGCTCCCGAACTTTCCGTACGAGAACTTCATCACGGCTTCCTATCGTATACAACCAGACATGAGACAAAATAAAACATTCCCAGGAAGCTCCATCCCTGACTGATGGTGGCTTGCATTACCGGTTGACCTGGACCCTTATGATCTCCGATCCAGCTTGCAATCTTCTTAGAAACGCTGAACTCCGCACTCTTCTTGGTAAAACCAAAACTGGTGAAATTTCTGGTGCCGCCCGCCTTCATCTGTGACCTCCATTTTTAATTACTGCCTAAAATCTATACCTAAAAACTAAATCGGTCAATTCGTCAATCCCATTAGAGTCCCTGCCTGCCGGCAGGCAGGCGTGCTCGCGCGCAAACGCGCCCCGAAGGGGCTGGAGCGAGCTGACTCTAACGGGATCAACTATCCAATCACCTCTTTACCGCCTAAATATTTTTGGAGTACTTTCGGGACGTTGATCTTGCCATCCGCGGTCTGGTTGTTCTCAACGATCGCGATTAAAATTCTACCGATTGCAAAAGCGGTTGCGTCATTCATATGAACGTATTCCAGCTTTCCGTCTTTTCTTCGAACCTTGGTTTGAAGTCTTCTGGATTGATAGTCGGCCATCATGTCGGAGGTATGAGTCTCTCTATACCTATTCTGGCTTGGGATCCAACACTCCATATCAATTTGACGCTTGTCCGGTCCGCCCATATCTCCGGTGCAAACAGAGATTACCTGATACGGAATGTTTAGTTCTCGGGTTAAATGCTCTTGGATAGACACGATTAAGTCCTGTTCTTTCCTGGAGTTTTCCGGCAGACTGAAAGACTCCATTTCTAATTTATCAAACTGGTGAACGCGGAGTATCCCGCGGACATCTTTTCCATATGAGCCGGACTCTCTTCTAAAGGCGCTGGAAAATCCCATATACCGAATTGGAAGATTTTCTTCCGGAATTATTTCATCCATGTGAAGCGGGCCTAAGGTGTGTTCGGCGCTACCCACTAAATACAAATCGTCTTTCGGCAAATAATACCTCTCTTCTTCCTGCCCCGGATCCAGTCGGCCCATTCTACGGAATACATCCGGGCGGATCATTACCGGCGGAACAACCGGAATAAAAATCTTTGCCGAATACCCCGGTTCAATTTTTTCGGCAAGCTCGTGCACAATCTTTTCGTTGGTCACAAAATCAAAAACCATTTGGACTATTCCAAATTCCAGCTTAGCCAAATCGCCCATTAGATAATTAAATCTTGCTCCGGTAACTTCTCCGGCTTTAGCAATATTAATAAGTCCGAGTTTTTCTCCGAGCTCAACGTGGTCTTTCACTTCAAAATCAAAAGTTTTCGGCTCTCCCCACTTTCTAAGGACAACATTGCCACTTTCATCCGGACCAACCGGTACATCGTCATCAGGAATATTCGGAATTATCAGTAAAATATTGGTTCGCCTTAGCTCAACATCTTTTAGCTTTTCTTCGGCAGTTTTAATAATTTCCTTCAGTCTTTTTGCCTCCTCGATATTTCTTTCTTCGCCGGCTTTTTTTTGGGCGGCACGGGAAGTTTCAATTTCCACTAAAAGCTCACGCCAGACTTTATCAACTTCCAAAAAGTCGTCGACTAGTTTTGGATTTGCTTTCTTCTTGGAAATTCCGGCCTTAACCATCTCCGGCTCTTTTCTGATAAGTTCTATATCTAACATACCCTATATAATAGCTATATTTACGTAAAAATAAATAGGGGCCAGGCCAACCGGTGTGCGTCTTCGCGGATTTATAATCCTAGCGGACTTGCGCCCGATAAATGCCGAGCGATATAATGCAACCAGCATATTAGAAGGAGGTTCTCATGAGCCTGATAGTAGCTCCATTCCCGAAAGAAACCGAAGAGCGAATTGCTAGAGACATGAACCGTCTGTTTAACTTATTTTTACCGGAGGTGAAGCGGACTATCGGAGCAAAAAATCCGGAGTACATCTGTCTTGAAGACTTTCGCGCCGCTTGCCTCTTTTATTACCTTCAGGGAGAATTACTGCGACTCCGTGGCTCGATGGCAATCGAACAAAAAAATTCTCAAGTTGATTTTTGGCAGACAGAGAAGATTACCATCTGGATGACTGAAGTTTGGCTGTTATTACTCGCCATGGAATTCCAAGAATCCGGAAAGGCAATAATGGTAAACAGCCTAATGAAAGATTTCTTTCCGAAAATATTTGAATCTTCGATAATATTCGGAAGGGATGCGATTGAAATGCTAAAGAAGATAGAAGCCAGACTGCCTTCCGGTAAAGAAATCCCGGAAGAAGCCGAAGAACTCCTAATGCTGATCTAAACGAATTCGCCCCCTTTAGTCGGGGGCTTTCTCTTTTCATATTGCGGGTTTATACATATAATCTAAATACTATGGAAAATAACGATAAATTAGCTGGAATCCGACACTCTCTTGCCCACCTTTTAGCGGCGGCGGTTTTAAAAAAGTTTCCGGATGCCAAACTGGCAATCGGGCCGGTTATCGAAAACGGCTTTTATTACGACTTTTTACTATCTCGCGGGCTCACCCCGGAAGATTTGAAAGATTTTGAGAAGGATATGAAAAAAATGATTGGGGGCAAGCTTCCCTTTACCGGAAAAGAAGTTAGTAAGATGGAGGCAAGGGAAATTTTTAAAAACCAACAATTCAAGCTCGAGCTTATCGAGGAATTTGCCGAAGAAGGCAAAACTTTAACCACCTATAAAACTGGAGAGATATTTTTGGACCTTTGCCGCGGAGGGCACGTTGATAATACTTCCGAAATTAACCCGGATGCCTTTATGCTGGATAAAACTGCCGGTGCTTATTGGAGGGGGGATGAAAAAAAACCTATGCTCCAAAGGATTTATGGCGTCGCTTTCGAGACCAAAGAGGAGCTGGATAAATACTTGGCGATGATTGCGGAAGCAAAAAAACGTGACCACAAAAAGCTAGGGCCGGAACTCGACTTATTCACTTTCTCAGATTTAGTTGGCCCAGGACTTCCCCTTTGGACTCCGAAAGGAACTTTGGTTAGAAATTTGTTGGATGACTTTGTCTGGAGTCTCCGCGCAAAACGTGGGTATATGAAAGTTGAGATTCCCCACATAACCAAAAAAAGTTTATATGAAACGAGCGGTCACTGGGACAAATATAAAGATGAACTTTTTAGAATTACTACCAGAGAAGGACACGAGTTCGCGATGAAGCCGATGAACTGCCCTCATCACACTCAAATTTATGCCCGCCGACCCTGGAGTTACCGTGAACTACCGCAGAGATACGCAAATACAACTACCTGCTATCGCGACGAACAGACCGGAGAGCTTTCCGGACTTTCCCGCGTCCGCGCTTTTGCTCAAGACGATGCGCATGTTTTCTGTAGAATGTCTCAAGCAAAGGAAGAGTTTTTAAAAATATGGGACATCATACATGAATTTTATCCGGTATTCGGTTTTGAACTAAAAGTTAGGCTTTCCCTACATGACCCGGCTCAGCCCGAGAAGTATTTAGGGAATAAAGATAACTGGAAAATCGCCGAAGATATGTTGAGAGAGATTGTCGCTGAGAAAAAAATTGAATGGATTGAAGGTGTTGGCGAGGCCGCATTCTATGGACCGAAGTTGGATTTTATGGTCAAGGATGCGATTGGTCGCGAATGGCAAGTGGCGACGATTCAGTTGGATATGAATATGCCGGAAAGATTTGATTTGACTTGCGCGAACGAAAAAGGAGAAAAGGAAAGAATCGTGATGATTCACGCCGCAATTATGGGTTCGATTGAAAGATTTTTATCTATCGCTATTGAACATTTTGCCGGAGCCTTCCCTCTTTGGCTCGCTCCGGTTCAGGCGATAATCTTGCCTGTTAGCGAAAAGTTTGAGGATTACGCAAATAAAGTTGGCGCTCAACTTAAATCCGCAGGAATTCGCGTGGAAGTCTCCGATCCGAATGAAACTCTGGGAAAAAGAATTCGGGAATCCGAGATGCAAAAAATTCCTTATGTTCTAGTTGTCGGAGAAAAAGAAGAACCGGAAAATACCGCGAGTGTTCGCCACTACAGACGTGGGCAAGAGGGCGCAGAAAAAATCGACGTGCTTCTCGAAAAACTCGCGCGAGAAATAAAAGAAAAAGCTTTATAGCATAAATCCCAAGGAAATAAAATTACCTATATAGCATATATGCTATATAGGTAATTTTTATATTTGGGTGTTTATTTTGGAATTTAAAAGCCCCGCGGTGTGCGGGGCGAGTTGCGACTTGGCCGGATTTTATGACCTGGTGGAAAAACCACCAGGCCATCTCAAAAGGTCGTCCTTTCCGGCTGGGAGCGTCCCAGCCAATGCGATGAGCGGAGTGGCGAATATGGAGAACCAGGTCCAGCCATCGACAAAGCTACGGGGCACGAGAGGCATCTGCCCGGCCTCGATGGCCGAGTTAGCCTCCATGCCGATGATACCGGTGACGACAATGTTGGTCACGACCAACACCATCATCGCCATGAACCTGAGTTCGTGACGCGAAAACTTGTACATCTTTCCTCCAATAAATTATTTTGGAACTGATTGAATTATAGCATAAATACAAGTTTATGTCAAAAAGCTGTGCCTGTATAAACCTTTTAGAATCCTATATAATTCGAAGATAACGCATGATCAAAAAACCTAAAATTGTTGTGGTTTTGGGACCGACTGCCTGTGGTAAATCTGACCTAGCGGTGGATTTGGCTCTTCGGCTAAACTCAGGAGAAGCGCGGAATCTCGGCTACTCCGGGGCCGAAATAATTTCTGCCGATTCGCGGCAAGTATATAAGGGAATGAATATCGGCACCGGGAAAATAACCAAAAAAGAAACGCGGGGTGTCCCCCATCACCTGCTCGATGTTATTTCCCCTAAAAAAGTTTTTACTGTGGCAAATTATAAACAGTTGGCAAAAAAGGAGCTGGAGAAAATTATCAAAAAGAACAAGCTTCCGATTATTTGTGGCGGGACCGGACAATATATCGATGCTTTGATTTATGATCAAAACTTTCCGGCAGTTCCGCCGGATTTAAAGCTACGCAAGACTTTAGAAAAAAAATCTGTCGCTGAGCTTTTTTCCGAGCTAAAAAAACTGGATCCGGCGCGCGCCTCAACCATTGATTCTAAAAATCCCCGCCGTTTAATTCGAGCCCTAGAGATTATTTATAAAACCGGATGGCCTATCCCAAAAATTAGCCTGTCCGAGAAATATGATGTATTGAAAATCGGAATAACTTTTCCCGCGAAAATTATTAAAAATAGAATTCAGGCACGCCTTTTAAGACGTATGAAAAATGGTATGGTTGCAGAAATAAACAGACTAATTAGGTCCGGTGTCAGCTTAAAACGCCTGGAAGATTTTGGATTAGAATATCGCTATTTGAGTAGATATATCTCCGGAAAAATTTCGAAGACCGAAATGCTTAACCAGCTCGAAAAGCAGATTGTCGAGTATTCCAAGAGACAGATGACCTGGTTCAAGCGAGATAAAAATATCCGTTGGGTTAAAAATTCTAAACAGGCTGAAAAATTAATGAAGGAGTTTATAGTTCGCTAGATAACCTGCTTCGCCAAGGCTTCCCCGGGTTACTGTGCGCTCACGCGTTTAATAAAAATAAATCCCCCATCGAATGGGGGCTAGTTTCATCTCAGAAGCTCGGAGATGTTTTCGGGATTGATTGTGTCGGAAACGGAAATACCGAATTTCGCACAACGTTCGCGAAGCTCAAACAACGCGCTTCTGAAATCGAGATAAAGGCGCTCGTTCTTCTTCGGGGTTCTTCCGTGAAGGCTATGGAGCGCGTTCTCCAGCTCAAAAATATGGATTTGGAGACCGATACTCGCAACCTTACGCCACTTGGCCCGCAACTGGGAGTTATTCTCGCAAAATTCTCGGATTCCAGCGAGAGTTTCCATTTGCCATTCCTCCTACCATTTATTAGGCTACGCGAATATTGCTACATATAGTACTAGGCGTCAACTAGAAAGCTCTTTTTCCAAAAGAACCTTGAGCTCATCCGGCCTGGCGGCTCCTTTGGTTTTTTGCATTACTTTGCCAACCAAAAATTGAATACTGGTTAGTTTTCCTTTTCGATAATCTTCTACCGCTTTCGGGTTCTCGATAATTGCCTCCTTAATAAATGAGATTAGCCCCTCACCCTCAACGGCACCGTCGCCGGCTAGATCTTCCGGATCTTCTCCTGTGTCAAAAACTTTAATTAAGATATCTTTTGCCTGACGACTGGTTATCTTCTTTTCAATCAAAAGCGCCACTAAATGAGCTAGTCTTTCCGGAGTAACTTTTGTCTCGCCTATATCCACTCCGTTAACTTTTAATAACCCTTGTAAATCCGAAGAGAGATAATTATAAAGCAAAATTATATCCGGATCGGAAGCTTTATCCTTTAGCTCGGAGATTGCAGATTCAAAATAATTGGCCAAGGATTTTTCTTCCACCAAAAAATCAGCCTGAGTTTTGGATAGATTATATTCGCTCGCAAACCTTTCCTTCTTTGCATCCGGCAACTCGGGCAATTCAGCTCGTAGTCTTTCTATTCCAAATTCTTTTGTTTCAAAGGCCGGCAAATCAGGCTCCGGGAAATATCTATATTCGTGAGCATTCTCTTTAAGGCGCTGGCTAAATGTCGCTTTTTTATTTTCATCCCACCCTCTGGTTTCCTGATGCAATTCTTCTCCGCGGTTTATTGCATCAGACTGCCTGGCGATTTCATAGGCAGTAGCGAGTTCTACAACTCGGAAGGAGTTGATATTTTTTAATTCAACTTTTGTTCCCATATTCAAACTTATATTAACCTCAACGCGCATTTCACCTTTTTCCATATTAGCATTGGACACATCCAAATATCGCAAAATTCTTTGCAAACTTTTTGCAAATTTGACAGCTTGCTCGGCGCTCTGAATATCCGGCTCGGTTACCAACTCCATAAGCGGGACTCCGGCTCGGTTAAAATCAACCAAACTCTTCCCTTCGGAATCGTGTCCTAAAGTTCCGGTATCTTCTTCGAGGTGCACTCTTCGAATTCTAACTCCCTCAAGCATTCCTCCTTCAACCAGAGGCATATCATATTGTGAAATTTGATAGCCCTTCGGAAGATCCGGGTAGAAATAATTCTTTCTATCGAATTTTGTTAGCTTGGCAATATTCCCTCCAACCGCCAAACCTACACGAATGACACTTTCAATCGCCTGCCGATTCATAACCGGAAGACATCCGGGGTGACCCATGCAGATTGGACATACATTTACGTTGGCGTGCTTCTCCTCGGGGTCGTTAATAGAGTCACAAAACATCTTAGTTCTGGTCTTAAGTTCCGCGTGAATCTCCAATCCTATTGTTGGCTTATATTCTGGCATATGGGTTATTTTACAGGATTTATTCGAGAAAAAAAAGCTCCCATTTCAGGGAGCTTTTTTAACTACATATTCTTCTCTTTTTCGGCAAGCATTGATATCGTCTTGATTACCGTGTCGGGGCTAAGAGACATACTCTCAATTCCCTTCTCCACCAAAAACTCGGCGAAGTCAGGATAGTCGGAAGGTGCTTGTCCACAAATACCGATATATTTTCCTTTAGACTTACACTTTTTAATGATTTCTTCAATTAGTTTCTTGACCGCGCCGTTTTTCTCGTTAGTAATATTATTGACAATCGAAGAGTCTCTATCGATACCCATCGTAAGCTGAGTCAAATCGTTGGAACCGATGGACATACCGTCAAACACATCCAAGAATTCATCGGCGAGCAAAATGTTAGAAGGAATTTCGCACATCACATAACACTTAAAATCCTTATCATGTTCTTTGGAAACTCCGAACTCCTTCATCGTTGCTAAAACTTTTTGTCCTTCCTCCGGAGTTCTGCAAAATGGGACCATCGGAATTACATTCTTCAAACCCATCTCCTCACGAACTTTTTTAAGCGCCTCACACTCAAGACCAAAGGCCCCTTTAAATAATGGGTTATAATACCTAGAGGCTCCGCGCCAGCCAAGCATCGGATTTTCTTCTTTTGGTTCGTATAAGCTTCCACCTAAAAGTGTGGCATATTCATTTGTCTTAAAATCTGAAAAACGAATAATAACTTCGTTCGGATAAAAAGCCGCTCCGATTTTAGCAATACCTTCAGCGAGTTCATCGACATAAAATTGACTCTTATCTTTATAACCGACGGTTATTCTGTCGATTTCCGAAATCAATTTTTTATTATTAACATTCTTCTTTAATTTTGCGTAATCCAATAGCGCATTCGGGTGAACCTGAATATGGGAAGCGATAATGAATTCGAGTCTCCCTAACCCAACTCCCTTAACCGGCAGGAAGTGATTTTTGAAAGCTTCATCCGGCGACCCGACGTTTACCATCACCTTTGTCCTAAGTTGTGGGATTTTATCCAGATGATGCTCAATTACCTCAAACTTGATCTCTCCGGCAAGAATATTCCCTGATTTTCCCGAAGAGCAATCGACAGTTACAATTTGTCCGGTTTTAAGAACTTTAGTGGCCGTGCCGGAACCGACAACGCACGGGATTCCGAGCTCGCGCGAAACAATTGCCGCATGACTGGTCCTTCCTCCTTTATCCGTAACAATCGCCGACGCGATTTTCATAATCGGTTCCCAATCCGGATCGGTAATTGTGGTTACCAGTATCTCTCCTTTTTTGAATTCTCCGATATGCTTAGCATCTTGAATAACTCTTACCTTGCCACTCGCAATCTTCGAGCCGACAGCAGCTCCCTGAGCTAAAAGTTTTCCGGTACCTTTTAGCACATATTCTCTATAAATATTTTTATCGGAAGTAGAGTAAACAGTTTCCGGCCTGGCCTGAACAATAAAAAGTTTTTTGGACTTCCCATCTTTTGCCCATTCGATATCCATCGGCTGATGACGATTATGCTTTTTGGAAAAATAATCTTCAATCTGCGCTCCCCACTTGGCTAGCTGTAAAATTTCTTCGTTCTTTAAACAATAGGCGGCGCTGTCAGCCGGAGAAACTTTTACTTCTTTAATTCCTTTGGTGGCGTAAATTATTTTACTTTTCTTTTCGCCTAGATCTTTGGCAATTATTGATTTAAACCCTTGCTTCAGAGTTGGCTTGAAAACCATGAACTCGTCCGGAGTAACTTTTCCTTGAACAATCATTTCTCCGAGTCCATATGAACCGTTGATAATAATTACGTCTTCAAAACCGGTCTCGGTATCGAGTGTAAACATCACTCCGCTGACCGCCAAGTCCGATCGGACCATTTTCTGCACGCCAACTGAAAGAGCTGTGTCTAAGTGCGAGAATCCCTTATCCACTCTGTATGAAATTGCCCGATCAGTAAAAAGTGAAGCAATACATCTTTTGGTTGCCTCCAAAACCGCCTGTTCCCCGACAATATTCAGATATGTGTCCTGCTGACCGGCGAAAGAGGCATCCGGCAAATCTTCGGCGGTCGCAGAAGACCTAACGGCCACGTCGGTATTTTTCCCATACTTGGCACAAAGTTCTTTATAGCTTTCGGCGATACTTTCTTTTAAATCTTTCGGGAGGTCTGCTTTCAAAATTATTTGCCTGACTTTAAGCCCGCGCTTTTGTAAATCTTTAATGTTGTGTGTGTCTAGCCCCTGAAGCGCTTCTTCAATTTGCGCGTTCAACCCGGCATCAAGTAGAAAATGCCTATAAGCGTCAGCGGTGATTGCAAATCCGTCCGGGACGTTTACTCCGAGCGGAACTAAATTAGCGTACATTTCGCCAAGGGCCGCATTTTTTCCTCCGACTCTTGGGACATCCTCAATCCCTAAATCCTTGAACCACAAAACATATTTTGAATTTACCATAAGTACATTCTACCACAGAAAGTTGTCCACAAAAAAACTCCGTTTTTCGGAGTTTTTTGCTATCAGTTATTAACTCTTAGCTATCTCGATCAACCTATTATACTTCGCTACTCGCTCGCCTCTTTGCGGGGCGCCGGTTTTAAGACCAAATGCGCCGGCTGAATATGCTAGGTCGGCAATGAAGTCGTCGTTGGTTTCTCCGGAACGATGCGAAACAATTAACTCAATGTCGCTCTCACGAGCGATGCGCATAACGTCCATTGTCTCGGTTAGGGTGCCGATTTGATTAAGCTTAATAATTATTCCGGAAATAGACTTTAGTTCAATCGCTTTTTTAAGTCGTTCCGGATTGGTTACGGTTAAATCATCCCCCACCACAATAAACTTACCATTGTTGAGCTTGGTGAAGTTTTCAAAATCTTCCTCGGCAAACGGGTCTTCGATTGAAAGCATCGGGTATTTGCTCGAAATATCTTCATAAATTTTAGCGAGATCTTCGACGGAAATTTCTTTGCCTCCAACTTTATATTTTCCGTTTTCAAAAAATGAACTTGCGGCAACGTCTAGCGCAAATTTTACTTTATCAAAAACTTTTGCTTGCTCACTGGCTCGCTTAAGTAATTCCAGCGGGAGAACAACATCTTCAATATCCGGCGCGAACCCTCCTTCATCGCCAACATTGGCGAATGATGGGCTTAGTTCGGTTTTAATTATCTTTTTTAATTCCTTCATAACCGCCACGCCTATCTCTAAAGCCTCCTCTACGTTTTCAACCTGGGGGACAAGATGATACTCCTGAAAAGCCAACCTGGAAGACGAATGCAATCCTCCATTAATTAAATTCATATATAAAAGCGGTGTTTTACGAGAAGGTTTTATGAAATTAAGACTCTGGAGATGCTCCCAAGTTTCTACCCCTTTTATTTTTGCGGCAACTTTTGCGCAGGCTACGCTAATTCCTAAAATTGCGTTTGCTCCAAGCTTAGACTTATTTGGTGTCCCGTCTAATTTCAAAAGACGCTCATCAATACCTCGCTGGTCAGAAACGTCCATGTCTAAAAGTATCGGAGCAGCCATTTGAGCGTTAGCTACAGCTTTCCTTACTCCCAAACCTCCGAACCGTGTTTCGCCATCGCGAAGCTCAAGCGCCTCGTGCGCGCCAGTTGATGCTCCGGAGGGAACTTCAAAAGTCCCAACTTCTCCGTTGGCATAAACGCTTACCGCCAAAGTCGGGTTACCGCGTGAATCCAAAATTTCTCTTGCTTCAACTTTTTTAATTAAACTATCCATTCTTTTTTCTCAATATTAGCATTAAATCCGATACATTTGAACCGGTCTGCCCGGTAAAAATGTTTGCGCCGACTTTTTCGAAAAACGTTTGAGCGTCATATCTATTTATGTGCTCATCGATATCTAGTCCGACAGAAACCGTCATCCCTTTCGTTAAAGTGTCGGCGATTGCTCCAGCCATCGGACCGTTATCAATCCCGTCAGAGGCAATGCTGATAGCCAATTCATTATCTTTTATTACCTTTAAAGCTTTCAGTGCCAAATACTGATTGCGGCCACCACTGCCTCCGGGATTTTTAATTATAAGTGACGGTTCTCCGCCGGCAAGAACTACATCTGCACTGGTTTCACCTTGAAGTCTTACTAGGGTTGCATCCATGTCGTCATAAATCTCTGCGGAAATTATTTTAGCGGAATAGCCCAACTCTTCCGATTTCGCTTTCATGGCATTAAGCGCCAGCTCGTTCGAGGCTAAAGTAATATTCAAAACATTCTCGAAAAAAATATCTTCTTTCGGCGTCTCGGTTAAATTATAGTGGTCTCGGATGTTGTACTTAGTTAAGATCGCATCAGCTTCGGCGGCAGTACTCGAGTCCTTGAATGTCGGACCGGAGGCAACAAGATTGCTATGTCCTCCGGGAACATCGCAGAAAATTAACCCGACAATTTTTGCGGGATAAAACATTTTTGCGAGTCCTCCGCCCTTCAGGAGAGAAAGATGTTTGCGGACCAAATTCAACTCTTGAATTGGGGCACCGGTCGAAAGAAAATCTTGATATAGTCGGTCATTATCCGCGCACTCGCTTTCCGGATAACAAAGGAGAGACGACCCTCCGCCGGAAATTATCACCAGAACCAAATCGTCCGCGCTAATTCCACGCGAGAGTTCAACAATGTGTTTGGTGGCTTCTACATTTTGAGACGATGGTCTCGGATGGGTCCCGTTATACATCTGGATAATCGAACAAGTCCCCCTATTTATATCTATCACTGCGCCGGCTTTTATTTTATCTCCTAAAACTTCTTCAAGCGCGCCGGCCGCCTCGCAAGCGACTTTTCCGAATCCAACTACTTTAATTGATTTATATTTGTTCAAATCAATCTCGTTGCCGGAAATAATAAGTTTCTCACCGTCAATTTTAATGTTGTCGTGGATGGCCTTATTGGTGCTGATGGCCGAAAGCCCAGCCTCGATAATTTCCAAAGCGTCTTTCCGCTCCGGAGTGACTGCGAGTTGCTCAAAATTCTTAATCCAATTAGGCATTGATTTGATTGATTACTTTGCCCTCGGAAAATGCTTTTATATTATCCGCAGTGGTCTGCATAATTTCATGAACCGCCTCGACAGTATCAAAAGCCACGTGAGGAGTAACCATAACATTCGGCATATCCATCAGAAGCTGGTTTTCAAAAAGAGTTTTGAAATCCTTAAATGCTTCCGGTCCTTTTTTCATTAATTCGCTTTCTTCTTTTAGCTGCCTTTCGTTTTCGAGAACGTCCAAGCCGGCTCCGGCAATCGCTCCACTGGAAATAGCCTGGATAAGCGCATCGGTCTCCACAAGTTCTCCGCGAGCGTCGTTAATCAGATATGCGTTTTTTTTCATTAGCCCGATATTCTGCTTATTTATTAAGTGATGCGTGCTTTGATTATACGGAGTATGCAATGTAACAATGTCGGAATTCTTTAATAAATCTTCTAAAGAAACATATTCAAATCCCTGTTCTTTGGCGAAGTTTAAATCCGGAAAAGCGTCGCAAGCGACGATTTTCATCCCAAATCCGTTGGCTATTTTAATAACATTTTTACCGATACGTCCGGTGCCAACGACGCCTAAAGTTTTTCCGTATAAATCAAAACCTCTTAAGCTGGAGATATTGAAATTGTCCCCCTCCATGAGTTGGTGACGAGCCATATATATCTTGCGGGATAAATTTAAAATTAGTCCGAACGCGAACTCGGCTACCGTCCGTGAACCGTAAGAAGGGACATTGGCAACCGCAACTCCTTTTTCTTTGGCATACAAACCATCAATGTGATCGAAACCGGTCGAGCGGGTTGCAATAAATTTTACTCCGGTTAATAAGTCCAACACTGACTGCTTAACTTCGGAGTTAACAAACACCGAGACCACTTCGGCGCCCTTAGCCAAATCTACGTTTTCTGGGGTTAAATTTTCCGTGATGTAAACTAACTCATGACCGGCAAGCTCTTTACTAAAATATTCTTTCTCGCTCTCGGTGGCTTCAAAAAATGCTATTTTCATCTTGTATTGAAATTGCGACTTGTTGGTTTTATTTTTCGCCGCAAAATATTAATTATTTTGACTTTTTTAATTATCTCTCCAAATCTCATCATAGAACTAAAACCAGAGGCTGGTCGCAATTCTACTACTACGGGATGAACCGAGTACATAACATGTGCTCGGAGAATCCAACCCATTACTTTAATTATATTCCAAAAAATCCAAATTGGCGAAAAACTAGACTCGAATTCCTTCCGATTCAAGGCTCACCTACCAAATACGGGATAACAAAAAAGATTATCGTAACGATAATCTTTTTTGTTATTCGTGCCCGGGGTGGGAATCTCACGTCGCTTCGTTCTCACGAACCGAGCGGTTCGTGTACTCCGCCACGGGGAAACTCCCGTTTCCCCGACCCCCTTCCCGTTCTAGTCCCACCCGTCAAAATACTGAATAACAAAAAATACTCTTTATGAGTATTTTTTGTTATTTGTGCCCGGGGTGGGACTCGAACCCACATGGGTGAAACCCATAACATTTTAAGTGTTACGCGTATACCATTCCGCCACCCGGGCAATGAGAAGATATTACTTCATTTTTTGCTTTGCTTCAAGAAAATAGCGCCACGTCGCCCTTCTTCGCCAAGCCTGCCTGCCGGTAGGCAGGGCTTCGCTTTCAATGAACGTGTCCGCCTCCGTCAAGACTTCGGCGGGACATAAGAACCCGTAATACAAAATCCGCCTAGTGGCGGATTTTGTAAACGGAGTTCTAATGGAGGCGTGGGCAAGGACTTTCACCTTGCGTATAGCGGCTTGCGGACCGCTTGCGTTTGGTACTTCGCCACCACACCAAAATTATTATATCACTTTGACATACATACTCCCCATGGGTAGTATTTCACATAGCTGATTTTTAAGGAGAAGGATAGATGGTGCCCTGGCGTGAATGCATAGACATTATAATTCCCTGCCCTCATTGTAACGGAAAAGTTCACTATTGGTTTTTGCCGGCGAGCATTGAATGCCCGAAGGATTCTTGCGGAATCTATTGCAGAAACTGCCATTATGATTTCAGCCGAAAAGAGTGGGACGAGGTTTTAGAGAGATATTTAGAGTTAAACAGCCCTTAATGGGCTGATTTTTTATGTGCAACCCACGCCACAAAAACAAAACAGCCATTCGGCTGTTTTGTTTTTTTACCCGCCAAAGGCGGACACAAGATTTTCTAAGCTCGCGAGATCACTAACAAAATCTAAGTGGAGGCCACGGCGGGAGTTGCAGAAAATTTTATTTCATAAAATTTTCTCACAACCCCTCGGTTAGACAGCAAGCTGTTAATTGGTTCGCTCGGCTAAAATATCTAATGCCTATTTTATCCTCGCTGCCAATTAAGAGTAATTTCCCATACGGAGGAACTTCCGTTCCTCCGACCATTTTCCCTTGCAATTCCCGCCGATAAATAACAAAAACCCTTTCGGGTTTTTGTTATTTATGAGGCCACGGCGGGAGTTGCACCCGCGAATCGCGGTTTTGCAGACCGCTGTGTTAGCTACTTCACCACGTGGCCGTGAACTTAGATTATATTTTATTCTTGGTCTTCTGCAACCTCCTCCACAATTATCTCCCCGCTTGGCTCTTCGCCTTTTTTCATGAGTTCCTCTCCTCTTATTAAACCGAATTTTAATCTCGGCATTGGCTTTATATTCATCTTGCGAAGTAGCTTAAATTGTAAATCCTTTTTTTCTCTTTCCAGAAGATCAAAAACCTCCTTTCCTTTTTCTTCAGGAATAACGCTAACTTTAATAACCGCTTCTTCGAGTTTAGAATCTACCTCAATATCGGCGATAGTAACGAACGCGCCAAACTCAATATCTTTTGTAAATATTTTACTGAGCTCGGTCTGAATTAAATTTTTTACGCGTAGACTTCTGAAATTCATCCCATTAGAAAATTTAAATCGACGATTGTTATATTCGAAATGCAGTCTACTTCACTAATTATTCTTTTGTTATTAATCATGTTTGCTAAATTTTCTAACGGGATGAACCGAGTACTATGTACTCATAGTGCTTGGTGGGTCGAGTACGCGCAGCGTGCTTGGTCATCGCTACCATCTTCTCTTTATTTCTCTCTAATAATCAACCTGTCACCAATTGCAATTGCGACTGCGGAGCCGACAATTATTCCACACTCATTACCCTCCGGAACAGAGACTGCATCTTTTTTACCCATCTGCAGGTTTGTGATTCTGCCCTCTCCAAGCTTTTCTTCTCCTCTCCAGATTTCCAGTTGCACTTTATTCTTTAAGAGTCCGGAGACTACTTTCCCTCCAACCAACTGTTTGTCTAATTTAGTCTGATTAAATATAGCCAAAACGTTAAGTTCTCCGACTACCAGCCCCTCTTCTTTTTTCTTAAATAATAATTCAACCGCCTTTACAAGTTCATAAATAATCTCGGAAATAACTATGTTAACCTCCTGGTTGTCCGCCAAGAATACCGATGACTTTTCTGCCTTAACTTTGAAGCCAACAATTGTCGCACCGGAAGAAATTGCCATTTTTACATCCCCCTCGCCAATCTCGCCGACTGATTCGGCAACGATTTTAATAGGCTTGCCAAGAGGAAGATTACGAATAATTTCCGAAAGAACTTCAAGCGACCCGGCATCGGACGATTTCAAGAGCAAAACCAAGCCATCACTTGCTCCTTGCGCTGTCGGCAAATTTTCTTTTCTCTCTACAAGTGACTCCATTGCGTAAAACCCGTGGGCGTCCTTGCCGGACATAAATGCTTCGCCGGCCTGAGGCATTTCCTCAAAACCGACAATTACTGCCGGAGCACCGGACATCACCTCCGAAATCTGTTTACCCAAAAAGTTTTCTAAAATTCTTGCCTTTCCTTTAGCGGTCTTAGTTGCAATATCTTCTCCCTTCTTTAAGGTTCCGTTTTTTACAATTACAGTCGCCTCGAGCCCTCTGTTTTTAGTTAGGCGAGTTTCCAAAACAAATCCTTCGCCAGGCAAAGATGCGTCTGCCTTAAAACCTTCTACTTCCGCGGTGAGCAAAATCAAATCCAAAAGTTTATCGACATTCAGTCCGGATTTTGCGGAAATGGTTTCAAAACTGGTTTGTCCTCCGGAACCTTCAAGATAAACTCCGTTCATCATCAAGTCAGCTTTAGTTTTTTCGATATCCGCTCCCGGTTTGTCTATTTTATTTATTGCAACCACGAAAGGAGTTTTGGTTTGTTCCAAAACTTTTATTACTTCTTTGGTCTGGGGTTTAACTCCCTCTTCAGCAGCGACAACCAAAATAGCGAGGTCGGCAATATTTGCTCCACGCGAACGCATTTTATAAAAAGCTTCGTGCCCGGGAGTATCGATAAATGTTATTTTCTTGCCGTTGTGCTCAATCTCGTATGCTCCGACGGCTTGAGTAATGCCACCCGCCTCTTTGTCGGCAACACGAGCTTTACGAATATAATCCAAAAGAGTGGTCTTTCCGTGATCTACGTGACCCATCACAACCACAACCGGCTGTCTTTCTTGAATATTCTGTTGTTTCTCGTTGATTTCAGCCATATCTATTGAAAATACCAGAAAATTAGGCATTAGTCCACCCCGTTAGAGTCCGCGCTCGCGCGCGATATGCGCGCCCCAAAGGGCTCTTAAGAGCGAGCTGACTCTAACGGGGTCCACCCTACGAACAAAATCCGGACAGTCTATAGACTGTCCGGAAAAAAGTTTAGATTTGGTCGTTATTTAATTTTGCTTTTGAGATTAAAGTCCAAGATGAACTCCTCTCATTCCCCTGCCACCTTTTGCAGTTTTGGCTTTATCCAAATTGCTTTGCATAAAACTCAACCTACTGTCTGCCTGCGCCTGAGTAATCACTCCGGCACTGACCAGGCTTTGCACATGAGTCTTCATTGTAGAAAGCCGCTGATCTTTAATTTTCTGTTGTAGCTGTTCTGCGGTAATGTTATTTTCGATTGCAATCTGCTCAAGAGTTTTCCCCTGAGCCCAACCGTTTTTTACTGAGTCTACATCGATGCCCAATAAGGTGGCTTCATTCTGGAATCTTGCCTGCAAATTCGCAGTTGCTTCGGCGGAATTTCCTCCAGAACCGAACCCCATCATTCCCCCAAATCCATCAAAGCCATGAGCCGAGGCAATATTTGCTGAAAGCATTGCTAATCCGACGAGAGGGATGGCTGAATACGCTACAATCTTTAGTTTGTTTTTCATTTTTCTGTTTGTTTGATTTTAAATACGACGTCTATTACTAATGCATTAGTTATAGCTTATGTAATAACAAATTTGTTCTTACATAAGCTACTACATATTTACAATAAAATTATTTCAAAAATTAGTCGCGAATTTCACGAATGCCAAAAGCTCTAATAATTCCGCTCGTACTCCTTGGCCCAAAAATTAAAAGTTCATCGCCTATCCCCATGTCGGTTCCGGGGAAAATTTTTGTAAAATCATTAAGTATTACTGACGAGGTTACTCCATTTTCGTTTGCAATAACTAACGTCCCGGTGGAAAAATCAACTACCACTCCGCGGAGCAAATCAGATGGATGAGGCATTCCAAACCCCCTATAGAACCTACCAATCGGCGGCATGTCCGCTTCTCGGTCTCCAACTTCCGGCTGATATGCCCTAAATATTGAATTATGAAGTGAGAATGAAGGCAGGAGTAGAGTAATTAAGGTGGTTGCTACAAAAACACCGATTAACGAATATAAAATCGGTTTTTTATAAACAAAAGAATATTTTCTTATTAAAATTTCTAAAACTGCCAAAAATGCCGCGGTTATCAAAATTAACATCCACGGCAAAGACATAGCGAATAAAATAAATCCCTGCGGACCAAAACCAGGAGCCAACGCAACTCCACTTTTACGAAGACCGAAAAGAATGAAACTAACTAAAAATATTAAGCAGAGGCTTAAAAGAAAAACTCCCAATATTCCAAGAAGGGTTCGAAGTACGAAAAACCAACGAGACTTCATCTCTACCTTTCCCTCTTTGATTTGAGAGAGTATCTCCTTATTGAGTTGTTCCTTTTTCTCTTCCATTTTATTTAACTACTTTTCGCAATGCCTCCCGACCTCTTTTTATTCTTACCCCAACGGTCGATGTCGGAATTTTTAGCACGTCGGCGATTTCCGCATAACTCATATCCTCGAAATAATACAGAACTAACGGCTCTTTGTATTTAAGATCTATTTCGCGCAAGCCTTTATCCAATAGTTCCCTAATTTCTTTTCTTTCCATTTCTCCATCAGCGGTTTCGTTGGCTATCGGATGAGGGAGAAGCACATCCATATCAAAATCAAAAAAGTTTATTGATTTATTTGATTTCCTTTTTTTAATGGCATTAATCAATTCGTTGTGCGCGATTCTATATATCCATGGTGAAAATTTTTGTTTGGTGTCGAAACTTTTTATATTAATATAAGTTTTTATAAAAATATCCTGCAAAAGATCTTCGGCTTCGTCGCCATAAAAAAGAAACTTATTTATATATCGCGATAATTTAGATTCATACCGTTCAACCAATACGCCAAAAACATCGACGTTTCCGTTCTGGACAAGTTCAGCTATTTTTTCGTCGACCAATTGCTCGGTTTCTTGCATTTGTTTAGTTAGCCAAAATTGGCCGAGAGGTTCTACTTATACTACAAAACATATTCTTAGAATATTACACCTTCTTGTTTTAAAAGCATCTTTTTAGTCTTTACTCCTCCTCTTCCGGAATATCCGCCGATTGTGCCGTCAGAACGAACTACGCGGTGACAAGGAATTTTAACCGGCAATGGATTTGCGCCGACAGCGTTCGCCACTGCTCGAATAGCTTTCGGTTTTCCGATACGCTTCGCAAGCTCCTTATAGGTGACGGTTTCCCCTCTTTTGATTTTTAGAAGCTCCGCCCAAACCAGCTTTTGAAATGGAGTGCCGTTAAGTTGTTTGAATTGGATACTAATCATTAAATAATGGATTTCATTTTACCATAGAATGATTGACTGTTCCCCGTGGCACGTTAGTTGACGGAATATTAAATAGGTCGTATTATCATCGCAGTCAAATACCGCTACTACTGAGGAGACGCGCTCATGATTACATGGCTCTCGACTCTTGCTTGGTATTGGTGGGTAATCGCCGGGCTGGTCGCGATTATCGGGACTGGAGCGACGATTGCGTGGTATTCAGGAAAGCGCTCGACGGAGTACCTCGCTAGAATTTGGATTGAGGGGAATTTCCCCAAAAGGTAGATGGACGCCTCTGGCGTCTTTTTTTATTGTTTTTCCGGCAGGCTTCCCTTGTGGATAACTCCCCCTTTTAACCATCTGCTGAAGATTCATAGTATAAGTGAGCCCCAGATACAGAAGACCGATCCGTAAGGTGAATGTCGAACAGTAGTAATATTGATATAGAGGTCTGGGGCTCATAAAAAAATCACTCCTTAACGGAGTGATTTTTTTGTTTCTACCAAATCAACTTTACTATTAATTTGTGTGGAAAGTGCTTGGCCAAATCATGCTCATATTCCCTGAATTATCCGTGGCGCGAACCAGATAATAATAGAGAGTATTTGGCTGAAGATTCGATATAGTAATCACGTGATTCAGCTGTCCAGAAACTCCGGCTACGTATGATCCACTAACATAAGGCAACTGACGAGGTCCGGTAGCTTCATCTGCACGGAGCGCGGAAGTATCATAATATACCTGTCCTTGCGCTGGCTCATTAGTCGTCCAGGTAAAGGTGGCGCTAGTATTAGTACGTTGAATCATCGGATAACTTAAGATTGGTGATTGATCCCATACAATCGGGGTCGGCTGCAACATGAGAGAGTTCAATACTGACATTGTTCTAGGTCCTACTCTTCCATATCCAGTTGATTCCGGAGTTCCACTGGAAACTATTCCCTGCGTTGTCTGAAATCTTTGAACCGCGGCTTGCGTGAGCGGGCCAAAATATCCGGTAATAAGACCTGAAGGATAAATGCTGGCATTGGTAGCAAGGTAGGTTTGCAATGCGGTTACATCTGATCCGGTTGAGCCAAGATCAAGCGAAACGGTTATTGTGGCGCTAGCGGCGCTAGCTCCTACTGAAGACATAATGAACAATGCCAATGCGATTCCTCCATAAAGAAGAACTTTACTAGACATGCTCTTGATGCTAATTGTTTTTTTCATTTTATTTTGTTTAAACTATTTTGATTAATAAATTCTTTTGCGCTTCACGATCGACCCGGTGAATACGTGATTCTATTATTGATGCCGCTATGGCATACGAATCATTACGCAACCATATTATTTTTTACTCTTATATTTAATAATCTCCTTCTCGAGATTGACTATTCTGGCTTCCAATTTGTGAGTCTTTGCCGTAAACTGAGCCTCGCGCTGGTTTGCATGCCCGGCAAGCGTCTCAGCTACAAACATAATTTCAGTAACATCTTCCATGGCTAAAAGTATAATCGCCGGGAAAAGATCTAAAGAAGTACCTTTTTGCGGGTATATCTGCCTTGCATTTAAAATCATTATTTTTTTGCCGACAGACGGGAACTCGTGCGCAACTTCAAATCCTTTGAAAAAAGTATTTTTCGGCAAAATATCTTCCAATAGTTTTCTTAGCGCCGGAATATTCCACTGACCATTTCCAAGCTCATAGACCACACGACCTTCGGTGTCTTTTAGATCAACCTGGAAAATACGATAGAAAGATTCGTTCGCCGACATAACCCGAAGATCTTTATCCAAAATTAAAATCGGTTCGCGCACGATATCAACCACAGTTTTTATATACGTCCAACTCTCTTCCCATAATTTGTTAATGAAATCTGTATTGCTTTTTTCCGGAATCTGCGGTTCCTCCTTTTTATTTGTTTGCATAATAGTGGAGCCGATAAAAGACTAAAATTGTTACAGTTCGCTATGTTACCGGTTATGTGGTATGTTGAGACCCTAGAGTCCTCAACCTCCAGGCATGTAATAGTGCTGTAATAATCCGGATACAAGCCAGGCTCAATACTCGAGGCAAACGCTACGCCACAGGCGCTAAGTACCTTGCAAATGTAATATCCATGTAATAACGGATGATTAAGCACGGCAACACATATGTAATATGACTCCGAAAGAAAACATACAGCGACAGTTGATTTTAACTGATGCCCATAATAATTATGGAAAGGGGCTTAACGCTCATGCTTTTTTTAAAACTCACGATCATACAATCGGAGAAGGATTAGTGCAGGATACCTTTATGAAAACTTGGATCTATTTGGTTAAGGGAGGAAGAATCGATACAATGAAAGCTTTTTTGTATCATATTTTAAATTGCTTGATAATTGATGAGTATCGCAAGAAAAAATCGATTCCGCTCGATGATTTGCTTGAAAAAGGACTTGAACCGAGTAGCAATCACTTTGAGCACTTCTTCGATATACTGGATGGAAAGACGGCTATGCTTTTGATCCAAAGGCTCCCGCTTATATATCAGAAAGTCATGAAGATGAAATATATACAAGACTTATCAATAAAAGAAATTTCTTTGATTACCGGGCAGACTAAAAATGCGGTTGCCGTGCAAACTCATCGTGGGATAGAAAAACTCAAACTGCTCTACGATCATAAATAAGTCGCAGGCAACGATTCCGGAATATTGACTCCCCGCCTCGATTCTCTTATCGTTTAGCTAGCTGATTTGCATATCAAAAGGAGGAAGAGATGATTACAGTAGCGCCGGAACGATGGACGTACTTCTCCGGACGAGTGGAAAATGGTCCTATCGGAACATTGACGGAAGATATCGTTAAATTACAAGATAAAGATCCAACTGCTCCGATTCGCCTGTTCATATCGTCCGGCGGTGGAGACAGTCTTGTTGGCTTCGGTTTTTACGAATTTTTGTGCTATGTCATAAAGCCACAGCTACAGACTGTCGCCCTAGGCGAGATTGGATCAATTGCAGTCCTGATGTATATGGCTGGAGCTAAGAGGCTCATTACTAAAAATTCCACCGTGTATCTCCATGAATTTGGACTTAGCTTCTCCGATAAATCCACCTGGAGCTTATCCAATGCCAAGACCAAGTTGGCAGATATGACAGTCGACCAAAATAAATATGTTTCTATCATCGCCAGGCGTTCTGACGGAAATCTGGAGAGAAGAATACTCCTGACGATGATGAAAAATAACACAACACTGACTGCCAAGCAGGCAGTTAAGCTGGGGATTGCTCACGAAGTTCTTGAATAACTTGACCCGCGAACATTTCGCGGTTTTTTATTGGATCAAAAAGAAGCCCACTTCAGGGTTTCTTTTTCTACTGATGCGGAGGTGGAAGGAATCTCACTGCTCGCCCCGCAAATCAGCGGAGGTGGAAGGAAATCGAACAAAATTTACTTCGTAAATTTTCTAAACACCTCTCGGTTTTTAGGGATTCCTACACGGGGAAACTACCTTTTCCCCAACCCCCTTCTCGTTCGAATCCTTTCCGCCCGCATAGAACAAAAAAGAGGTGGCGCAAGGCCATCTCTTTTTTGTTTTGCGGTGGCGATGTCCCGAAGTTTGAACCGAAAAAGTGGCTCAAATTCAAGGATATTGATAATAGTATACAGGAATTAAGACGTATCTTCAAAGTTCATCCAGAATGGTTTGAAACACCTCATCCAAGGTCTAATAGGGGTAAAAATGAGGTTGATTATTCAATTTAACTCAAAGATTGTAGCTTTAAATAAACAGCTTCAATAAAAGTTTTTACTTCATTAGCATTGTCGATTCTACTCCAGTCATCTTTGTCCATTGTCTCAAAAACTTTTATATTCATATCTTTTTTGAAACCATTTAATCCTTGATCTTTTAAGTACTTTTCAACGTCAATATCTTTATCAATCGTTAATGTTAAAGCTTCAATTTCTCCAATTCTCGGATTTTGACTTGCCGCACCCTCTTTCTCTTTAATATCTGCCACATAGCATTTTTTAATTTTTTCTGGACAGCAATAATTTTCAATTTCTCGTTTTGATAATTTATGAAATAATGCCCCATCAGTATCACAACGAGCTTTAATTTTTTCTTTCTCTTTTTGCTTTAACACATCTCCATTATCACCATCAACTAAAACGGCATATTTCACACCATTAATATGCTTAAACAAATCCAAGTCGGCATAGTTTGAAAGTGATGAACCCCCGCCTATAACGCAAGCAATTTCATCGGCAACCAAATCTTTGCTAAGTAATTTTTTAGCAACACAACGTAAAAATAAAACGTCATCTTGCCCTTCAACAAAAATCAAAAACTTTGATCGCTTAATTAAGTTATAGTCGGGTCTTATGCCCAATTCAATTATAATTTTTTGAATAATGTCTTCCGTTCCTTTTTCGTAATGCGACACACCTCTCTCGTCTTTTGTAACCAATGTTGAATTATCACCATTCGTTGCTCCAGCAAAAACCGGGGAATGAGTGGTTAAAAAGAATTGGGAACTTTTTGATATTTCAATAATAGAATTCAGTAAGTCTTCCTGTGCTGATGGGTGAAGATATGTTTCTGGCTCTTCGATGGCAAAAATTTGATTTTTTGCAGCTTTTTTACTTGCAAGATATTCAAAATACGCAACCATCAATAATCGTTTAAACCCTGTGCCTTTATGTGAAATAGGGACATCAAAACTGTCCCCCTCAAATTCAAGATTCAGATCAAATTTTTTTAAGGATTTTGACCAATCAAACTCAGTTGTTGGATTAAATTTTTTTAATCCGGAAACATTTTTAACCATGAATTTACGAATTTCCTCGAACTCGGCGGCCAGATCTTTTTTTAATCCCTTTTCAATTTCTTCAGTCTTTTCTTTAGTGGTTTCAAAATAAGAAGAAATAATGGGCTTGAATTGTGATTGAAAATTAGTTGCCTCAACACTCAAATCTTGCTCAGCATCAAAAAGAAAGTATTCAGGGAACATTAATTCATAAGTTTTCTCAATATTTTTTATAAAATCATTAAGTAGACTATACATATCTTCTCTCTCTGTTGTTACAGCCTTTTTTATTTGCTCAATCCTAATAACATTTTTCTTTCCTCTCCCTGACTTTTCTGGCGCCACGCCCAACTCAGTAATGAGTTTATTTAGGTCTTCCTCCTTTTTGTTCCATAAATCTTGGTATTTTTCATCGGTGAAATCAAAACATTTGTAATATGAAATTGATTTGATCTTTCCATTTACAACCTCAAAATCCTTTTTAACTGTAATCAATTTTTGACTATCAAGCGCAAGGTCATCGATTTCAACTGAAGGTTTAAAAGAAATTTCGATAGAAGTTTTTTCATCACCGACTTTTCCTTTAAAAATATCTTTTTGATCAAACTTTTTTTCGTCAAAAAAACAATCTAAGGCACGCAAAATTGTAGATTTTCCAGAATCATTCTTTCCAACAAAGGTGTTTATATCTGAAACTGCAAGATTTTCAAGTATATCTATGCCACGAAAATTTTTAATTGTAATTTTATTAATTTTCATAAACCTTATTTGGAATAAGCTTTTATTCTTTTATGAGCTATATCAACATATTTCTTTTCTTTTTCAATACCAATCCAATTTCTTTCAAGGGCTTTTGCCACTACAGCAGTGGTTCCACTTCCTAAAAACGGATCAAGAACTAAATCGCCCTTTTTGCTAGAAGCTAAAACCACTTGTTGAATAAGTTTTAATGGTTTTTGTGTTGGATGTGCTTTTATTCCATTTTCATCTTTTAATCTTTCATTACCTTTACATAATCCGAAAACCCAGTCTGTATCTTTCATTTGCTTCCCACCATTCATTTTTTTCATTAACTCATAGTTAAAAGTGTATCCTTTGGCTGTTTTATTTTTCACCGCCCAAATCAAAGTTTCGTGATTATTCGTAAATCTCCGCCCATTTAAGTTTGGAAGTGCATCCGTTTTTACCCAAACCACATCATTTAAAAACCAAAGACCCAAATCTTGCATTATTTTGCCAACACGAAAAATATTATGGTACATCCCAATGACCCAAATAGTCCCTGTGGGCTTTAAAACTCTTTGGCATTCTTTTAACCAAGCCTCGGTGAATTTATCGCATTGTTCATAGCTTTCGAAACTATCCCACGCATCATCAACTGGAATTATTTCTGAACCATCCGCTCGTTTTAATC
>JAHFLJ010000013.1:0-3732 GCA_023244935.1 Candidatus Liptonbacteria bacterium
TCCCGCCAAAATAACTTCGGTATCTGTTTTGGTTTTGAAAGAATGACCCTTCTCAGTTAATTCTTTTTTAATTTCTTCAAAATTATAAATTTCTCCGTTAAAAGTTATTTCCAGATCTTCGCCGTAACTCATCGGCTGATGCCCCATCGGCGAAAGATCGATAATAGATAATCTTCTCTGGGCCAAGATTGCGATTTGCGCGCGGTTATTTGAGACAACCTCCAGCCCCTCATCATCAGGCCCGCGAAGCTTCTGGGCCTTGTTCATAGCTAAAACCCCAGCCTTGAGCTGTTTTACGTCGGAATTACTATTTTTTATCGCCCCGGCGATTCCACACATGGTTAAATATTAAACGTGTAACATGTAACGTGCAACTTGTAACACGGAATGTATCCCGCCAAGGAGGCGGGATTCCGTCCGCCGGCTGGCGGATAAACCTCGGGCAAGCCCTCGGTTAATTTCGGCAAGATCCCGGATGAGCGGTTCGACCGTGCTCACCATAAATAATCCGGGATGGCCCCTGCCTACCGGCAGGCAGGCCCCGAGTATACTCCCTTCGACGATACTCAGGGCAAACAGGGCAAGCAGGACAGGAGGAGACAAAACAAATACTGGATTCCGGATATTTTTTGGGTACAAAAAATTCTGGAATGACAGAATTAAAAATGGATGACCTGTTGAGGGAGAGATTAATTTACCGCGTAGTTTTCGGTTGCGAATTTATATTGCTCAATAAATATTTTTTTCAGTGGAATTATGGAATTTAGCTCATAAAACACTAAAATTGCTTCGCGATATTCATTCTCTTCTACGCTTCTATATGAAAGCGGGGCGCATCCGTTCGACAATAAAATTGCGTTTGCCATAAGTCGGGAAGTTCGTTTGTTACCATCTTCAAATGGTTGGATATAACTAATACCCAAAAGGGCAACAAGAGCCTTGGCATAGGACGTGCTCAATTTTGAGACTAACAAAGAAAGAGATTTAACTGCCTCTTCTATCTGATAAACATTGTCCAGCGGCCTATATTTTGACCCCAATACTCCTACGAGACCGTTTCTCAACCCCGTTCCAACACCTAAGTCTTTTATAAGAATCGCGTGCAGTCTTTCGAGATTTTCCTTGGTAAGAGTTTTAAACTCCGAGACATGTTCCCGGATAAAATAGAACGCATTTTTGTGATTGATAATCATTTGCGCCTCATCACGAGCATGCCCTTGCGCCTCCTTATTCTCCATAATCAGTTTTTCGGTATCCAACAATGTATATGTATTCCCCTCTATCCTGGAAGACTTCCACGATAGCTCAATAACCAAGCGTTCCAATTCTTTTTTTTGGATTGTCGATGAAATATTTTTTATTCTTTGTTTGAATTTTTCGGTATATCCGTCAAGGGTTTTTATTTCTTCTTCATCAAAAATATCCTTCGGAAATTTTTGAAATAGATCGAAGTTGTAACTATTAGAACCGTATCGCTCATCCGGCAGAATGTCGCAATATTCCTTCGCATTAATATCTAAAAATACCCTACCCAAGACTGAAGGATTATACCGAACAGACCTTCCGGACCCTGTCGAAGTTACCACTCCCATCTTCACCATCGCGGATAGTGCCCTCTTGGTTGTTACAACAGAAGTAGACGAGCCTCTTTTTGCCAGATTAGCATGAATTGCCGAAGATGGAAGCGAGCTGGCTTTAATCAGTATTTGCAGGATTTCCTGCTGTTTTGAGGTTAATTTAATCATAATCGTATCATTTTGATATTTTAATCGTATCATTTTGATACGATTAGCGCAACCTTTTATCTCGGGGTCTGTGGATAACCTTACTTTGCGCTTTTTTGTATCATTTTATGGTTATAATCGTATCATTTTGATACGAAAAATATTTGTTCAGCTTGAGCTTAATCTTGGCACAAAATGATACTGGATTCTGAATATTTTTTGTTTACAGAAATTCTGGAATAACCCTTCGACTTCTCTCGGAGTAAACAGATAAAAAGAAAGGTTGGGAGATGTAAGAGAATGAGATCCTTCGCGGAGCTCAGGATGACAAAGAAAAAATGGGAGGAGAAACTATCAGCTCATAGTTTATAACTTGCAACGTAAATACCACAGGTAGATTATCCGACTGGGTCGTATAATGATAAATTTAGGAGAATGAGATCCTTCCCTTTGTCGCACAAACTATGAATGACGTAGCGCGGAGATCGGGGCGACAGATGGAGAACAAAATCAAAGATGGATCCCGCATCAAGTGCGAGACGACAAGAGAATAATAGATGTGTATAAGACTAGCTCTTGCATATTTTTTGGAGGCTCATCCTGCTTCGCTCCTTGAGATGCCATGGAATATATAACGCAAAAATATAGATAGATCCCCTCTTTCGAGGGGATGACAGAAAAAGTAATGCACAACCAACTAGTCTTGCAAGCAAAAAATAGTGGACGTAAAATTATTTTATAAATTAATGGACCAGCTTCCTGAATCTATTTTAGAACAGCAATCTGCTGAACCAGAAAAACCGAAAAACAAGTGGAAGATTAGAGTCGCTTTTGTAGCGATTATTTTTTTGGTTTTGGGGGCAGTGATTGGCGCGCGCGCTTACAAACTTTGGAAAGAGGTGGATGATGCGGATTTGTTTGCGGTTAAGATGGCGGAATTGAAAAAAATGCAGGAGGCGGATACTTTTGGTGGGGCTACTCCCTACGAAACTTTGGAGATGTATATCTCGGCCCTGGAGAAAGGAGATTATGCTCTCGCGAGTAAATATTTTGTAATTGAAAACCAGGAGAAGGAATTAGCGAATTCGCTTAACGCCCCGAAAGAAAACATGTTGGAATTTATTGGAACTATGAAAGAATCTGTCAACTCTAAAGGGAGTTATTCTGACGATAATAAAGAATTTTTAATACGCGAACCCGTCTTTATTAATTTTATCTTGTATCCAAAAGGTATTTGGAAAATAACCGAAATTTAAACTCTAATGTTTAAGAAAATTGTTTTGCTGACGCTTGTGGCGCTCTGCCCCGCCGGTGTTTTTGCTTACGACCACAAAACCACCCATCCGGCGCTGACTAGTCAGATTATTGAGATGTATGAATCCACCGGGAAAACGCTCTCGAGCCAGCAAAAACAAGCGTTAATCGACGGAAGTGTTCTGGAAGACGTGACTCCGCGATACATTAATCACTTCTATGATCCGATTAATAATTCCGCCTGGACCGGCTCGAAAACAGGGAATATTTCGGCGGAAACGACTCGCTTGATTTCAAAACTTGGGCTCTCCAGCGAAGACCCCCTTACTGCTCCGGAATGGATAACCAACCAAAATTTTCAGCTATCCTACGGACCATACGAAGGAAATCGAACTTGGAATAAAGCGCTAAATTATTACGCAACCGGAAATACCCTAGAGGCATATAAAACTCTGGGGTTTGTTTTGCACATTCTTGAAGACATGTCCGTGCCGGAACATTCCCGCGACGACACTCACGCCCAAGAGCTAGAAGCAGTGACGACCGATTCGGGGTCTCCCTACGAATCTTTTACCAGTCGATACACTAAAGAAAATATCGGCTCACTTAATTTAATTGGCGAGATAAAAAGTTCCGGGACACCAATCCCCTCGTATAAGACTCCGGAAGAATATATAAAATCTTTGGCAGTTTATTCAAATAAATATTTCTTTTCGAAAGATACGATAAACGATCCGAAATATAGCGAACCGAA
>JAHFLJ010000013.1:3832-25099 GCA_023244935.1 Candidatus Liptonbacteria bacterium
ATGGCTTTAGACCGAGATAAATTGGATTCGGTTATGAATCCACCGACTTTTTCTTTGACCGGAATGATTTCTAAATTTTATGGTGGCGCTTCGACTGCTCTGGGTGGAGTGATTAACACCGGACGGACGGTTCAACAAGGCGCTTACGACGCCGGACAAGCGGTTGGAAATTTTTTCACCGGATTATTTGGGAGGCAAGTCACTAATAACAATTTAACTAACGACCAAGCATCGGAAGGACTTATAACTCCGAATCGACTGACAACTGATAATGGAGATGGCCCATACAATAGACTTGGAGAGCCGATAATTGTTGAGCAAAATAGATATGATTTGCTGGCCATGAACGACGAGGAATACGCCCCGCTTGAGTCGATTGAAGTTGTCATCGAAAGTTCTAGTACCGCTACGACGACCACCTTGGCTGTCGAGAATCTACAACCGATGCCCGCTCCTCCGCCACCGACTAGGATTGTTTCCGGCGGAGGTGGTGGAGGCGTAACCGTTATTCCCCCTACTACGCCGGAACCGGCGACGACAACCACAAGTGTGCATATTTTAATTAGTGAAATTTTATTTAATGCCTCCAGCACGGATGATGGAAAAGAATTTGTTGAACTCTATAATCCACTATCCACCGAACAGAATTTGGGAAAGTGGTCTCTGCGATATGGCAAGGACTCCGCCACGACGACCACGTCTCTGGCAGTGTTTAAGGCATCTTCGACCGAAGACCAAATTATTATTCCGGCGAAAGGATTTTTATTAGTGGGTTTGTATAATTACGATTCCGTAAATTACAACGGACGAACGGCGGACATAACTCGTTCGACTCAACTGCCAAACGGTGGGACCTCCGCGATTTCGCAAAAAATTACAATTTATCTTTATGATGCCGAAGATAATTTAGTCGATTCAACTTTTTACGATAAAGACTCGATTGTCGACGATGGACAAAGTCTGGAGCGCAAAGTTAAATTTGCGGATGGAACCTGTTTGGCGGCAACGAATGAATATGAATTTTCCGGACACGGATGCGACGTTTACGGAGAAACTAATTTTGCCGTTCGAGAAATACCGAAGCCACAAAATTCACTAAATCTTCCCGAACCGAGGAGCAAACCGGAAACTCCAAAATTCGCCGAAGGGAAAACCGCGATTGCCGAAGTGAATAAACCGGCGCTAAAAATTAATTTCGCGTGGGGAGAATCCAGGGATTATTCCGGAAGCACCTCGACGATAAAATATTTGCTGACGGTTGGAACTTCGACTGTTTTGGAAACATATTCCACCGGCACCGAGATTGCCGTATTCGAAACCGGAACCGGCTATGGGCATAAACTAGTTGCGGAAGACGTTGAAGGATTACGTTCGGAAGTTGTAGATGCTTCCTCGTTTTTCCCGGATTTTCCGGACAATGTATATTTTTATAAAGATCCCCGAGACTCGTCCGCAACTTCCACGAAGTATTTTGTGGATGTGAGATTTTCCTCGCGTCCATTCATCCGTTCCGGAGATATTTCCTGGCAAGCCCTGGTTGGATATTTGGACAGAGAACCGAGTGGAGCAAATTCAACACTAAATACCCTGAATGATTTCAAGGTGACTGATGGCAACGGCGTTTTATTTACTTATGTCTTTGCGATTGACCCGGCTAGGTGCGACGGGATTGGCGGAGGTCTGGATAATTCCGCTTCTTGCTTGCCGGAAGAGGATGGCCGACTGGCCTTTAATCCGAACATCTTGGCAACGACCACGGTCGGCGGAAGCTATGTAAAAATTGCCTACTATGAACTAACTCATGCCGGCGGCGGGTCTCAAGATCTCTCACATATTGCGAGTGGTCCTAAGATTTACTTGGCGGGACTTCCCGCTCAACAAATTCCAACAACTCCCGGAAGCTTTGTTATAAATTTTGACGATTTAAATTCCGCGCTGAATCTTTCGTGGGAGAAATCAACGGATTTGGATTCGCCGGATTCGGAAATAACTTATGAAGTTCAAGTTTCGACTTCGACCGAATTTTCTACTTCAACCTGGACAAACATTGGGAGAGTTTTAGCGACCAATACTCCGATTGAAACACCGAATAGCTATTTGCTTGGGGTCCGCGCTAAGGATGATTTTGGAAATTATTCGGATATCGCTTCAAAAACTTTTACCTTCCCTGTCGGATACGAGAAACCACTGCTTAGCGGGAGGATTGATTCCGGAGCGTCGCAACCGTTTACCGTGCCGGTTGATGGAATATTAGGAGAGATTAGTGTTTACACCGCTGATTTTGCGACTGCGAGCCGGGACGTAAGCTCAAATCCGTGCACTTTAACTCTTTACGAAATGATTAGTGGCGCCGGGGTTCAGGTTGCCGTCCCCGACAATTCCTTTAACGGAGCTTCCTGCACCGGGGAAAAAACATTTACCTTCAACTCCAGTAGCACTCAACTCTACGCGAGTAGCACTTACGCTTGGTCGTTTAATTATTCGGGCTATCCGCCGGATCCGCCGAAGCTAAGGTTCTATGGACGCTCTACGGTTCTGCCGGCCGGCCCGTTTAGCAATGGGTCTTTGGGGTCAGCGAAGTTTAGGGTTAAGGATAGCGCCGGGAATGTGATGGTGGAGAACTAATCACCTATAACTAATCACTTATCACCGATAACCCAAGACGGACTACCAATTATTTATAGGTTTTCTCGGAGTGGCGCTCGAGCGCTAATACAAAAATTTTATCGTTCCTATCTTTCATAAAGATTAGTCTGAAGTCGCCACTTCTGACTCGGTAGATGTTTTTGTTTCCTTTCAACTTTTTGATATCCAAGTTTTTGACTTCACCGGAAGAAACCAACTCGAGTAATTCTTTAAGAACCGCTTTTTCTTTGGCGGTTAACCGATTCAGGAGTTTGGCAATTTTATCCATGTTCTTAAATTCTTTTTAAGATATCGTTGATATCAACTCCTCCTTTTCTAATCTTTGTAAAATCAGCTACTTCTTCCCAGCTTTCCATTTCGGGAGCTTCTATTTTAAAAATTGGGCGGGATTTTCGTGCAACAATTAGCGAGTGCCCTTCTTGCACTTTTTTCTCGTATTTTTCTACATTTTGTCTGAATTCTTTCATCCCAATTATAATGGTCATGTTACAAGTTTACCTTAAGATAACCTTGTGTCAAGAGGGATGAAAACTTGTAGCGTGTAGCGTGAAATACGGAGCGGGGATGCTGGATCTCGGATCCCCGCATCTGGCGTGAGGTAAACTCCGGTCGAGATAATAGACGGGGACTGCCCCACTTCGCCAAAGCTTCCCTTCTTCGCGCGAGACTACGAAGGGCGTAGCGCGGGGCACAAAGGAATTTTTGGCAAAAACCCCTTTGTGCTATAATTTGCCTATGAGTGCAAAAAAAGTAAAAGAATCAAAAGAAGAGAAAAAGAAAGAAAAGCCTTCGGAAGACAAGATGGATGCTTTGATTGAATCCCTCCAGGATAGATTTGGAGAGGGATCAATTATGAAGCTTGGCGACATCCACCGAAGCAATGTGCCGGCAGTCCCAACCGGCTCGTTTTCACTTGATTTGGCCCTGGGAGTAGGCGGACTCCCCCGAGGAAGGATAGTGGAGATATTCGGACCGGAATCCAGCGGAAAAACAACATTAGCCCTCAATGTGGCGGCTCAGGCTCAGAAACTTGGAGGTAAGGTTGCCTACATTGACGCGGAGCACGCGCTTGATCCGGACTACGCAACCAAACTTGGCGTAAAGATCAACGAACTTTTGATTTCTCAGCCGGACTCCGGTGAAGAGGCATTAAATATTTTGGAAACCTTAGTTCGCTCGGAAATGATTTCGGTGGTGGTTGTCGACTCGGTTGCGGCTTTAACTCCGCGAGCGGAGATTGAAGGTGAAATGGGACAGCAATTTATTGGCTTGCAAGCGAGAATGATGTCGCAGGCGTTAAGAAAACTTACCGCAATCGCGGACAAAACAAAGACTTTAATTATTTTCATTAACCAGATTCGCATGCAGGTTGGAGTGTTTTTCGGGAATCCGGAAACAACCCCGGGAGGGAAAGCTTTGAAGTTTTTTGCGTCGGTTAGAATTGATGTGCGACGAATCGCGCAAGTTAAAAAGGGAGAGGAGGTTGTCGGGAGTCGCGTAAAAGCAAAGGTGGTTAAAAATAAAGTTGCAGCGCCGTTTAGGACTGCGGAATTCGATATTATGTATGGCACCGGAATTTCTTATGAAGGAGATGTTTTGACTGCCGGAATAAATCGCGGAATCGTCAGCAAGTCCGGAAATACTTATTCATTTGAAGGCGAAAAGCTTGGAGTGGGGATTGAAGCGGCTAAATTGAAACTCAAAGAAGACAATGGAATTATAGAATTGATTAAAAAGAAAGTTATTGAAAAGGTTGACGAAGGTGGCGTAATCGCTGAAGCAGAACCGGAATAAAATGATAAAGCTAGGCAAATATAAACACTACAAAGGCAACGAATACGAAGTGATTGGCGTTGCCAAGCACAGCGAAACGATGGAAGAACTAGTTGTTTATAAAGCACTCTACGGAGAACAACTGCTATGGGTGAGACCGGCTGGAATGTTCGAAGAAGAGGTTGAGATAGACGGCAAGAAGGTTCCTCGTTTTGAATATATCGGATAAAATAAAAAAATACCCCTCATGGGGTGTTTTTTTATTTAATTTAAAGCTTGGAGAATGCCTGACGTATTCCCTCTTCGGAAGTTCCGAAAATTAAATACTCGTTATTAAACCAACCGTAGTAAAAAGTTTCTCCGCTACCAAATTTAAGTGTTCGAACCGGCTGATTGCTGATCTGCGCGTCTTTGAAGCTTGCTTCCGGATTACTTGGCGAAGAAAGGAAAACTTTGGCGACCGCCGTCGGGTCGGACTCGATTTTTAGTAACTGTGAGCGAAGCAAAACAATTGACGCGTCCGGTTTTAGCTGAACAATGTAGCCGGGGAAAGTTCCCATTGCGTCTTTATATACAAATGAAGTGAAATCATCTTTGAAATTTTCGGTAAAGAATGTTTCTGGTAAAAAGTTCCAACCATAAAGACCTGTAAACTCTTTCCAGGTCATCGGGTTGTTGTCTTTGGTAAAAGCAGTTTCGGAAAATGAGGCGGAGATTTGGGCAGTCTGCTGATTTATTGTCGCCGAGACATTTTCAGCGGAGGAGTTCGATAATGGGATGGTTAGTGTCCCGCCTGTGCCACCTTTGAAAAATGTGGAATGGGTAAAAGTTGTCGGCTTTATCGGCGGAGCTTTAGGAGTAGTAACCGTTGTTGTCGCTTTCCCAGTTTGCCCGGTTGGCGGAGTCGTTGCCGGTTGATTTCCCAGTAAAAGCTTAGGAAGGAAAAAACCAAGAATAAAGAGAATCGCAACTCCCACCACCGAAAGAACTATATAAATAAGTTTTTTGCTTCCGCTCGAGCTTGTCGGATTAACTACCTGTTGCATCTGCGGGGCCGGGTTTAAGTCAACAGTAGGCATCTGCTGAATATTCATCTGCGGAAATCCTCCACCCAAGCCCATGCTTTGCATATCAGAATTCATCGTTCTGATTTTTACGTCTACGGTTGGCGCAGGCAAGGAAGAGTTATTATCTTTGGTGTCGCTCATTGCTTATATTTTAACTTGAAAGCCCCGTGTTTCATAGAGCGCAAACACACAACTTCCGCAGAACAAGACTAATAAAGATGTCCCGCCAAAGATGCGGGATTTCGAAATTTAAACCTCAAGCAGTAGCTTTCGTTTAATTTCGGTAATTGGTATAATTTTGGCAAATGATTTTCTTTCTCTACGGCAAAGACAGTTTCAGGAGGGGTAGGCGCAAAAAGGCGATTTTTGCCGAAATTGTTAAAAAATACCCGAAAATTAATTATTCTTTTTTTAGCGGAGAAAACGAAGATTCAATTATAAAAACGAAGGAATTTTTGGCGGCTCAAGGATTATTTTTTGAAAAACGGATTGGAGTTTTGGATGAAGCGGAAAAATTGGACGGAAAAAAACTGGTCAAAGAGCTCCTGCCTATCGCCGAGAATAAAGACATTGCTTTAATTGTGGCCTACGACGGAAAACCAACTAAAGATTTTACTCCATTTTTGAAAGCTCCGGTTAGACCAGAAGAGTTCAGAGAACTTACTCCGGCAGAATTTCCTAAATTTATTTCTACAACCTCAAAAGAGTTAGGACTAAAAATTGAGCCGGCGGCGATTACCAAGCTGGCAAAATCGTATGGAACAAATCTTTGGGGAATTTATACCGAACTTCAAAAACTCTCTGCCGGCAGTGGCAACGTTAAGGCTAAAGACGTTGAAGCCTTGGGGTTCGAAAACGTTTCTGAATATTGGCCGACTTTGAACGCTCTGCAATCCCCGGCGCTATCCACGCGGTTGTGGGCGCTGGAAATGTTATTCCTACAAGGAGAATCGACGGTTAAAACTTTTAGTATTTTGGCGGGAAGTCGTGGAAGCGATCCGAAGCTATTCGCGAAACATGATATCTTAATTAAATCCGGCAAACTGGATTTTGATGTGGCGATGATTGATTTGGTGTTATAAAAAATCCGGACAGTCCATGGACTGTCCGGATTTTTTATTTTAGGCTTTTTTAAATTTCTTAGCGATTCTGGATTTCAACCTGCTGGCTTTGTTCTTCTTAATGGCGCCAACCTTAGCGGCTTTATCTAACGCTTTAAAAACAGTAACGAGCTTCTTTTCGGCATCCACGGAATTTTTAGCGGAAAGCAAAGCTTTTACGTCTTTTAGTTCCTTCTTATAAACTTCTTTTCGGACAGTATTTCGCTTGTTGCGGGACACCGTCTGTCTTAAAGCCTTTTTTGCTGATTTAGTTATTGGCATTTCTTTTGTCTACGAATATTAACATAAATCTCAGTCTTTGCAAGCTCTCTCAATTATCAGTTTTGCGGGGTCGTGTCGGTTTTTTCCGGCGGGAAACCTAACTGCCTTCAAAACCTTTTACCCCGCATTCTGCGGGGACCAAGCTAAAAGGTTTCTCAGACACCCCTCAAAACTGATAATCTCGTTGGTGTGAAAAAATTCAGAAGAAAGACCAAAGCGACTAATTACCGTACTTGGAGAGTATGTCGATTGTTGCTTGGTCGGTTGGCCAGATTGATAGAATCGTCGCTCCAACTTCTTTTGCCTCGGCTACTTTTCCGCCGGCGTTGTAAATTGAGAGTAGCCCAAATAATATCGGATAAACTTTTGGAGCAATTTTTCTGGACTGGACGTAATAATCAACGGCGGTGTCGTAGTCGGACTGCTTATGGAAAGTTGACCAGGCCTGGACGTACATCTGCCCCATCATCATTAGGTGGCGGACATTATCTTTTTGCATGTATGGCTCGATAAAGCTTAATAGCTCGCGAGAGATTTCTTCCGGCATTTTATCACTCCCAACATAGTTTCGGACAGTCCCTCCTAAAAACTTTGCGGTTTCTTCTCCTCCAATATACGAGGGATAATCCAAGGATCTTCTCATGCTGTTCTCCAATTCCGCTACGGTTGACGGTTGGACTCTAGTTGCTTCGATAAAATTCTGCGCCCTGGCAAGTGGCTGGATAGCTCCCATGAAGATGGAAGCTCCTGCTCCGAGGATTACTACAACTGATAATCCGACAATTAAAGATTCGTTTTTCATTTTATTTATTTTTACTTGGCAACTTCTCGACTCCGGAAAACAGGTATACGCAAAATGATAAAACCAAGAACACGTTTAAATAGGTGGTGGAGACGTCAAAAAGAACTAATCCTTGCACTAGATAGGCGACGATTACCATAAGTAAAAATGCTTGTAAGATTTTTGGCTCGCGGGAAAGATGAGTATGCTCTTCGTCCTTTTCTCCTCTCTTCCTTAAGACCTCTCTAAAGAACAAGAAAAATAGGGTGATAAATATAGATGCAAAAGACAAGAAGCCCACGATTCCGGTCTCGGCGAGATAGTCAAAAATTAAACTGTGGGCTCGGTCGAACCAGGCGCCAAATGCCTCGGGTGGCTGGTAATACTTTGGGTTAAAATGTTGATCGAAAACATTGATGAAGTTTTCGGGCCCATAACCGAATACCGGTCGTTCCTTAAAACCATCCCACGCCATTTTCCAGATAATTGCGCGGTCGGAAAAGGTTTTGGTTGTAACCGAGATGTCCAAAAGTCTACTAAAGGATTGCCTCTGTATCACTTCGGAGTTCTTAAATGCGAAGAGTAAGCCGACTGCAATCGCTAAAACTGCGATTGTTCCAAGGGCATATTTCCGCCATTCTTTTTTGGATAGGGCTAAATATAGCAATCCCACAAAAAGGCCGGCGAGGAGTCCCAAGAAAGCTCCGCGAGTTGCGGCTAGAACAAAGAATACACCAAACAGAGCTATCATTACGTAAAGCGATATTGCCTGAAAAGATAAGAGTCTGTCCTTGTATTTAGAGATTAATAAGTTAAATGCATAAAAGATAGAGAATATTAAGAAGGTGGCAACGTAGGCAGGATTGCCGATTGAACCTTGGAAACGAAAACCTTCGTCGCTAAAGCTTGGGCCGATAAAATTCTGGAACGTCTGGTACATTGCCCCTCCGGCCTGGCCTTCCGCTGTCGGCGCATCGATTGTTTTAAGGTGTGCTCCAACACCATAGGAAATCATTATTAAAGAAGTGAAGCACATCATCCAAAACATCTTATCCCAATCTTTTTTTTCGGAAAAAAGAGTTGATGCCAGAATAAATAACGCGTAAAAATTTAAAATTTGCAGACCCCCCTCTCCTCTTTCGAAGTTGGACCAAAAAGACATTGTCGGATTTACGCCGAAAAAGCCGGCCAAAAGGAATGCTGAGACAAAAGCGGTAACGGCTATAACTATTGGACTTTTAAAGAGTTTTTTAAATCGGTCGAGATAATGACTTTGAGGATTTTGGATTAAACCGATACAGAAAAAAATTACGGCAAAACCGATTGTCGAGCGAAACCAAACGTATTTACCGACAATAAACGGAAACAATGTTGAGACCGTGACTACTCCCACAAAAAATACCGAGGCGTAGATGAAAAATTTGGATAATTTGAATGACATTTTTTGAATTGATTAAATAGCGGGGATTCCGCCGACTGGAATATTATAGCAGGGAAAAGCAGAAAGTAGAATATAGAAAATAGAATTTAGAATTTAGAATATAAATACCCCCTTCAATAGTCCGATTCTCTCTAAAACAAATAAAAGAAAAGACCGCCGAACTGGCGGTCTTTTCTTTTATTTGTGCCAGGAGAGAGAATCGGACTCTCGACATGACGCTTATGAAACGTCCGCTCTACCACTGAGCTATCCTGGCAATATTTATTTTAATCGGACTCTCGACATGACGCTTATGAAACGTCCGCTCCCTGCCTGCCGGCAGGCAGGTACCACTGAGCTACCCTGGCGTAGACGCCTTTATTTTTATCATTATTTATGCTTTTTGACAATGAAATATTACAGTCTATAATAACAAAGCAATTAAATACCGCGGGAGGTCTAGGGACTGGTGTTCCGGGGAGCCCCATAAGCTCCTGAATGTGGTCCGATTCCACATCCCGCAACAAAGATAAAACTGCCTCGTCCTGTGGACTGGGCAGTTTTATATTGCGGGGATGGAATCGAACGGGAGAGGCCTGCCTGCCGGCAGGCAGGGGTCGGGAGAATTATCGCAGTTCTTGGAGCGTTAGCGACGTAGAAATGCGGAATCCCGTGTATCCCACGGGGCGGATTCGAAGCGCAGTGGCCAGGCCAGCAGGCAGTGGCTACAAATAAAAATCTCTATCGACACGATAGAGATTTTTTATCGTGAAAACAGAAACAAAAAGAGCCCCGGGTGGGGCTCGTTGGTTGAAGGCGGGAAAAGGGCGCTAGCTGATGAGGGGGACTTCCTGCGCGAAGAACTGGTACCCGCCGACGGCGAGTCGCAGAGGCTCCGTTCCGCGAATTTCGATTTTGGGGAGACGGAACCCCTGGGAAGCGTGCCTACAGATCTCGGCCTGCCTCCAGATCTCGGCACCCGGGTAGACCAGAGAAACTCCGAGGATTTCCTGTTCGTAATCCTCGACATCCGCTGGGCTGTTGTCCTTCAAAATCACATAAGCCATGACCATAAATCCTCCTCGAGTTTCAATTCGATTGCTGTTTATATTCTACCATTTTATGTAAAATATGTCAATCTGATTATTTGCCTTGTTTTACCTTGGTTTTTCTGCTTTAATACCGCCAGCAGTCTTGAATACCAACCTACAGGAGGACTTGTGGAAAACGCAGAAGTGAAAGTTCTGAGGCAAGGTTTGAGCGTCTCTGTCGGAGAAAAGCAAATTCTTTTGTCACTTTTCTCGAACGCAGAACACGCGACCGCTAAATCTCCAAATATTTGTTTGATAATCTATGGCGGAAGCCGAAACTTCTCTCAAGATAAACTTGACGATATAAAGACTTTTATCTGCCAGAATAATTTTGTTGGCGCAAGCTTTGATTTCAGAGGGATGGGGCCCGATAGCTCGGACTTCGAGAATACCGGTCTGCATACCAGAATTAAGGATGCTCGCGAAGTTCTTCGCCAGCTCGTTCTGACCTTTCCGACCGGTAAAATCTTTGTCCTTGGGGTCAGCATGGGTGGATACATTGCCACTTTCCTTGACCCTCGAGAAATCACCGGACTCATCCTCGTTGCACCTGCAGCGTATGATGCTCGCGCAGTCCATGAAAAAGTTAATTTCGGTCCGAAATTCTCGGAAATTATCCGCAGAGAGAATAGCTACCTTAATAGCGACGCTTTCGCTCGAATGGAGAAGTTTCGACTGGTTCGGACCACGATAATCCGATTCGAGAACGATGAAGTTGTCCCCGAAGCCGTAACTCTGCGTTATTTCAATTCGCATCCTGGTTCGATTGAATACAGAAAAACTCTTAAGGTTTTGCCCGGGAAGCATAACGGCAACTTCAGCAATCCGGAACGGATGCAGGAAATCGTTAAAGCCCTGGTTCACCTTTAGATGTATCGACAATGCCCCACTCCACAACACGGACACGGGGCATTTTTTTTACCGAGCACATGTTATGTGCTCGGTAACCCTTCGTAGCCCCGCTCCCTGCGGGGCGAAGTAGGGTGGATGGCGTTGTAGAGTGAATACTGAAGATGGATTCCCGCCTCCGCGGGAATGACAAACGAATTGTATTGGCTAACAAATGAATTAACCGACCAGTTTTGGCAAATTTTTAATATGGTATTAAAATAGCTAAATGCTGAATGAAACAAAAAAAGTTGCGATAATCGGTCTTGGCCGAGAAGGATTGGCGATTCTTAATTTTATTAAAAAACAAAAAGAATTTAAAAACTTTGAAATTTGGGTTTTGGACAAATCCACCAAGGTTAAATTGCCAAAGGGAGTTAAGGGACAAATTGGAGAAAACTACCTGGATAATTTAGAGCACTTTGAATATATTTTTAGGTCGCCGGGATTTCACTATATGGAGCCACGCCTGCAAAAAGCCATTAAAGCCGGAGTTAAAGTTTCCAGCGCGACTAAATTATTTTTTGACTACGCCAAGAAAAAACATCCGTTAAAAATTATTGGGGTTACCGGAACGAAAGGAAAAGGCACAACTTCAACTTTAATTTATAAAATTTTGAAGGGATCGGGAAAAAAAGTTTTTTTGGCCGGGAATATCGGAACACCGGCTCTAAATATTTTGAGTAAGATTGATAAAAAATCTTACGTTATCTTGGAACTTTCCAGTTTTCAGTTGCAAGATTTGCATACTTCCCCGGACATAGCCGTGGTTTTGGAAATGTTTCCGGACCATCAGGACGCGCATAAAAATCTAAAAGAATATTATTCCGCAAAAGCTAACATAACTCGTCATCAAGGCGCGGAAGATCAAGTTTTCTTTTTCGGAGACCAAAAACAAAGTAAAGTTACCGGGATGTTCGGAGCGGGAAAAAAGAACCCAGTTTTACCTCAAGATTTCAATATGTTCGACCCATCAGAGCTAACGATTCGCGGAGCCCACAACTATCGGAATGTGGTAATGGCGACACTTGTCTCCCTGGCCCTGAAAGTTCCAAAAGAAAAAATTATCAAAAGCGTCAAGAATTTCACTGGGCTGGAACACCGAATGGAGTTTGTTTGCAAGCAGGATTCTATTTCCTTTTTTGATGATTCGGCCTCTACAAATCCGCATACTACGGCGGCAGCTCTTCGATCTTTCGATAATAGGAATATTGTTTTGATTGCCGGCGGAGTTGATAAGGGATTAGGTTACTTGCCAGTGTATCGTGAAATTTCCGCCCTCTTTAAACGACACGAAATAAAATCTGTTGTCTTAATTGGAGAGAATAAGAATAAAATACGCGCGGCAATTGAGAAAACTCCTGTGCGGATAATGGAAGCGGAAACCTTAGAGGAAGCTGTCGAGGCTGCATTCAAAGATTTAAAATCGACACATGGAGAAGGAGTAGTTTTATTTTCTCCCGGTGCCGCCAGCTTTGATATGTTTTTGAATTATGCCGACCGTGGAGAAAAATTTAGAAAAATTGCGCGACAAATTTGCGGGATGAGCAACAAATAACTAATGACTTGTTACTAATAACTCTAGGCGGGGATTAAAACAAAAATTACCTATTATATAGTATATATGCTATATAGGAGATTTTAATTTGTGAAATAAAAAATAATAACTGGTTACCGACAACTTATCACTTTTTTTCCACTTCTTTTAATCCCACAATTTTGCGTTCGAAAACTAAAGCTCCTTTTTTATCGGCTCGCACTTTGCCGACTTCCAAATATTTTCCATCGACTCCAGCCATGGAAGATATTTCCCATCCGGATTCCCCATTTACGGATACCGATTCGCCGACTTTGAACGCGAGATTCTCGTGCTGGGCGACGCCAACCAATTCATTATCCTTCACTATCTTCCTTTCATAAACATCTCGACCCCGAAAATCTTTTTTTATCCTGCCAATTTCAACTTGATTGTCGGCGATACCCTCAACCTGCCAGCCGGGCTCCCCGGAAAATGAAACTTCTTCTTTCAGCTTAAATTTGTCAGCAAAAAATTCCGGCGTAGTGACCTCTTCAATTTTTTCTTCTTGAACTTCTATTGGCTCATCTTTTCTCACTTCTTGAGGCAAAGACAACTCGTCTCGTCGAGCGATATTTTTCTCCAAAACTTCTCTGCCTTTTGGATCTTTGCGAGACCTTCGAATTTCTAAAAGTTCTCCTCCATTTCGCGCGTCGGAAACATACCACCCCCGTGAGCCATTAAAGAACACCTCGTCTCCCGGCTCCGGATAATATCCTTCTCTTTTCTTTTCTATTTTTTCGACTTCTGCCACCAAAAATGATTCGGTTTCGGCTCTTTCGTCCTCGGGAAGAGAAGCTATTTCTTGCTTAAGAGTTTCGCGGACTTCATCGCTCTCGGAAAGGTTTAAAGAAAGTGGTCCATCCTTTTTTTTCTTCAGCAAGGAAGACATCCAACCTAAAAATTTATTAGGGACTTTTTCTTTTCCTGTCTTCTGCTCATTGATCCTCTCCGGAGGAACGAAGAAATTCCATTTACCCATCATTTGTTAATTATACCACAAGGATTATGAGAAGTGTATATTAAAATAAAGCCCTCTATTGAGGGCTTTATTTTAATATATTATTAGCGGTTAACGCTATACTCTGAGTTGCTTTATGGAAAGACCGATTCGGCCATCTTCGCTTTTTGCGACTGGACCACTGTGCTAATTTATCTGTTGCCACTGGAATACAGTGTTGGTTGCGCGCCCGGTAACGCCATCTTCGCTTTTTCGGGCTTTAACCGTCGCGAAGATCTTGCCTTTATTTTTGCTACGATTTTTTACTTCTCGCTTTAGTTGATTATCCACATATTCATGCAATACTTTACTATCACGAAGAAACAATCCATTGCCCTCGTTCAAGGCTTTTTCAACGATATCATTCGGAACTCCGACCAAATGCTCTTTTGCAAAGTTACCGTTATATCCGGCGTTTTCAAAAAGCGAAATATATCTACTTATTTCCGACTCGGGAATAATCAGCTGTAAGGACTCCAAAGACAGCTCTGTTCCGTCGGCAGATTCGTAATCGCCTACCGCTTGACCCTTTAACGACTCTCCCTTTTCCCGCATAGTAGGCGTGGCCACCTCAATTGATTTACCTGATGCGAGCAAATCGTTTCCCGTGGCGGCAAAAAATGCAAAATCTTTCAGATCTCTCTCAATTTCCTGGCCCTCGTATTTGTCTAATTTCGTTCCGTAATTAAAACCTCCTCCACCGCTCGTAAAATAAAGGCTTTCCTCGATATTCCCCGTTTGCCCGCTTTTCTTCAAGGCATTCATATCGCCCCTCAGCTCGGAAGGAGTATGTATTTTTGACGACTTTAATGAACGTTCTTTGATAATTTTTTCTGCGCGCTCTCCGGAGGTAACGTGCGTAAATATGTTTTGTCCTGTTCTTCGAGCTTCATAATATGCCCTGTACCTTGCATATTCGAAATCTTTTTTTGCCGTGTTTTCGAATTGTAAACCGAGCAGTTTTTTTGCTTCATCTTCAATCTGTATATATGTATCCATATCGGCTTCTTTTAGCCCAATAAGCTCTAGGCTGGCCCGAGAGTATCCGCTCATTGCCGAATAAGTATGAGAATAAGCCTCCTTCCATACAACTCTCTCTTTCTCGTATATTTCCTTTTTAATTTCTTCAACAGATTTTTTTCTTTCTTTTGCTATTTCTATATAAGTTAATTCGTCATACTTATCCAGCGCTCTCTTAAAGGCATCGTCTGCTTGGGAAATCGCACGCCTTTCCACCTCCTCGATATCTCTGGCGGCATCAATACTATTCGTGCTTTCTCCGAATGTTAATTCATTTTTTAATATATTCAGCTGCCTTAATAATTTATTATTTTCTTCCCCGTATTTTCCATACGCCCCAAAAAAATGATCTTTAGCAGAAGCCTCTACGGATTCTAAGGTTGCCTTCTCTGTCGCCGGATTTATTCCTAGCACCGTCTTGCCAATACTGTTTTCCAGAGATATCAAAGCCTTGCGCTCTTCGGCAGTTAAATTCTGAGGTGAAAGATTTCCTGATTCAACTGCTTGAGATAATTCTTGTCGGCGATAAACATTCGCTTTATTTTTTTCCTTTAATTCTTGTATCTTTTCTTCGGCGCCAGACATAGCCTTCTCTATTGAATTTATGCCATTTCTATTTAGCAGCCGGGAAAAAATATTCTTACTAAGTTCTCCGATATCAGCTTTATACTTATCAATCGAAGCTCCCAAGGCAGATATTTCTTCGGGAATTTTTTCCGATTCTTTATATAAATATTGAATTTCTTCCTGAGCGCTACATATTTCATGTAATTTATCGCTCAACTTCTTCTTGAATTCTTCTACTTCCTTTTGACGATTTTGCGCGGTTTCTTCGATGGTCTTTTTAAACAGCTCTGTATTCCGACGGAATCTTTCGGAATTTTCATCCAAAATAGCATTTGCTTCCGGGTTTGTTATTTTTTCCCTGTATCGCTCACTACTGCCTTCCTCTACTTTCTCGACTTCTTTTACAAGCTCTTCGCTCGGCTTTTCCTTATTGTCCGGATCCTTTTTTTTATAATCTTCCATTCGGATTACGATGCCTTGATCTTGCGTGCCCTGAAACTGCTCACCGTTTGCGACCTCCTTCTGACTTCCAGCTGAAAATCTGGATGCTGCTTCGAGCACCCTTGCCCCCCGTGTATCGTCTGCGTCCGCAGAACCTGCCTTAATACCTTCTTCGGCGGCTACCGCCCCTTGCTTTGATTCACCTGAATCAACTGGTACTGATATTTGTTCGACAGAATGTCGAACGAGTTCGCTAATCATTTCCGAATTCTCTCCTAATTTAATATCGACTTCGCTTTCTTGTCGAAGTCTTGAAATGTCACCTTCCGGTAGACCACAAGAATCAATTGCTCCTTTTAGTCTTAAAATTCCACCCTCTTTAGTTGCCGAGGCACGAACATAAATGTCGCTCAACGTGCCCTCAATAAGTTTCCCGAGTTTTCCTTCATTATCTATATCTTTATTTTCCGCGGATCCTTCGGAAAAAGCTTCCCCCGAAGCAACAATTTCGGTTATTTTCTCGTTGGCGCTTATCATAATGATGAAATCAGTTTTTTAATCTTTTCGATTTTCTTATTCTTTAAAATTTCCGAAAAACCTTCGATTATTTTATCCTGTTGTTTTTTCATGTCCAAAAGTTTGTCCAAATATGATTTATGAATAATTTCAATTCGCTTCGCCTTTTCTTGAATTTCCTCTTTTGTCATATCCACTCTTTATGTCCATATATTATACATTTTTTTACACACAAAACACGCCTGCCGTCGCCGTGCGGTCTATATCAAAACCCTGATTTGGCTGAGGTTTTTGCTTTTGGGCGGGCTTACCTGAGGATACCTACGACTAACTGTTTAGTCTTTTGATAGAAAGACCGATTCGGCCGTCTTCCACGCGGACAACTCTGGCGCGAACGATATCTCCAAGCTTCAAAACTTCATCAACGGTTTTTACGAATCCGTCTTTAAGTTCGGAGACGTGAACCATTCCGTCGGTGTCGCCACCCAAATCAACGATTGCGCCGAAGTCCAGAATTTTAACAACTGGGCCTTCAACGATGTCGCCAACTTTAATTTCACGAGTAATGAGTAAAATTTCTTTAATGGCTTCTTCCAAGTTCTTTGGATCTTTTCCGCCGATAGAAACTCCTCCATCTTCTTCAATATCAATTCCGGCAAGCTGATATTTCTCAACCAGACCGTTGATAGTTTTTCCTCCGGTTCCAATAAGCGCGCCGATTTTCTCCTTGCTAATCTGCAAGCGAACAACTTTCGGTGCATATTTGGAAATTTCCGGTCTCGGAGCAGGAAGAACTCCTTTCATAACTTCCAAGATTTCCAAGCGGGCGATTCTAGCTTGCTCCAAAGTTTTGACGGCCATCTCCATGGTTAATCCTTCAACTTTAACATCCAACTGAATTGCGTTGATTCCTTTCGCGGTTCCGGCAACTTTGAAATCCATATCTCCGTAGTGGTCTTCCGGACCCTGCAAGTCGGTCAGAACCTCATATTTACCTGATTTATCGGTCATTAATCCCATGGCGATACCGGCAACCATATCTTTAAGCGGCACACCTGCGTCCATAAGTGAAAGAGTGGTTGCACAAACGGTGGCCATTGAAGAGGAACCGTTGGAAGAAAGAATTTCGGTAACTGTGCGGATGGTGTATGGAAAGACATCAATTTCAGGGATAACCGGGGTGATTGCTTTACTGGCAAGTGCACCGTGTCCGATTTCTCTTCTTCCGGTTGCACCGACTCTTCCGACTTCACCAACCGAGAACGGCGGGAAGTTGTAGTGAAGCATAAAGCGTCGTTTTATTGTTCCTTCCATTCCTTCGACAACCTGCTCGGAGCCCGGCGGAGCGATAGTAGTAATCGCAAGTGCCTGAGTATTTCCGCGGACGAAAATTGCAGAGCCGTGAGTTCGGTCGAAGAGTCCAACCTCTCCGGATAGCGGTCGAATTTCATTCATCTTTCGGCTGTCAGGTCTCAGCCCGTTTTCTAAAATATTTTCGTGAACCAAGTCGTTAGTAATTTCTTCAAAAATTACATCAACTAAAGTTTTGGCAACATCCGGGAACTTTTCCAAGACATTCGCGTGCAAGACAACTTGGAGCTCTCGCAAACGATTTTCTCTTTCAACTTTTTCTAACGGATGACTATTCTCTCTTGGAGAAAGATGCGGGTAAACCGCTTCGTGAAGTTTTCCTTCTAAGAAGCTTTCGATTAATTTTTTGAGTTCCGGATCGGCTTCGGCTAATTTTACGTTAGCTTTAGGCTTTCCGATTTGAGAAACCATTTCTTTCTGGAATTTAACGAGCTCGTTAATTGCGGAGAGTCCGGTTTCCAAAAGTTTGGTGGCGTCAGCTTCGGAAGTGTTCGAGCCGCTCATCTCGATCATGTTAATTTTATTTTCCGGTCCGGATACAAACGCTTCGCATTCAAATTCCGGAGAAATCATTTCGCTCTGAGTCGGGTTAACAACAAATTTCCCGCCGATTTTTGCGACGCGGACACCGGCTGCCGGTCCTGCCCACGGAATTTCCGAGATGGCGAGCGCGGCGGAGATTGCAACCAAGGCAACTGCCTCCGGCTCATTCTCTTCATCGATTGCCAAAACGGTCGCGATTACCTGAACGTCGCGTCTTAGTCTCTGATCGAAAAGCGGGCGGATTGTTCTGTCGATTAAACGTCCGGCGAGAACGGCTTCTTCCGAAGGCCTGCCTTCGCGACGCACGTATTTGCTACCTAAAATCTTGCCTGCGGCATAAAACCTTTCTTCGTAATCAACTTTAAGAGGCATATAATCTCCTTCGGTGTCTTCACTGCCCATAACTACAGTTGCCAAAACAACAGTGTCTCCGTATTTACCTAAAACTGCGCCGTTCGCCTGCTCGGCCAAAGCAGAAACTTCAAGAGTTAATTTTTTGCCACCGATTTCTTTTTCAAATATTTTTTTGTCTTTCATTTTTTTAAATTATTTTTTGGAATCTTTTTTTAATATTACTTCTCATCAAAACTCTCGGCATTGTCTCCAGGGCTATAAATGTATCTCCAGACTCTTGAAGTTTAGCGTTAGCGCTTCTACCGAAGGCGGCTATCTCCACCAATCTTCCCTTCCCCCACTTCAGATAATCAACAAGAGGAATGAAGTCGCCATCACCGGTTACCAGAATTACTACATCCAGGAACTCGGACATCCGGATTGCGTCTACCGCGAGTCCGACATCCCAGTCGGCTTTTTTGGTTCCGTCCGCGTAAATCTGAAGATCTTTCATGCGAAGCTCAACGCCGGCGTTTTCTAGGGCATCAAAAAAAGACCCTTCTGTAGGTCCGACTGCCTGAACTTGGCGCTCTTCACTTTTTACAACGTAGGCCATGGCCCGAATTAGTTGGCGCTCACCTACGAGCTGTTTGACGAGTTCAACATAATTGACCCGTCCGTGATAGAGATTGCGCGCCGAATGATACAGGTTTTGAGCATCTATAAAAATGCCAACTCGCTGACTTTCGAAACGCGCACTGGATTTCATAAATTTTACTTTTTAAGGTCGAGCTTCTTGATTAACTTCTCGTAGATAGGTTGTTCTTTCTTTTTAAGATAACCTAAAAGCTTTCGGCGCTGGCTAACCATCTTAAGAAGTCCTCTTCTTGAGTGATTGTCCTTCGCGTGCTTTTTTAAGTGAGAAGTAAGTTCATCAATCTGACGGCTTAAAATTCCAACTTGAACTTCGGCGGAACCGGTATCTTTATCGTGTTTGCCGTGCTCTCCTATGATTTTTGACTTGACTCTTTTTGACAACATTTGAAAGGATTATACATAAGCTTTCAGAATATTGCAAATTTGGATGGCGGCGGGAAAAAATAACCCCACGTCGCCCTGCGGGCTTTGCGGGGTTACCGAGCACATTATAATGTGCTCGGTAAAAAAAGACCCCGGCAAGATGCGAATTGCTTCGCAAATTACCGGGGTCGAAAGGGAAACTAGACAGTCGCCATGTACTTCTCGAGGGCTCGGCGCATCCGCGCCAGATGACTTCGGTAGAAGCCTTCCGGCGGAACCTTGGAGTCGATGAGATCCGCGAGAGGGAAAAGGCCGACCGCGTTGATTTCCTGGGGCTTTCCCGGTTCCTCGCTTGCCTCGCGAATTCCGAGACTCTCTCCCATTTCAGGGCTGAGGTCGAGAACCAGCGGCTCCCCAGGAATGAGTGCCAGACGAAGATTGAACATCTCCGCGACCTGCCCTTCCCAGGGCATATCGGCCGTGAAAATATGAACCAGTGTCTGCCTCATCCCGGACTCGAGCACGAACTCGTCATCGGCGATTTCGCGGAGAGCCAGGTGGCAACGCTTGTAGTTGAAACCGCCGGGGTGCGGTGTGAGCACGTTGTGCTCGTAACGCTCCCAGTTTGGGTTCACCACGTGCAGACCTGATTCGTAAAGAACTTCACGAATGGCCGCTTCAGCGGGCGTTTCGTCGGGACGAACTCCGCCGCCAGGGAGACCCCAGCCAGCAGGTTTCGTCGTTCCGTCGGGACGACACTCCTCGGCGTTGTGAACCATGAGAACGTGCTGCTCGCAGTTGACGTCCACTCTCGCTACGGTGAAAACCGAGACGAACAGCGGAAGGTCTTCCTGTGCGAGAAGCGCGCACTGACCGGTCAGGTGGAGCTCTTCGGGTGAAACGCGAAGGTTGCGATTGTGATTGCTCACTTCGCCACCTCGCTCATCTTCCGAAGAATCTCGGTCTCTCGCCGGAGCCGGTTGAAGTCGCGCTGATGCATGAGCACCAGTTCCTCAACCCGAACCAGCTTCGACTGGAATCCCTGTCCCGGGCGGCGGCTTGCGTTCAGCGCCGTCGGCGGAACTCCTTTGAAGGTTGCGAGAAACGCGCAAGTTGCGCGACCGAACTCGACGTAGCGACCACGAACTTCGAGCTCTTCCTCGGTCGAGAAATCTCTCGACATGAGGTAGTCGCCGACGAGCTTGCTCAGCTCCGAAACGGAATCGAGCAGGCCGGCGAGCCACCCACGAGTGGAGATTTCCATCCCCATCGTGGAAAACAGTCGCGGTGAATCTCCGCGGAAGATGTAGCCAGAAAACACGTCACAGAGAAGCGCTTCCGCGATTTCCTGTTCCGCATCGCCGATGAGCCCTTCGCGAATGTCGCTCGGAATCGTGAGATTGAGAAGCTCTCCGTAGGCCTGGAACATTTCATCCTTGACCTCGGCGAGAGACTTCTCGTCTCCGGAAATGAGAAATGAGATGTGAACCTTGGATAGCGAAACGACCTTGCTCCGCAGTCCATGGCCCTTCCCCACGTTCCGGCCGTGATCCTCCAGCTCCTCTCGGAACCTGCCGGAGTTGCAGATGCCTTCGAGGGTCGAAGAGATCTGGGACTCGGACGTACTTGCCTTCAGCAGGCGGTCATTGAAAAATCTCATTTCCACTTTAATCACCTCTTTCTGTCGCAAAGCGACTGCTGGCGTTCGTTTGTTGATAGTTATTCTTATTCTGTTGTGAAAGGACTTGAGATTGTCTACTTTTTAAAAATAAACAGTCTCAAATCTTTTGACTCCCTATTAATGTGACAATTCTCGCATTTCACTGCGAGAT
>JAHFLJ010000014.1:0-5332 GCA_023244935.1 Candidatus Liptonbacteria bacterium
ATAGAGTTATGCCGATTAGCCAAAAACTGGAAATATTTATTTTCCGATTAGCCATTTAATTAAAGCTGATTAAAATATTCGTAGGTTACTCTGGAAATTTCAGATACTGTTTTCCAGGCGTCAGCTTGAGATAGATTTTTGGTCATAGCACAAATCATGTAGGGACGCTTTGGCAGATAGACTATCCCGCAGTCGTGCGCGTTTCTTTCCGGATTGCCGGTTAAAAAATAAACTCCGATTTTGTGAGCAACCGGAATATTCGTCGGGACTCCGTAAGATAAAGATTTATCAAATTTTGTTTTTGTGAGTAAGTCCAAAACGTATTCGGAAGATTCCGGCGTGAGGTATGAAGCATTATAGAGCGTGCGATAAACATTAATTAATTCTTTAGCGCTCATTTTTTTAAAAAGCGGCTTGGAAGGATCGGAGACTATCGGTGCTTCCGGATTCATAATACCGATACGGTAATAAACATTGTTTCTTTCGGCGCCAGGAATACTATTTATAAAAATATTTGCCGCGGTATCGTCCGAGTAAATAAACATTTGTTCCATTAACTCACTAAGAGTAAATTCTTTGTTGTCCGGTTCACGCCATAAATTACCGAAAGATTTATCTTTAAGTTCCGGCTTTAAAATAAATTTTGTATCCATGCTCCAGGTTCCTTCGTCCACACGCTTCATTACCATCAAGGCAACCGGAGTTTTTAGTAAGGACGCGCCGATAAATTTTTCATCTTGTTGATATCCAACCCAAGAACCGCTGATAAGATCTTCTATGTAAAAAGCAAAATTGTTTTCATTACTTTTTTCTTCTAAAATTATCTTATTTCTTAAATCGGATAAAGACCAAAAAGATTCAGGTGAAAAGTTTTCATCTATTTTTGGCGAAAGATATTTAAATTTATCTTTGCTTGGATTTGAAGTATTATTGTTTGGAGAAAAAAATACGCCGGCTAAAATTGCGACCAAGATGCTAATCCCCCAAAATAGAGGCCAATATTTTTTTATATATTTCATTGTGTAAAAATTTAATCCTTTTTTAATTTTTATGCTTCCCACTTTAAAATTTCCCGTTTGGTTACCGGTTATCTTTTTGTAAGCTCGAATATGCGGGATTGTCCATCATTTTACCTCGATAAGTTTAAGAGCTTTCACCTCTTCCTCACTTATATATATAGTGTAACAAAATTTACAGACTTAACTAATCCATCTGTGGATTTCGCAGCTAATATTCGAGAAATCAGAGCTTGAAAAGTGAGAAGCTTGGACGAACTTTATCTTTTATGAATATTTTCCTATTCTGTTGGTGATTCAGAGAAGATAGTCTCACTTGGAGCCGATTCTTCTGGCGCAGGAGTCGGCGCTTGCTCGGTCAAGACAGGAATTTCGTCGATAGTTTCTGCGGGGACTTCGGCTGGTGCGTCTGTTACTTCATTATTTGTCTCGGTGGCATTATTCTCAGGATTGCTTTCGGCTGGCGTATCTGCATTTGCTGTCGGCGGAGTTGGCGGAACATTTTTGGCGGCGAGAGCTATCCAACTTATTTTTATATCTTCCGGAGTCGGCTCATCAAAAATAATTTTGAAACCATTTGTGGTTGTATTTGTAATTGTGAATTTTATATTACTTGTTGAAGTCGAGCTGTTTCCTTCTGAGTTTAGAGAAATATTTGCGCTTACAATCGGCTGCACTAAATATTCTTGTGCGAAACTTATTTCAGCAGTTTTAGTTCCCGGCAGGACAACTACGAAGCCACCCATATCGGAATCGAAGTATGGCTGCCCAAGATTATTTAAATCTAGGTCAGAACATTTTCCGGAGTAATTCTTGGTTGCACCGTCTTCCATGACTACGCAATAAGGTTTTTTTGTTTTTACATCGAAGATGGTTATTCCCGCCGGATGTTCTTCGCTTCCTATTGTTAAATCTTCAACGGTGATTTTTCCGGCAATTAGAGTCGCGATTTTAACCGTCAATTTCTTATCAAACGCAAAAGTGTTCATCGCGCTCACTCCACTATTTCCTCCTTGGAGATTTTCGTATTCAACAGAGTTCGGGAAAGAATAAGACGGATTTACGAAAATCATAATTGTACCGGTTGCAGTTGCCGAGCTTGCGTTAAAATCTTCGAGCGCCATACCGACAACCCTTCCAGGTAGAGTTGATTTCATTCCGTACCCGACGATAGAAGAAGCTGTAATTGAATCCCCTAGTTTAATCGAACCGTTTTCACCGCTGACTTTTACCGGAACGCGTCCTGCGAGAGCTATGACAACTGTGTCGGCCTGTCCGGCAATTTCTCCGCCACCTATAAACCCAGCGGTTTTTGTAACTACTCCAGCGAGGTTTGCCATGTATGCCCTGCTAGTTTTTTTAAATCGGGTTGAAGTGGCTTCAGAAATAGCCAAAAGATCTCCGGCATCGTAGTCTGTGGCAAGCCCTTCTATATATGCGTACTCACCTACGTCCGCAGCGCCCTGAGTAATTGTTCCACGGGCAATTATAGAACTTCCGGTTGCGGTGCCGTTAGTGGAGGCAAAAACCGCGACAGTGTTTGTGGCAGTCGGTAAAGTGCAGTTCCCCTGGGCACAAACTAATAAATTAGAAACTCCGTAGGCGGTGCTGGTACCGATCATTACGCTTCCGGTAGCGTTTACTGCAAATTTGGATACCGCATTATTATTGAAATTTAAGAAGTTTCCGGTGAATGCTCCTCCCGTTCTTCCGAAATCCATTTTTAATCCGTTTCCTTGAAAGTTTGAAATTTCTTGAAATAATAATGCCAGATCTTGAGAGCTCGAGGCGATGTTTTTCGAGTAAAGACGTAAACCGTTGCCCGTGGAAGTACTTTGAATCTCACCGTATAACGCTGCGCCGTTCAATACTCCACTCGCGGTACCGTTCGAAAAGGCTTGAACTCCGAAGGTTCTACCTGCGGCCCAAAGTCCGGTATTGATTCCTTGAATGTTCGTTCCCGACCATGCCTGGATTTCCATGGCTCTGACCGTGTTGGCTAGCGAGGTGTTGTCGATTGTTCGTATGAACTCTCCATCCATACTTGAAGACGCGGTTGGACTAATATTTATTATATGTCTGTTACCAAATTGAAAGCTTCCACTGGAAGTGGCGTTTAACAGGGATTCTTGATAGAGTCCGGCAACTCCACTAACAAGACCGGTAGATCCAACAATATTTAATTGGCCGGTGGAAGTAGAGATTGTATTCACTAATATTTTCCCAACACTGTTAACTTTAAAGGCGGGATTGTTTGAACTTGTATAGATGCCAAAAATATTTGTAAGTGCAGTTCCTTGAATTCCAAATGTATTATTGAATGTGCTTGTGCCGACAGAAATATTTCCTAAATTATTGATATGCAGAGCCGGAACCGAAGATGAAGTATTAATTGTGAATAAATTATTATTATTGAGACCGCCGGTAAGCCCGAGTGAATTAAGATTTAATGTGGTGATGCTGGTCGTGGCAAATGTTGCTTGGCCGATTGAATCAATCCGGACTGTTCCTCCAAAAAGTAATGATCCGGTGGCAATATTAAGATTTGCTTTTCCTGTCCCGATATTTAAAACATTAAAATTAAAATCTGCGGTTGAGGATGTTCTCATGTCTCCCGAGAGAGTTCCGGCATTAATGGCGAAGCCACTCGCGGCGATTCTTTGTCTTGGCGCCAAGGTTTCAAAAGTTGTTCCGTTGAAAGAAACTTCAACTTGCAAAAAGATATCGGAATTTTGCATAAAATCATAGGTTAACGCGTCCGGGTATCCGCCGGTAGTATCTCCGATGTTTACATTAAAGACACCGTTCGCAACATTAATTGTTGTCGAAGCAGGTGCGGCCGTTGGCCAGAGCCTTGAACCACTTCCGACAGTGGGACTGTTATAAATTGAAAATCTAAAATAATAGTTTGTACCGGTGCCACCTAAAAGAGTTCCACTACTATCTGTAAGTCTGCCTTGGTAGCTCATTATTTTTGGAACTCCAGTTGCCGCGAACAGTGAATTAGTCGCAAATGCGAAAGGTAAGATAACCAATAATAAAACCGAAAGTGTTTTCCAGTTATTGTATATGAAAGTGCTTCTATTTTTTGCACTCAAAATAGGACTCTCTTTCGTTATTTTTTCCTGAGAATTCGTCACTTCTATATTATATCACTATAAACGCCGAGAATCCCTATAAAAACTGTGGATTTCTTTGCCGTGAACTAAAACAAAAACCCCTTTCGGGGTTTTTGTTTTAGTTAGTTTTGAATTTTATCAATTCCCCACTTAGTTATGAGGCCGTTCAGGAAATCCCAGTTCAAATTTTTGAAGAAACTCTCAATATAGGTCTTTCGGTCTACGGCGTAATCAATAAAGTAGGCATGTTCGTAAACATCCAGCGGTAAAAGGACGGCGCAATTCCAAACTGCTCCGACGTTGTGGGCATCTCCGGCATAAATTCGAAGTCTCATTTCTCCGTAGTCATAGCACAATACCGCCCAACCTCGAGCCGAGAGGCCGGTTGCCACCATCTCTTCTTTCCAGGCGTCCACTCCGCCGAAGTCACGTTCAATCATTTCAACTAACGCCCCTTTTGGAGTTCCGTCGCCACCTAATGCAGAAAAATAAAACTCATGTAGCTTCATTCCGTTTACCGCGAAAGTTTCCTGGCGTTTAAGTTCTCCGTATTCACTGTAAACGCCGTTGGCAGTTTTTTTGTCGGCGGTTTCTAGCTTCTCTTGAATCTCGTTGGTTTTCTTAACGTATCCTTCGTAAAGTTTGAAATGATTCTGAATCATCTTCAGAGACATTCCTGCGAGATCTTTTTCAATCTCCAGTTTTTTTGGTTCAAATGGTTTAATCATTTATTTATTATACCAGTTAGACGGATTAGAGCAATTTTCTTGACAATCTATCGAAATAATGCAAATTTTGAGATAGTTATTTTTAAGGAGGCGAGAATGAATCACGGTGGAGTAATTCTCCTAAGAATTTTTCTATTTACCGGTTCAATTTTGTCAATTATTTTGGCGCTTCTGCTTCGAGGTGTATCGGACAGGAACTATCGACTTGGGAATAAGTCGATTGCCCGGTTTGAGGCCTTTCTTTCATTCTTTGTCATCTTCGTTGCTTTTTGCGCCTGTGTTTTTCTCTATTATCTGGACTCCGCGATTCCCTCTTTTTGAGGGATTTTTTATTGATAAAACGAGCTAACTCGAGGATAACGTAAACTTTCACTTCCCTCGTCTCCCCTTCTGCTCTGTCAGCCGGCGGACACGAAGGGCAACGGCGGGTTTTTTTATTTCTACGTCTTTCACAACATTCCAACATTCT
>JAHFLJ010000014.1:5432-23003 GCA_023244935.1 Candidatus Liptonbacteria bacterium
GACAGAGGCCTTTTTGCGCCAGAGGCGCATCTCCTCCGAAGGCGGACAGGCGTCTCTGGCGGAGAAGTAACTTTAAAATTTAAGTATCGCTGGGGGATCGTCTAATGGTAGGACAGAGGCCTTTGAAGCCTTCAATCGGGGTTCGAATCCCTGTCCCCCAGCAATGCTTAAATTTTATTTAATAATGGTCCGATTCTCTGCCGAAGGCAGACAGGCTAGCCCCGCAGCAATATATAAAATATGAATATTATTGAACGTGTTAAAAAACTAAACTTCCCTTTTGGAGAATATGTCATTATTGGTGGCGGGATTTTGGATGTTTTAGGAATACGATCTACTAACGACGTTGACGCGGCCGTGACTTCAAAGCTTTTTAAAGAACTCCAAGCAACCGGAGAATGGGAAGAGGAAATGAAACACAACAAGACATTTTTGAAAAAAGATGATATTGATATTAACCCCGATATTTCCTGGTCGGAATATCCAACTACTAACGAAGAAGCTATTGCCTCGGCAACTGTTATTGACGGTGTTCCGTTTATAAATCTTGAAGAACTAAAGCGTTTCAAGACGGCATCTGGACGCGAAAAAGATTTGGCTGACCTCATTCTTATTGAAAAGTATCAAAGGAATAAATCTACAGAAGAAGCTTTTATAAATTGGGCAAAAACTCAGCTTAGCGGAGATATAACAGTCACCCGAGAGCCTCATGGTGACCAAAGCACGGTTTATTTCCTAAAATCTTCGGGAAAAAATTATTTTCTTAAAATAGCTCCGAGTCTTGAAAAAGAATCTGAACGGTTAAAGTGGCTAAGCGGAAAATTGCCGGTGCCAGAGGTGATTGGATTTACGCACATCAATGACAAAGATGCGCTTCTTCTCTCGGCGGTTGGGGGCGCTAATCTGGCGAAACTTTGCAAAGAATGGGGCGGAGAGAAAGTTGCCAAGCGATTGGCGGAAGTTTTAGTGCAGTTTCATTCGGTAAGTGCGAAGGACTGCCCTTTTGGGACTGCCGGAGTTGGCAAGGTGTTAATACATGGAGATGCCTGTTTGCCAAATTTTATTTTTAATAACGACAATTTTTCCGGCTATATTGATTTGGGAGATACGCGAGTTGATTTTCCAAAAGTTGATCTTTCCGCAGCAGTTTGGAGTCTTCAATATAATCTTGGTGCAGGTTACGGATTAATATTTTTAAAAGAATATGGGATTAAAAATGCTACTGATGAGTTGGTTGAAAGATTGCGATTAAAATACGAAGATGCGCAGAAAGAGTGGGGGTTGGTCTAAATAATAGATTTTAAATAAAAACCCCGGCAAAGGCCGGGGTTTTTAGTAAGTAAATTGTTTACGCGGACAGCTTGTTTTTGATAATTCCGGCGGTGGTTCCTAAGGCTACAAGGTAGATTGCAAAACAGACTACCCAGCCGACTATTGGAATTAAGGCAACGAGCCTCAAGACAACAAGTCCAAAAATAATTTGATACCAAGTGAAATTAGTGTGATTTTTCTTAAATAATCTCATCAATAACGAAGTTGAGATAATTATCGATACCGGAGCTGCGAGCGTTAACAAGGCGACGTATCCGGCAAGTAGAACCATCGACGGAATCCAACCTATGACGGTGATGAAAAGAATTACTGCTCCGACCGGAATTAAAACTAACACTGCAAATCCACGAAGCAAGACTTTCCAGAAATGTGAGTGGGTTTCTTCGATGGCGGAAACAGCATCTTTCCTCAACCAATACCAAATACCATATACAGCGGCGAGCACCGCTAAGAGTTTCAAAAAATACATTAATCCGAAGAGTGCCATAAATCCAGCAGGAGTTTTATTGGAGGTGTTACGATTACTTTCAATCTTTTTAAAGACCGGAGCGTTGGCGAGCTGAGCGCCGGTTTCAATCGTTGCTTCGGTTGTGGCAGAGTATTCAGTCATCCCTTTAACAACTGCCTGACCGCCGAAAGTAACTTTCTGAGCACCTTTTATTTTTAAATTTCCGTTAACTGTTCCGTCCACACGAATATCTCCTCCGGACAAGACAAGATTCCCTTCTTCGGTTCCGGAGAAGTTAATTGTTCCTCCGGCGATATACGAATCTCCTTTAATTTGTGTATCCGAAGTAATAATTATTTGTCCTCCGACGATCATCGCTTCACCGTTGATTTTTTTGCCGACGGCAATATTTCCACCGATCACGCGAAGATCTTCGGCGGAACCGCCGAGAATACTAACGTTGCCTCCAACAACATTTACGTCCTTTTCAACGTTTCCGGAGATTACTACGGTTCCGCCACCAATCAGCGCGTCGCCGTTAACCGGATTGGAAACATTTACCGTACCACCGACCAGATAAACATTTTGTGCCGATGTTTTTGGCGCCGGGGAAACCACATTATCCCCTAATCCGACAAACGCGGCAAAAGCGAACGTAGGCAAGAGGCCCGCGATGCCTCCTAATATGATTAGTTTTTTCATAAGGATATTATAACATATTCATTTTTAAGATTGACTTTTGGCAGAGTTAATCTATATTTTAGCCAGTTCATGTAAACGAAGGAGGATTTCCATGTGCGACAACTGTAGAATGAAGCGGGGAGATTTTTCTGGATATCAAAGGACTATTCTCCAAGACAAATCATATAGGCTTGTTGAGCAGAAGAGTTGGCATGACAACGGGAAGGTTGCTTTATGCTCATGTAATTGCGCCGCTTTCTATGGGGAATCTGTCGGTAAGGCAAATTCTGCGAGCGGAGGCAAGTGGATTGCACAGTGCGTTGGGTGCAAACGTCTCTACATTCTTCCTCTCGACAAGTGGGAAATGGTCGAAATCGTATCCGGCGTCAGCATTGAAGGTCAGAGTTAATTTATATTTTCCGCAGATTGTTCTGCGGTTTTTTTCCCCGAAAAAAACACCTTCGAACGAAGGTGTTTTTGAATAGAAGAATTAAAGATTCTTTTTTAAATGCTTCCAGGCGCCAAAAGCATCTTTTATTAAACCGTTAGCTTCCGCCTCGGTGAGTTTTTTGCTCTTGCCGTACCGTTTCATCGCTTCTTTTACAAATTCTTTATATTCGGCTTCGCTCATCTTTTTTACCTTTTTAATTTGAGGAGACAAATAACGGTAGAAATCCGCAGAAAGATCTTTTGCTTTTTCACCAAGTTCTTTTCCGAGCTTTGAGCTGGCGAGCAATCCGGCGCCGACTCCAAGAGCCGCTCCAACAAGACCGCCCTCCAGCCATGCATAACTAGTTTTCTTTTTTGTTGTAGTTTTTTTCATTTTATTTTGAATATTAGCGACCTTTCTTTTCGGAATCGTGTTTCTTATTTTTCTTCAAAAAGAACGAAAGTATCGGTAGTTCGGAAAGTCGTTCAATTATTTCTTCTATTCTTTTTTTGAGGTCGGCTGAAGTGCTGTCGAGGTTGTCAGAAATGTTTCGGAGGTGTTTCGCAATATGGATTAAGTGATACAAAATCACGATTAACAAAACGCCGATTGTGATTATCGCGAGCGAAGCGACCAAGTAATATAAAGTTTGTGAGAATATAAGCATATTTGTATGTAAATAGTATAGCATATTTATGATTTAAAATATAACGAAGCTTAATTGTCCGCTTTCGAAATTGGTCATGTTGCTAATTATCTTAAGAATCTGTATAATATAGTCCTTTGCTTGTGGGTAATATTATAGATGGCTAATAACAACGAAACAATCTTACGCTTTAATAAAGTATCCTTTGAATACGGCTCGCATAAGCCGATTTTGGATGAGGCTGATTTTACTGTGCGTCGAGGCGCGAAGATAACTTTAATGGGACAAAATGGTTCCGGTAAAAGCACGATCTTTAAACTTATAACCGGCGGAATACTTCCGGATTCCGGCGCGATAACTCACGGAAACGGACTGACTATCGCCCACTCCAAACAGGTTATTCCGCGCGATCAGATGGAATTAACCGTCAGGGAATTTTTTGAATCCGCATTTTCACAAAAGGTTTACGATATTGAACCCAGAATTAGCAAGATTTTGGATGCGGTAGACTTGAACGCACCGCTTGATCGAAAACTGAATACTTTTTCCGGTGGGCAACAGGCAAGGATTTTATTGGCGCAGGCGTTAATTCAAAATTCGGATATTTTGCTTTTGGATGAGCCGACGAATAATTTAGATAAGGCCGGAATTGAACATTTGACCAAATTTTTATTGGATTATAAAAAAACCGTGATTGTTATTTCACATGACGCGGAATTTTTAAATTCATTTACTCAAGGAGTTATATACTTGGATATTTTTACAAAAAAGACGGAGCAATACACCGGTAACTATTTTGCATTGGTTGAAGAAATTAAAAATCAGCTAGAGCGTGAACGAATGAAAAATGTTCGTTTGGAAAAAGATATTGCCAACCGCAAGGAGCAAGCTAACTTTTTCGCGCAAAAAGGAGGTCATATGCGCGACGTGGCGCGAAAAATGAATGAAAATATCGCAAAACTGGAAGCGGAGAAGGTTGAAATTCGACAAGAAGATCGGACTATTCGAAACTTTATTATTCCCTGCCAAGCTGATTTGCTCGGGAATATTTTAACGCTTAAGTCGGTTTCGGTAATTAGAAATCATAAAGTTACACAAAAAAAAGTTAATGTAGTTTTGAAAAAGAAAGAGCACTTATTGCTTGCCGGACCGAATGGAATCGGAAAGACCACGCTTCTGGAAAAATTGGCGACCGGACATGCCAAGGGCGAAGAAATTCTTCCGGATGTTAAAATCGGATATTATCGCCAGGATTTTTCAACTTTGGATTTTGAAAAATCAGTTTATGATACCTTAAAAGATTTTTCCGGAACTATGACCGAGGAAGATTTACGCTCACATGCCGCCGGATTTCTTTTTGCTTCGGAAATGTTGAAGACGAAGGTTGGATCTCTTTCCGAAGGTCAAAAAGGGTTGGTTGCTTTTGCCAGATTGGTGTTGGAGAGGCCCGGACTTTTAATTCTGGATGAGCCGACCAATCATATTAATTTTCGTCATATTCCGGTTATTGCGAACGCCTTAAACCGTTTTGAAGGAACTATGATTTTGGTAAGTCACGTTCCGGATTTTGTTGCTAAGATTAAAATCGACCAAGTTTTAGATATCGGCGCGTTATAAAATGATACAAAAAATGCCCCTTATTTCGAGGCATTTTTTGTATTTAATATCGTGATCTTGGCTTCCAACTTCCGGCAGAACGCTTACTTCGGAATGCGTCGCTTCGTCTCCCGCCTCTTGAACCACCGAATCTTGTATTTCCGCGCGGTTCTCTTTCTGCCAGTGGAGCCGGAGTATTTGAACCGGATAATATAGGTAATTTGGAAACCGGTAGCTCTGTCCGGATAAGCCTTTCAATCGCGTAGACATCCCCTCGTTCGTTCGGGCGCGCGAAAGAAATTGCGTGACCGCTTTTTCCGGCTCTGCCGGTACGACCGATACGGTGAACATAATCTTCGGCATTATCCGGCAAGTCGTAATTTATGACCACCTCGATATGTTGGACATCAATTCCTCTGGCGGCGATATCGGTCGCGACCAAAATGCGATATCGTCCGTTTTTAAATCCTTCCAAGGCGTCTTTTCTTTGAGAAAGAGATCTATTGGAGTGCAATTCAGCGGCGGTGTGTCCCATCGCTCTGACGTGCGCGGCAATTCGTTTCGCGCCGAATTTAAGTCGTGAGAATATTAAAATTGAACCTCGATACTCTTTTAAAAGTTTTTCCAGAAGTTCCGGTTTTTTTTCATGAGACACAAAGAAAAGCTCTTGAGTTATATTTTGCGCGGTAGTGCCGGACTTTGCTATTTCCACTCGAACCGGGAGTTTTAAATATGCTTTCGCTAAACTTACAATTTCTTCCGGCATAGTCGCGGAGAAAAACAAAGTTTGTCTGTCTTCCGGTACGGCAGCCTTAATTTTTTTAAGTTGAGGCGCAAAGCCCATGTCCAACATTCTATCGGCTTCATCAAGAACTAAGATTCCGGTTTTTGAGAAATTAATACTTTTATGCTCCAAGTGATCGATTAATCTTCCCGGGGTGCCGATTATTATCTGCGGGCTTCGAGAAAGCTGTCTGAATTGTCGGCCTATCGGCTCCCCGCCAATTAGAGTGGCGGTGTTGATTCTGAGAGGCACACAAAGCTTTGCTAAAGATTCGGCAACCTGAATCGCAAGTTCTCGGGTTGGAACAATAATCAACGCCGGTCCGGATCCTTGACTGATGCGTTGCGCGATTGGAATTCCGAAAGCCAGTGTTTTTCCCGTTCCGGTTTGAGCAATTCCCATTACATCTTTCCCTTCTATTGCTATCGGAATTGCCTGCTCTTGAATTGGAGTAGGTATTTTAAATCCTATTTTAGAAATGATATCCAGTATTCCCGGAGCTATTCCTAAGCCATAAAAACCTTTATTTTCTTGCATATATTAGATTCTAACACATATTGGACAAAATAGCTAATTTATTATGAAGTATTGCTATTTGCCAGATATAAAGGTATAATGTATTAAATTATCGATAAATCAAGTAAAGATAACAAAAAAACATGGGAGATTTTAAACGAGGAGGATCCGGTGGCGGGTTTCGAGGTGGACGCGGAGGCGGAAGTAGATTTGGTGGTGGTCGTCCAAGTTTCGGAGGTGGACGCGGAGGAGACAGGGGCAGGAGCGACGTGCAGATGCATCGAGCAACTTGCGCCGAGTGCAATAAGTCTTGCGAAGTTCCTTTTCGCCCAACCGGCGAAAGACCGGTGTATTGCAGTGATTGTTTTGGAAAAAGCCAAGGAAGAGAACCAAGAGAGAGCTCTTCAAGAAACGCATTTGTGCCAAGAGAGTCTTTCTCTGCGGTAAGCGTTTCTCCTACCGCCAAGTTTGATGATAAAAAAATCGAGGAATTAAAGCGTCAGATTGAGGAAGTCGGAAAGAAGGTTGAGAGAATTTTAAACCTTTTGGAAAACTCCCCGAAAAAAGTTGTAGAACCGGTAGTTTTGCCGATGAATACTCCTGCTTTCAAGAAAATAACCGACAAAAAAGTAGTAAAACCGGTTGCCAAAAAGAAAGCTGTTTCTAAGAAAAAATAATTGATTAACATCAATATAATCGAGACCCCTTTACGGGGTCTTTGTTATATTGATGCGCTGGAAATTAAGAAGTAGATATTATATATTGATAAAATGCAAAACTTAGAAAAAGGATTTGGTTCACCGGAGGCAGGTATTTCAAAATTTGAGACGGTGAAAGATTTTTACAATTCGCTTTCTTCCGAAACTTTGGACTACTTGGATACATATGGTTTTAATAACGTCGGATTACAGCCACAAATACTTTTAAAAATAGAAGGCGAAGAAAATCAAAAATTGGTGTTGGAAGCTGTGGAAAATTTTATTTCTTCGGTCGGAGAAGAGAAAAAGAGAGCCGCACGAGAAATTGCGGAGATTGCCGATAGAGTAACCGGTTAATTATGATATTCACCCGCAGAAAAGACACTCGAGTGCCGGATAGCGGACCGATTTATTTGACATCGGACGGTTTGGATAAATTAAAAAATCAGCTATTAAAGTTGCGAAGTATCTTGCCGTCTTTAATTGAAGAAACACAGAAGGCGGCGGCTTACGGAGACAGATCGGATAATGCCGAATATAAAGAAGCAAAATATAACTTACGTAGAACTGAGGGACAAATTTTAAATATCGAAGATCGATTAAAAAGAATTGTTATTATTCGGCCGGATGAGAGATTAAAAGGGATTGTCCAGATTGGTTCGGCAGTGACGCTAAAACGAGACAATGGTTCATTTCGCAACTTTCAAATACTTGGCCGTTCGGAAACTAATCCGGAGTTGGGATTTATTTCCAATGAGTCCCCTCTTGGTAAAATTGTTTTGGGCAAAAAACTTGGTGATAAATTTAAGTTCGTAATGCCGAATGAGGTCGTTGTTGAATATCAAATTGTGGAGATTGACGGTCTAAAAAGTGTGGAATTAATTTCCGCCAAATAAGCGATCAATAAGTTCGGCGCGTCCTATTCTGGTTGTAGCCGAGTGCGAAATTACATTTTCTTCATATGATTCGGTTCTGATTTGTTCAAGTTGAGTTGCGAGGTCTCGCTTATTAAGCTTATCGGCTTTATTGGCGAGGATAATATAACTATGTCCTTGGCTACGAAGGATTTCGATCATTTCCTTGTCGAAGGCCGTGAAGCCTGCTTTGATATCCAGAATAAGGATAATTTTTTTGGGTCGAACATCCGGATCGGTTATATACCAAAGAATAAGATTTCGGATTTTTTCTCTTTTTTCCGGCGAGAGCTTGGCATAGCCGTAGCCAGGAAGGTCTACAAAATAGAATTTATTATTTATTAAGAAGAAATTGATTTCGGTTGTTTTTCCCGGTTTTTTCCCGGTTTTAACCAGGTTTTTTTGATTGACTATTGAATTAATAACGCTGGATTTGCCAACGTTGGAACGACCAATAAAGGCAAACTGTGGCTTGCCGTTAAATAATATCTCGTCCGGACCAACTATTCCCTTTTTAAATTCAGCCGAGGTTATTTTCATTTACTCGTTGAGTATATCATCAATTAGTGAATTTTACCTCTTTGTAGCTATATGAGCTTCAATTTGCTATAATGGCAACCTATGCCATATTTATTTATAGTTTTTATCTTGATTGCGCAGTGTCTTTTGTTTTTGGTGCATTTTGCGGTATATGAGCTGGTTTTAGTTTCATTCTTGATTACTTCGACTAATGCAATCTTTTTTTTACGATTAGGCTTCGTGGTGGCGTCTCTTAGTTTTATTGTGGCTTCGCTTGTTGCTTATAAAAATTACAATCTATTCACGCAAGCCGTATATACTACTGCGGTTGTTTGGCTGGGCTTTTTATTTTATTTATTACTGGCAAGTTTAATCTATTTTATTTTTTCGGCACTATTCCCCTCATTTGGTTTCTTGCCGGAACTCGGGAAAATATTGATGACTTTTGCTTTTCTCGCGTCTATTTTCGGAATTTTGAATGCTAATAATTTAAAAGTTATCGGAGTAACCTCGCAACTTGTTGTTCCCGAGACTTGGACCGATAGAAAGATTGTATTTATAAGTGATATCCACGTCGGACAAGTTATTGGAAAGAAATTTATCGAGAAAATGGTCGGAGCCATAAATGAGATTTCTCCGGATTTAGTTCTGATTGGCGGTGATTTTTTTGACGGAACCGGAGTAGATATCGATTCGGTAACTGCCCCGCTCAAAAATATAAAATCAGTTTTTGGCACATATTTTATCAGCGGAAATCATGAAGAGTTCGAAACTACTACAAAGTATTTTGATGCAATTACTTCTCAGGGCATTAAATTTTTGAATAATGAGTTTATCGATATTAACGGCTTACAACTAGTCGGTGTTGATTATAAATCTACGGTTGGGACAGATAATTTTCGGAAAGTTTTAACGGCGATTAACTACGACCGTAATAAGCCGACAATATTGTTGAAACATACACCACTAAACTTAGATGTAGCCCAGGACCTGAATATCAACTTTCAGCTTTCCGGACATACTCACCGAGCGCAAATGTTCCCGTTGAATTTGATAACCGCATTGGTTTATAAAGGATATGATTACGGATTTAAGAAATATAAAGATATGGAAGTTTATACTTCTTCCGGAGTTGGGACTTGGGGCCCGCCATTAAAAGTCGGATCACCTTCCGAGATTGTGGTAATTACTTTCTAAAACAAAATCCCCTTTCGGGGATTTTGTTTCTCACTGAACTTTTACGTTTCTTTCGTTAGCCGAAAAAGTTTTAAAGAGTTTCCTAAGGGTAAAAAATCGGTAAGAAAGTTATACGCAGCCGCGCCGGCGGGACCAATGAATCCCATGAACACCAGAATCAACCCAACTACGTTAGAGATTCCCCAAATATAAAAATCTTGTCTGGCGACCGTCATTGTTTTTTTTGCCAATTCGATTATTCGCGGGATTTCTTCAAAATTGTCATTAATCAAAGTAATATTGGATGCTTCGATGGCCGAATCGGACCCAATTTTAGCCATGGCGATTCCGACATCGGCCAATGCGAGAGATGCAGAATCATTGACTCCATCGCCAACCATAACCAGTCCTTTTCCCCTATATTCCGAGTTTTCCAAAATTTTAACTTTATCTTCCGGCATCAGATTGGCTTTAAATTCATCGATCCCGACTGCGGTGGCTACTTTGCGTGCCGAAACCTCATTATCACCGGTCAACATTATTATTTTTTTGATTCCAAGTTTTTTTAGCCAAGCGATTGAGCTTTTTACTTCCGGTCGTATTTCATCGGAAAGGGTAACAAATCCATAAAACTTTTTAGCACTGCCCACGAGAACTAGCGCATGTCCTTCATTTTGCTGTTCGTTTACTTTTTCAATAATCTCTTTCGGAAGATTGACTTTTTGTTCGGCGAGAAAAACTTTTCTTCCGTAAAAAATTTCCTCGTTATCTAATTTTAAGACCATTCCCCTACCGGCGAATTCTTGAAGCTCCGGCATAGTCGGTATTTTTTCTCCGGTTTTACTTAAATAATTGGATATAGCCGTGGAAATAGGGTGAGTTGAAAAATAAGCTATTTTGGAGAGTATCGACAAAAATTCTTTTTGTGAAACTTCCGAAAAAATTTCATCGACAACCAATTTCCCCTTGGTTATGGTTCCGGTTTTGTCCAAAAATATTATCTTAGTTTTGGCAATTTGCTCAAGATAATTGCCTCCTTTGATTATTGCTCCCCGGCGAGCGGCGTGTCCGATTGACGCTAAAAATGCCAATGGGACAGCGACGGCAATATCATCAGCGCAGACTACGAGCAAAACCGACAGTACCAGCTCGGTTCTCCCGGTTATTAGATAAATCACCGCCGCGAGAGCAATCGCACCGAATATATAGATTGCCGAAAACTTCTCTCCGAGAGTATAAATAGGCGCTTTACCTTTTTGGGATTTTTCAACCAAAGCAATTATTTTTTCCAAGGCGGTATCTTTTCCTACTTTTTCCGCCTTAATCTCAATCAACCCGGCGATATTCATGGTCGAACTGAAAACTTTTGAACCTATCTCGACTTCTTTGGGCAGTGATTCGCCGGTAAGCGACGATTGGTCAACACTGGTTTGACCTTTTAGAATCACGCCGTCAATCGGAATTCTTTCTCCGGAATTTACAATGATGATATCTCCAACTTGAATTTCTTCGGGTGAGACCAACTCTATTTTTCCGGCACGCGATATTCTGACTTTATCCGGTCGGAGTTTTAATAGACTTTCTATGGCTGAAGTTGCGCGAGATTCCGTATATGTTCCTAAAATTCTGGAGGATGCTAACATTAAATTGATAAAGGCGGCGGAAACCCACTCGCCGTTTATAAATGAAACTGCAAGGGCGACACTTGCTAAGAGATCAACGGTTATTTTTCTTGTCAGCAACGCTCGAACTGCGCTAATTACTACCGGAATTAGTCCGGCGATTGCCACCAGAATTAAAAGATCTTTTACTAAGATGCTTCTCAGGAGGACATAAGCCGATAACAAAATTACGGCAAATACAATTAACAGCCAATCGAACCAAGCTTTTTTAATTAAATCTTTAAGATTCATTTTTACGCAGGGCCCATGCTTTTAGAGTCTCGTAGTCGGCTTCACCACAAATTGCTTCGTTGGTTTCGGTATTTATAAAAAACGGAACACCTCCGCAAGAACCTCGGTCGTATTCTTTGAGTTTTGCGGCGTTTTCTTCGTTGTGCCAGGTCTCGAAACGTTCTATTTTAATCCCAGCCTCTTTTTCGAGGCGATCCACAACCCCTACCATTTTCATACAGTGAATACACTCTCTGCCGAAAAATTCTAACAACATTAAAATATTATATAGTCTTGGATGGAGACGACTCCCGGCCCCATTAGGAATAAAGCTACGGCAATCAAAAATAATACAAAATCAAACTCCCAACCGACTTTATTTGCTTCTATAAAGCCGACATGCCATTTGAATATTTTCATAGATATTGATCCGAGCATAACCAGGGCGATAATGAAGGAAGCTATTTGAATCGAAAATCCGAAAAGCATAAGAACCGAGGCAACCATTTCTGCCACGCCTAAAGTTAGGACCATAGCTTTTTTTATTCCCATTGCCGAGGAGAGCTCTTCAGTTTTTCTTATTTTCGGCAGGGCATGGACAAAAAACACCACGAAGAGGCCGAGACGAAGAAACAAAAGACCGATATCTGCCCACATTCCTTCCGAACCCGTAAATATGTTAATCATTATGTATTAATTTTATCTTAATTTAAGATCTAAGCAAAACCTCCTTGTGGGAAAGCTGTTTTTGCGGTATTCTTTAGAAACTTAAATAATATGGAAACACTTTTTGAAGGAAAACTTAAAGCTGAAGTAAGCAGGCCAAAGAACTCCGAGGTTAAAATGAAGGTTGAAATTTCAGTTGAAGAATTTGAACTTTTTAGGCTAAAGGCTCTACGGGAACTGGGAAAAGATGTGAAACTGCAGGGATTTCGTCCGGGCAAGGCGCCGGATTCCCTTTTAGAGCAAACTTTACGCTCGGGAGTTGTTCTTGAAGAAGGAGCAGAGATGGCAATGAGATATTTTTATCCTCAATTATTGGACCACTTCAAATTGCAGCCGGTTACGCCTCCGCAGATTAAAATAACTAAAATTGGACTTGGAATTCCGCTGGAGTTCGAGGCGTCTTTAGGGATTTATCCGGAAATTGAGTTGCCTAACTATAAAAAAATTGGAAAAGATGTCTGGGAGAAGCGCGAGATACCAAAAGCCACCGAAGAAGATGTTAACAAAGTAATCTCCGAGATTTTGATCTCCAGAAAAGATGAGTCCGGAAAAGAGCCGGAGCTGACCGACGAATTGGCTAAATCCTTAGGACAGTTTGAAAGCGTTGCCGATTTGAAGGCTAAAATTTTAAGTAATTTGAACGAAGAAAAAGCTTATGAGACGGAAAAGAAGAGCGAAGAAGAGATGGTCAGAAAAATTGTCGAAAAGACCGATATTACCCTGCCGGATTCTTTACTGGAACTGGAACTGTCGGAGGCGGAACAAGGACTAAAAGATAAACTGGAAAAAATAAACAAAACTTTCGAGGAATATTTGGAATCGGTTAAGAAAACCGAAGATGACGTTAAAAAAGAGCAGCGAGCCAATATTGAGCACTCGCTTAAAACCAGATTTATTTTAGGTAAAATATTGGAGACCGAAAAAATAGAAGCGGAGGCGCAAGAACTTGGTAGTGAGATTCAGGCGCTTTCTGCAATGGCCACCGGAATGCCGGAAGACCGATTAAAGGAATATGCCGCATCTTCAATAATTAACCGTAAACTTTTTAGACTTTTAAAAGGTGAAGTGGAGGAAATTGCGGAAAAGATCGAAGAAGAAGTGGAGAATAAGGAATAGAGAATACGGAATGAAGAATATAGAATGTGGAATAATCGAACACTATTTTCTAGTACTCGGCATTTGCCTCTAAAGAGGCAAATGGGTTTGGGGAGATTTATCGGATAGTTTTTCCAGGCGTAATCCGATTAATCTTATTTTTTTTAAATTTGGATTTTTACGCTTATCCAGGTAAGGCAAAAGCATTCGTAAGGCCTCATATTTGAGGTCTTTGGAATTTTTTACGCTTTCACCGACCGGTTCGCCATGGGAAACAGTTTCAAACCCGGAAAAGCGGACTGTGAGAACTACGTTTTTAAATGATTTGAAATTTGTTTTTTTGAAACTCGAATAAACGCCTTCACAAATACTATAAAGTTTTTTTGTGATTATTTCCGAATCCAACGTATCGATTTGAAAGGTGTCTTGCTCGCCGATGGATTTTGGGTCTTCAGCTTCGTGCATATCCGAGTCCCCTTCGCCTAACGCCTTAAAATATAATTCTCCTCCGTGTTTGCCGAGAAGTTTTTCCAGTTTTTTTTCACCGGCCAAGGCAATATCTTTGATGGTTAGGATGTGAGCATTTTGAAGTATCAATTCTGTTTTTGGTCCGATTCCCGGAATTTTACGGATTGCCATATCTTTTAGGAATTCGAATTCTTGACCCGGCAGAACAACGGTTAAGCCACTTGGCTTCTTGAAATCCGAGGCGATTTTCGCTAGCAATTTATTTTTTGCCAAGCCAACCGAGCAGGTTAGTTTTTCTTTTTGGAATATTTCTTTCTGAATTTTTTTAACTATTTGTTCTGCTTTTTTGAAATTGCCAGATTTGCTTAAATCAAAGTATATTTCGTCGATACTTGCCGGTTCGGAAAAATCCGAATACTTTTTCACAATCTTAAAAACATTATCGGAAACTTCGGAATATAGCTCCATATTGACAGGCAAAAAAATTACTGATTGAGCTCCTTTTTTTTCGGCCTCTTCGGAGAGTTGCCAAGCCTTACTAATTGGCGTCGCCGAACGAATTCCATATTCTCTGGCTTTGTAGTTAGCAGTAGAGATAACTCCGCGTCCTTTTCCTCCTTTTGGATCGGAACCGACAGCAATTGCGCGTCCTTGAAAACGAGGATGCTCTCGCTCCTCCACCGCCGCAAAAAACGCATCCATATCTAAGTGGGCTATTATCTTCATTTTGTTTACTTTCTAATTTTACCTCATGGATGATTAATCCCCAATAAAAAGCATAATATGTATCACATAACATATATGATATGCGATACAGTTGTGGCTGAGATGGGTGGATGCGCGGGGCTACCCTATACTTCGCCTCAACTTTGGTGGGTTAATCAAACACCGTTGGTACTCGATTATTGAGCACATATTATGTGCTCAATAAAAAAGGCCCCTTAGCGGGGCAGATACTGGTACCAAAACAGGTAGAAAGAGCCGGCGGCGGCGAACGCGAATAAAGCGGGGAAAAGGACGAGGGACTGCTTGTCCCGCGCGTGGTTCTCACACGCCTCGGTGAGAACTTCGTTTTCGCCGACTATCTCGGCGTGCCATGTCTTCATCAAAAGGCCGAGACAGAAGCAAGCGAAGAAGTATGACATGATCGCGATTGCGCCCGTAAGAAGAACCTTCGTGACTAGATCCATTACTATCCCCTCCTTCTTTCAAACTTGCTGGATTATACCACTTTTAATTATATATTGCAATAAAAATTTATGACGGTAATTTTTGCCTAATTTGGCAATATCTGTTATAATTAAGCTCAAATGTTAGTAGATGATGTAATCATAAAAGTTAAGGCTGGAAACGGAGGTGTCGGAAAAGTGGCATTTAATAAGAACTTAATGTCGCTCGGACCTGCCGGAGGAAGCGGAGGAAATGGCGGAAGCATCTACTTTGAAGGAGTGGCTGATTTGGGAATACTTAAAAACTTCAGATTTAAAAAAGATTTATTTGCGGACGATGGCGGGAAAGGTGGAAATCAATTTGTTGACGGAAAAAGCGGAGAGGATTTAATCCTTAAAGCTCCGGTTGGAACTTTGATACATAATTTGACTACCGGGGAGACTTTTGAAATTTTATCTATTGGCGAAAGAGTTTTGGTGGCGAAAGGCGGACATGGAGGAAAAGGAAATTTTCATTTCCGCGGACCTAAAAATACCAGCCCAACTCAGTTTCAGTATGGACTACCGGGAGAAGAAGCGGAACTCCATTTGGAATTAAAATTGATTGCGGATGTTGGCTTAATTGGCCTACCGAATGCCGGAAAATCCAGTCTGCTCAATGAACTGACCAGCGCAAATTCTAAAGTGGCGAATTATCCATTTACAACGCTCGAACCGAACCTCGGTGTTTATTACGACCTGATTTTAGCGGATATTCCCGGACTCATTGAAGGCGCTTCAACCGGAAAAGGATTGGGAATTAAATTTTTGAAACACGTGGAGCGAACTAAAATTCTTTTTCACTTGGTCGCTTGCGACTCTGCAAGTCCGATTAAAGATTACGCAACTGTGCGTGCCGAACTTAAGAAATATAATCCGCAATTACTAAAGAAAAAAGAATACGTGTTTTTGAGCAAGAGCGACGAACTGAACGAAAAAGATTTGGCTAAACTTGTAAAGAAATTTACGACTAAAAAGATTAAAGTTTATCCCCTGTCTATTTTGGTTGATAAGAGTCTGGAAAATGTAAAGAAAATTTTGAATAAGATCGCGGAGGTTAAGTAAATGAAAACCCCCACAATTGTGGGGGCGTATTTTAAGACTCATCGTCGTTGGGATCGTAAAATGGAGAAAGCCTGTAAGACATCGTGTCGGCGTGCTCTTTGAGCTCGGAACCGTCTTCGGCCTTTTCGTAAAGAATTGACCAGCCGGAGGAATCCATCTTGAAGAGCTTCGCCTTCTCGAGAACGAGTCGGTTCTCCTGCTCTCCGTGAAGCCTCACTTGCTTGACGACGCTCACGAGTTCCTCACCGTTTGTCGCTGCGTTGATTGCCTTGAGGACGAGCTTACGCTCTGCTCTTTTGGAAAAGCCGAGCTTGATTGCCTTCTTCTTCAGACGTTCGATTGCGCGCGCTATTTTCAATTACCTCACTCCTCTCTTAAAATATGTACCGTTGTTTACAATAACGATTTCTAACTAGTTTGTCAACAAACTTGTCTATTAATTTTGCGGGGTCGTGTCGATTTTTTCCCTGCCTGCCGGCAGGCAGGCTGCGAAAAATCTAACTGTCTTCAAAACCTTTTACCCGCCGTTAGCGGGACCAAGCTAAAAGGTTTCTCAGACACCCCGCAGAACTTATAGACTCGCAGGTGGAAAAATTCTAAAACAAATATAGCTACAAACCGATTGAGGTTAGAAACTTTTTCTTCTCGAGAGGTCCGAGCTCTTTAAGCTCTCCCGGTTTCAAACCTCCTAAACGCAAGTTCATAATTCTGGTTCTGGTTAAACTTTTAACTTCGAAGCCACAGGCGGTAACCATTCTGCGGATCTGGTGGTTTTTACCTTCGATTAAAATTATTTTGATTGTTTTTTCTCCGGCCAGCACTGTCTTTGCCGGTTTGGTTTTATAGTCACCAATAAATATTCCTTTTTTAATTCTTCGAAGAAGATCGGGTTTAACCAGCTTATTTAAACCAACCAAATATTCTTTTTCGTGTTCGTATTTTGGATTGAGAAGTCGGTCGACGACTCGGCCGTCGTTAGTTAGTAAAATTAATCCTTTAGAATCCATATCCAACCTTCCAACCGGAAAGAGATCTTGGTATTCTCTCGGTAGAATATCAGCGATACTTTGCTGACCTTCTTCTTGAGCGCTATGGGTGACAATTCCCATAGGCTTGTTGTACATAAAATACTTATATTTGCTCTCGATATCCGCAACCTCAACCCGGTCACTTTCGGCAACTTTTTGACCAAGCTTTGCCGGTCGGCCATTAATCAAAACCAGACCTCGTTCTATTAGGTCATCGGCTTTTTTTCGAGTGCAGATTTTGTGGTCCGCGAGGTATTTGTTTATTCGCACTCCTTCTTGCATGGGAATAGAATAGCAAATTGAATGGCTAAAAGCCAACGGAGAGGACTTATAACTAATCACTAATGAC
>JAHFLJ010000015.1:0-9508 GCA_023244935.1 Candidatus Liptonbacteria bacterium
TGCGGATTTTTTCTTCATCGGTTTTTGGCCAGCGGATTTCGGTTTTAAATTTAAAATTATTCTTAAAAAATAAATAAGTTTCTATATATTCGCTGTCGGTTGCTTCCAGCTCAGAGTTGGCAAATCCGTTTAGCTGGGTGAACGGATAAAACTTTTTTTCTCCGATATAGACTCCTTTGCCGTCGATTTTAAAATCAACCATTCCCGGCTCTCGGTTGCCCCAAGAAATTAAAAGTGTTTCGGCGACGACAATAAAGAAAGCGAATAAAAAGTTTTTTTGCCAGATTGCAAAAGCAAGGATTGCAAGTGCGAGTCCCATCGTCAGCCAGTACCATTTTCGATCTTTTTCGTAGTAATTAAATTCCGGCGCTTTCCAAATTATATCCATATGGTTATTTTAACATATTAGCCGGCTTTTGCGCTAACGAGCGCATAGATTTTTTTGGCACCGGCGCTTTTTAGCGCACTGGAAGCGGAAGAAAGCGTGGCGCCGGTTGTGGTAACGTCGTCGATTAACAAGATGTTTCTATCTTTAACTTTTTGCGAATCGGCCCAAAACGCATTTTCCAGATTAAGCTCTCGGTTTTTAAGTCCGGAGAGCAGAGTTTGGGCTTTGGTTTCTTTAATCCTTTGGAGAGCGTTTTTTTCAAGCGAGATTTTTAGGTCGCGGGAGACGATGTTCGCCAGGACTTCGGCTTGATTGAAGCCACGTTCGTGTCGACGTCGTTTGCCAAGAGGAATCGGACAAATAAGAAAGTCTTCTTGCGGTAGAACTTTTAAGGCATAGGGTCGGATTAGTTGTCCGAGAGTTTCACCGATCCAGTCGCTGTGGCGGAATTTGAAACGACGAATAATTTTTTGAATTGGCGGGTTTAGTCGATAATTTGTCGCCGCGGCCAGGATGAATGGAGTGTCGAAGTGACATATTTTCTTGCCGGCGGGCAGGCGAGCGTGGCAACGTCCGCAGAAAAGGAAGTCATTAGTTGGAATCGAAGCTAGACACTTTTCGCAAAGCGCCATATCTTTTTCTGTTTTTCTCCCACATTCCGCGCAGTTTGCGGGGAATAGCGCGCGGAGCAATAAATTTAAAAGCATTTTGTGATATAATGATTATACGTCACCGGAAGATAAAAATCTTTAAGTGTAAATAGAATGAAAATTTCAGATATCTTTGGAGGGAAAAATAAATCGGTTGAGTTGGGCGTAGATATAGGGACTACGGCTATTAAGCTTGTGGAAGTGGAAAGACTAACCGGGTCTCAGCCTAGGCTAGTGAATTACGGGATGCTGGAAACTCAAAGCGCATTGCTTAGGGCAAACACCGCGCTTCAAACCAGCACGTTAAAAATTTTCGAACGGGACATCGCGGATTATTTAAAAGCGTTAATCGCTCAGGTCGGACCGAAGGCAAAGACTGCGGTTGCCTCACTTCCATCCTTTTCCGCGTTCACTACAATAATTTCTATCCCTGCGGTTGATCCGAAAGAATTGGAGCAGACGGTGATATATCAAGCCAGACAAGTTATTCCTTCGGCGATTGACGAGGTCGCGTTGGATTGGTCCAAAGTCGGCGAATATACCGATGCGAACGGAAATAAATTTTTCCAGATATTTTTAGTATCCGTGCCACAAGAGCAAATTAAAAAATACCAAAGAATTTTCAGCGAAGCCGGTTTAACTTTGCGGGCGCTGGAAGTTGAAAGCGTGAGCTTGATGCGGTCCTTAATCGCGAATGATCCGACTCCGACGTATATAGTGGATATCGGAAGCTTGTCCACGGGCATTCTTGTTGCCGAAGGGGGACAGTTAAGATTTTCGGGACAGACGGATTTTTCCGGTTCATCGCTTACGCAGGCGCTGGCAACCAGCTTAAACATCAACCCACTCCGAGCGGAAGAGTTGAAGCGAGAGCGTGGGATTATCGGCACCGGAGCAAACTATGAGTTATCCACAATAATGCTACCTTTTTTGGATGCTATAATTAGTGAGGTAAGAAGAGCGGAGTTTTCTTATAAAACCCAGTTTCCGGACGCGCGAAATATCGAGCGACTGATACTTTCCGGAGGCGGTTCAAATCTTTTGGGTATAGAAAAATATTTCCGCGATCAATTTAAGATACCGATAGTGAAGGCGGCGCCATTTTCAAAATTTTCCTACCCGGTAAATTTGGAGCCACTGGTTCCGGAGTTAAGTTCTTATCTTTCGGTTGCCATGGGGCTAGCGTTAAAATAATAAAATATGGCATTCCCTACACAAGAAATAGAAAAATTAGCAAAATCCTCAACTGGAGAGCAGGGGAGTTATAAGCAACTCCTGATGCTTGGCGGAACGTTGCTGTTCATAAGCGCGGTTTTGTATGCCGGACTGACTTTTGGGTATGCTCCATATATCGAAAGTCAAATTGTTTCCGTGCAGGCTAAATCCGCCGAGTTGGATAAAAAAGTTCCGAAAGAAAAACAAGACCAGCTCATCGCTTTTTATTCTCAAATTAGCAATTTAAGCACCTTACTTGCGAAGCATCCGAATACTTTAAAGATATTTTCTTGGTTGGAGGCGAATACTCAGCCAAATATTTATTTTTCGAAATTTTCATTCAACTTGGCGACTTATCAGCTAAGTTTGATTGGAGTCGGCAGGACACCGCTGGACATCGCCGAGCAAATAAATATTTTTGAAAAATCTTCGGAGGTCGCAAGGGTAAACTTTAATAATGTTTCTTCGATGGCCGGAGGGAGCTGGCAATTTAATGTTTCCGTATTCTTGGATCCGAAGTTCATAGCCGCCGCGGGCTCTACCGTCGCCGGTTCAATTCCGATTCCAACCCCAACTCCAATTACCAACTCTACAAGTTCGGCGACTTCCACTTCGAATCCGTTAGGTATACCGGGAACTACGTCTCCGGCGATACCGACGAGCACAACTCAAGGTCAGACGACAAATCAACCACCACAATAATATGAAAGCTTCAGGAAAAAGATTGCTTAGTATGTTGTTGGCATTTGTGATGATGTTGGCCGCAATTATCATCTACACTAATTTTACAGTCTCCGCGTATACCAGTCTGGATGAACGGCGAGCCGAATTAAATTCTTTGGATGAGCTTTATTCGAGAAAGGAAAAAGCGATTACAGACGTGCAAAATGTTCTTAAGGACTACGACAGTGACCAGAAGCTTAAAGGATTGCAGGAAGTAATCTCTTCATCCTTGCCAAATGACCCACAGCAATCCGAGATTTTAAATCAAATTCGGGCGATTGCCGGAGTGAATCAGTTGGCTTTGACCGATTTAAGTTTGAATGTTTCAAGTGTTCAGGGCATAGCTTCTAAGGCAACCAGCACTCAACTTATAAAGCCGGTAGCCGCAATTTCGGTGCAGTTTAAAGTAATCGGGTTTTATGCGGACATCAAGAATTTTATTTCTTCTTTGGAAAATAATTTAAGAGTAATGGACATTCGTTCAATTTCAATCGACCCGCTCGGCAAGCCGGATCAAGATTATTATCGGGCGGATTTAACGGTCATAACTTATTATCAATCAAAATAAAATGGCAATAGTAATACAAGAAGAGCAAAAATCCGGGCTTAGTATAACAAGTCTTTTAATTTGGCTTTCTATTTTAGTGGCGATTGCCGGTTCCGCTTATTATGTATTTTTTAGAAATCCCGAATTAGTTGGAGACGGTGGAGCATCCGACGCGCGCGCCGAGATTGCGGTTCAACTGGCCAAAGTGAAGGCAAATGCCGATGAGCTTTTGAAGAATCAAAAGTATGCGTCGCTAAAAGACAACACTCCTCCGCTTAATCCGCAGAGCAAAGGAAGGGCTAATCCGTTTTTGTCTTTAACGTCGACAAACAGCACAGTAAACAAATAATTATGTCCGGGGAACAGTTATTGCAAGCTCTGGTTGCGCAGGGTTTAGTTTCGCAAGAAGATTCGCAGAAAGTTTTAAGAGAAGCTAATTTGGCCGGAAAAACTGCCGAGGATGTTTTGTATGCGAAAAGAACCGTCGACGACGAAAAGATAGCTCAAATTAAAAGTCAGATACTGAAGATTCCATTTCAGAGATTTTCGGCGACGAGCGTCGAGGATGCGGTTTTACATATTATTCCGGAAGAGACCGCCAGAAATTATGGTGTCGCTCCGCTTTCCAAACAGGGAGATATGTTCGTGGTCGGAATGGTTAACCCGGACGATCCAAAAGCGCAAGAGGCGCTTAAATTCATTGCCCGGCAAAACCGATTGAATCTCGGTGTCTATATTTTAACCTACGGTGATTGGCAACAGATTTTGAGAAAATATTCACCATATAAAAATCAAGTGGAGGCGGCGGTAAAATCCATGGGTGCCGGAGCGGACGGGAAGCAGAAGCTGGTTGAGTTGGACGCAGGCGGATCTTCGGATGATGCTCCGATCATTAGAATCGTTGCGGATACTTTGAAAGAGGCGGTGCAGAGCGAGTCTTCGGATATTCACATCGAGCCGATGGAAAATTATATGCGTATTCGTTTTCGAACCGGAGGAGAACTTCACGAGATTACGAATCTTCCAATTTCGCTGGCGCAGTCGGTTATTTCTCGCGTTAAAGTTATGTCCAATTTGAAGATTGACGAAACGCGAATGCCCCAAGACGGACGTTTTCGAAGTAAGATTTTTGAACGAGAAATAGATTTTCGCGTGGCAACATTTCCAACTCCTCTCGGAGAGAAGGTGGCTATTCGTGTGCTTGATCCGAAAACCGGTTTAAAGAGTTTGGATAAATTGGGACTTATGGGGAAGAATTTGAAAACGGTGATGGAGGGAATTGAGAAGCCATTCGGGATGGTGTTGATTTCCGGTCCTACCGGTTCCGGTAAATCCACGACCCTTTACGCTTTGCTTCAATTATTAAATAAGGAGGGAGTGAATATTGTTAGTTTGGAAGATCCGGTGGAATATTTTGTTGCCGGTGTAAATCAGTCTCAGGTCAGACCGGAAATCGGATATACGTTTGCTTCCGGATTGCGACAAATTTTGCGACAAGATCCGGATATAATAATGGTCGGGGAAATGCGCGACGATGAAACCGCCGGATTGGCAGTTCACGCGGCGCTTACCGGACACGTGGTTCTTTCGACATTGCACACAAATAATTCGGCCGGTGTAATTCCGCGACTTATGGATATGAAAGTCGAGCCGTTTCTTTTGCCGTCGGCCTTGAATCTAATGTTATCGCAAAGAATAGTTTCTAAGGTTTGTGATAATTGTAGGCAGGAAGAAGTTGCTCCGGATGCTTTGCAAAAAATTATCGGGGAAGTTTTGGCGGGGATTCCGGAAGAAGACCGGGAAGGGTTCGTGGCTCCATATAAAATTTATCACGGAGCCGGATGTGAAGTTTGCAAGGGCCGGGGAACAATCGGGCGAATGGCAATTTTTGAAGTGTTAAAAATGGTGCCGGAGATGGAAGAGGTTGTTTTGAACAGTCCGACCATTCAAAAAATTCTGGCTCAAGGGAAAAAACAGGGGATGATTACGATGCGCGAAGACGGAGTTATTAAGGCGCTAAAAGGGTTGGTGACGATTGAAGAGGTGCTCCGCGAGACAGAATAAGACGTGTAACTTATTACTAATCACTTATAACTAATCACTGATAACTGATAACCAAAGGCAGGAAGCAAGTGGTTTTTTTGTGATTAGTTATTAGTGATAGGTCATTGGTCAAATTACAAAACAAATCCACAGAAAATTGTTGATTTGTTTTGTAATTTGTTATACTTAGGATATGAGTAAAAAAGGTTTGATTTTGGCGGGGATATTCACGACTTTAGTTTTCGGGATATTGTTCTTTCAGGCAGTTGCTACAAAAGCGCAAACACCGGTTTGCACATTAAGTTTGCTTTCGAGCCCGAACGGCATCGGGGCAATTTTGCAGGGAGAAACCCAGGATTTTACATTTAAATATGTGGGTCCTGATGGAGGGCTGGCTTATTTTAAGATAAATAAGGACATACCCGGAGTGACTTTTTCTATTTCACCCCAACTGCCTAACAATGGGGATGTGGTATCTCTTGAAGTAGTAGCTTCGCCAACTGCTCCAGTTGCAATGTATTCTGCAGACAATTGGCCACTTACAGGTCTTATTGAGTATGGCTGTAGCGTCGGGGCAAATAAAAGTGAAGATAGGATCCAAAGCTTGCAAGTGATGGCTGCGGGGGCTAGGGGATTTGAAATTATTGAGCCAGCGTCTCCGATGGAGATTGGTTTAACTCCAGACCCATCTTCCGGGGTTACGGTGAAAAAAGGAGATGTATTAAAATATGATATTGTTTTGAAAAACCCGGGAGATTATTCCGGAATAGCCAAGATGGGTCTATTTGATGTTCCTCCGGGCATAAAAGCGACCTTGAAAATGGACTCGGATTATATGCCTTCTCATGGAAATATAAAGGGAACTTTGGATTTGGATGTTTTCGGCAGAGTTCCTTCGGGGAATAATAGATTTATTTTGAAGTTCGATGCCGGAGATAATTATTCTTTTTGCCCCAGCGAAATGATAAGCCCTGCCAATGAAAAATTTCAAAATTGTATGACGAGACAAGCGGTTGGGAGAAGCAAGTTTTTTAATATAACGGGAACCGATTCGAACTACGCTAATGCCAATATGCCGGCCACGATAAATTCGGTTGAACCGTCTATTTTGAAGCGTGTTAAATTAACGCCAAGCACTTTTTACGAAGAAAATTCCGGGTTTTTGCATATGGACATTATGCATAGCGGAAGTCCGTTCATGGTCGTAGATGATATGGTGAATAAGCTTTGTAAAACCAAAGAGAATTGTTCTACGTATTTGGATTGGCATCAGTGGTATGTAAAAAAGATTGATTTAGCTGACCCGCTGAGTCCTGTGCCGGGAGAAAGAGGTGCTATGGTTGAAGGATCCGATAGGATATTCGGACATGGTACTATCCCGACTTCTCTCGGTATCAGCAGAAACGCGAACCTTTCATTTATTACGTGGTCTAGAGGAGATCTTATGATGGCTTCGAAAAATCCTCCAATAGCGAAAACAGAAATTTCTCAAGAAGGGGAGCTTGGTCCAACCGGAGATTTTGCAATTGCCGATTCGAGCTCAAATACATTTTTAGTGAGAACTATTTATTCAAATGACCCGGGGAATAGATTCGAGAAGGTTTCTGATTTTCAGATAAGAGAAGACGGAGGAGGGATAGATAAGAATGGAGTTGATCAGCGACAATTTGTGCCGGCTCCTATTCCGACGAATGTTCCTCAGATCGCCGACTACGGGACTCCAACTGCGGTAATTCGTGCACTAGACGGCGCGAACTCCGATTATATCGCGGTTCTGGGAAATGGAGGTAAAAATACTCCTCAGATTGCCTCGGGAAGGGGAGCGAATTATAAACTCAGCGATCTTTCAATATATTCTTTAGAGAAGAAAAGTGCATTAGGAGTAGCAAATTTGTCCGGACTAGATAGTCTGGATGCGAACAGTGCGATAATTTACGGGTTTGAAACTCCGAACGGGAAATATGCTTTTGCGGCGGCGAGAGGTAAGGCTCCAAGCTCTCCAAGATCCGAATATGATCGGATTATGTATGAATCAAAAAGAAACTTTTATCTTTACAAGCTAGACGAGGCAAACAGGAAGTTGGACCCAATAATGGTAAATGGATTGATTAGTGAAGGTGGGCAGATAAAGTCGGTGGCGCCGATCCATGTTTCCGGAAAAGATTTTTTGGCGGTATTTATAAATACTCCAAATTTAAATAGAGGTGCGGGATACTCACCAAAGGTTCTAATATATTCTTTTGATGATTTAAAGGCCGGTAATGTTCGGAACATTGCCAGCACATCTATTTCGTCAATGAAACAAATCCTTCGCGCAACCTCATTAATAAAGAATGACGAAACGTACATGTATACAATCGATGAGCAGGGAGCCTTCCTTATTTGGAAATTCGATAAGAATAGTCTCTCCGGGAGTGGCGTTGCGGTTCAGCCTCCGGCCGGTGGCGGAACTCCGGTAACTCCTCCCGGTGGCGGAGGAATGACTCCTCCTCCCCCGACTGATGACTGTAATTTTGATTTAACATTTACTCCCACAAGCCTAACTGTAAGGAGCGGAACATATTTTGCGAATTATACGGTTAAGGCGAATAGCACTAGCGTCAATCCGTTTTGCACGATAACTATAATTCCGCCAAATCAGAACAGCATAACTCCGTTTCTAAATTCAATGGTAGTTTCTCCGGGCGGAGAAGCGAGTATGTTGCTTAATACACTTAGGGCATCTGAAGGAACGTACGACTTGCCGGTAAAAGCGTATGCCAGGGGTGTTCCGATAAAGACTTATACAATTAGATTGACAATCGGACAAGCAGGACTAACTACTAATCACTAATACCTTAGTTGAGATGAGTAACAAATCCCCATTTCTGGGGATTTGTTTTAGAGCTTAGTATGTTAGAATATAGGTATGGATTACAGTGAAAAACTTAAAGAGATTTTAGTGACCGCGGCCAAACAGAATGCTTCGGATATTCATATTGCGGTAGGGAGGAGGCCAACATTGCGTGTAGACGGAGTGCTCGTGGCGATCTCTAAAGAGGATATTTTAACTCCGGAGGCATCCGACGGGCTTATTAATGCTCTGACAAATGACGCGCAAAAAGCAAAATTGGTTAATGAAAGACAGGTGGACTTTGCTTATTCTTTTGAAGATAAGGTTCGCTTTAGGGTTAATGTTTATTACCAAAAAGGATATTTAGCGGCCGCTCTTCGTCTCATTTCCTCGCGAATCCGAACAATCGACGAATTGGGATTACCGCCGATTATTCATGACTTTGCGAAACTTTCACAGGGATTTATTCTGGTTGTAGGTCCGGCCGGTCATGGTAAGTCTACTACTCTCGCTTCGGTTTTAGACGAAATTAATCATCTTCGTGGTGATCACATTATTACAGTTGAAGATCCGATTGAATATTTATTTACGCAAGACAGATGTATTATCTCTCAACGAGAGGTTGGCAACGACGTTCCGACATTTGACGCGGGACTTAGAACCGTTTTGCGACAAGATCCGGACGTAGTTATGATTGGTGAAATGCGCGATGCAACTTCAATCGCGACGGCGATGACTTCGGCGGAAACCGGTCACTTGGTATTTTCTACCTTGCACACTAACTCTGCGTCTCAGACCATCGACCGTATTATCGATTCTTTTCCGGCCGAGCAACAGGGACAGGTAATTTCGCAGTTAGCTTCAACTTTAGTTGCTATTGTCTCTCAGAGACTTTTGCCGAAGATGGGTGGCGGACGTGTGGCGGCAATGGAAATCATGTTAGTTAATCCGGCAATTAGAAATTTGATTCGGGAAAGAAAAGTTTATCAGATTGATTTGGTCATCGAGACTTCTCTCCAGGAAGGAATGATAACTTTAAACAGATCATTAGCTAACTTGGTTAAAGAAAAACAGGTTTCGCTGGAAAACGCCGAGCTGTATTCTATAAA
>JAHFLJ010000015.1:9608-21328 GCA_023244935.1 Candidatus Liptonbacteria bacterium
TAACCGAATGAAATTTAAATATAAGGCAAAATCTAAAGATGGGGAGGAGCAGGTTGGTTTTGTGGATGCCGGGACTAAAGACGCGGCGATAACTATTTTGGCGAGCCATGGTTTATTTATTCTAAGTTTAGAGCCGATTTCTAATCCAGGGTTTTTTGATAGGATTTCAACTTTTTTCGGGAGAGTAAAAAGAAAAGATCTGGTAGTGTTTACCAGGCAGATGGCGATTTTGATGGAGGCCGAACTTCCACTGACTACTTCAATTGAGACTCTTCATAAGCAGACAACTCATCCACAGTTAAAAGAGGCGGCATATCAGATGATGCAAGATATTGATTCCGGTTTGGCTTTTTCTCAAGCTCTGGCCAGACAGCCACATGTTTTTCCGGAATTTTTTGTAAGCATGATTCGTTCCGCGGAGGTCACCGGAAATTTGTCAAAAGTTATCGGTTTTTTGGCGGACTATTTGGAAAAAGAAGACATCCTCTCCGGCAAAGCGAGATCCGCGATGATTTATCCGGTAGTTGTTCTCGGACTTTTTGCGGTAGTGGTGGTAATAATGCTGACTTTTGTTTTTCCTCAGATTTTGCCGGTATTCACGGAATCCGGCGTTGATTTGCCGGTATTCACCAAAGTTTTATTGGGAGCCGGTCAATTTATCGGCGAATGGTGGTTTGCACTATTGTTCTTGGTTGGCATTATCGGCGTCGCCGGTGTTGATTACCTTCGTTCTCCGGAGGGTATTGCGTTTTTGGACGATTTAAAAATTAGATTGCCAATTGTAAAAAGAATCTATGTTCCATTAACTTTAACTCGTTTTGCAAGCACGGCTTCGATGTTGCTTAAGGGAGGCGTGCCGATTACACAGGCAATTGAAATTGTCGGACAAACTATTGATAATGTTCTATATAGAGATTTATTCCACGAGGTTTCCCAAAGGATCAGTCAGGGAGAAAGATTGGCGGATGCGCTTGCGGCATATCCAAAATATTTTCCACCATTGGTTTATCAGATGATTGCGGTCGGAGAAACAACCGGACAAGTTGACCAGATTTTAATTAAAGTCGGAGACTTTTATGGCCGAGAGGCGGACAGTTTGGTTTCTAACTTAGTAGAGCTTATTCAACCGGTTTTAATGATTGGCATCGGTGTTTTGGTCGCCTTGCTTTTTGCTTCAGTTTTGATGCCTCTTTATCAGCTGACTTCATCTATACAATAACTGTGCTATAATATTGAAAAGTCATTTATGATATAATAAAAGCAATGAAGAATATATTTACGAAAAAAGGCTTTACATTAATTGAAATTTTAATTGTCGTCGCGATTATCGGTATTTTGTCATCAGTTGTGGTTGTAGGTTTGGGCCCAGCCCAGAGAAAAGGTAGGGATTCCCGAAGACTTTCGGATTTGAGATCGGTGCAGACTGCACTTGAGCTTTATTATGGGAAGGAAGGACATTATCCAACAGGCGTAACTACATGGGAACTTTTTTCCGCTACTTTAACTAATGCGGATATTGGGGTGAAACAAGTTCCGGTTGGGCCATCGAACAACGAGACATATTTCTACGGAACCGATAGCGCAGGATCTACTTATGTTTTAGGAACCGTATTGGAAGAGCCGAGCACTATTGTTATGGGTTCGAGTTACAAGGGCATCCCGCCATCTGAAGATGGGACACCTATCCCCACCGGCAAAGCGGCTTGCGGAGAACCGGATGGAAATTTTTATTGTTTAACTTTGTAATTTAATGGAAATATTTTTTAGATTTATAATCGGACTGGCGTTCGGAAGTTTTCTGAATGTAATTGCGTTTCGTTATGACCCGGACGAATTTATTTTTAACCGGAAGACTCTAGGCGGAAGGTCCAAGTGCGATCATTGCCATAAAACCTTGAGGTGGTTTGAATTATTGCCAATTGTCAGCTTCCTTATTCAAGGTGGGAAGTGCCGTCATTGCAAAGCAAAGTTTAGCTTTATTCATCCAATCGGAGAATTGATTATGGGTTTAATTTTCGCATTTTTGCCGGAAAGGATTGCTTCTTTTGGTTTGCCGAATGCTTCTCTCTACTCTCCGGAAATTTTGCTTTGGATGTTAGTGGCTATTACTTTATATCTGCTTAGTTTTATCGATCTAAGGTTGCATCTTGTGCCGGACGAAGGGAATTTATTTCTGGTAATTTTGGGAGCATTGGCGACTTTTGTTTACCCAATACAAAGTTTGGGCGTAAAAGTGTTTTCTTTTCTTGGACCATACGCAAATCTTTTTGGGTTTCAAGAAGGGGCGTGGGCAAACAGACTATTGGCAATGATTCTGGCAATGGTATTTTTCGGATTTTTAATTTTGATAACTCGTGGCAGAGGGATGGGGGTAGGAGACTTAAAAATGAGTATCGGCTTGGGATTGCTTTTTGGTTGGCCGGACATTGCCGTAGTAATTGGACTGGCGTTTATTCTCGGCGCAATTTTGGGGATATATCTAATTGCATCCAAAAACACGACCTTGAAAACCGTGGTGCCGTTTGTGCCATTTCTGGTTTTAGCATCGTTTATCGTTATATTTTTTGGAAAGGAAATCGTGACAGCATACTTTAACTTTCTAGCTCCAACCTTAATATAGCGTCTGTCATTTCGGAATTTTTGTACTCAAAAATATCCGGAATCCAGGACTTCAAACTGGCGGATTCGGCGATTCGCCCAATCTTTTCTCCCCAGCTTATTTTGTTGGCATTTTGATGTATAATTAAGTCGTGAAAAAACTAGTCGATAAAAAGCGTGGTTTTACACTTATAGAGATATTAGTAGTTTTGGGAGTGACGACCATGTTGACCGGAATAGTTTTGACCTATGGATCTCAAGGCAGAAGTCAGACGACTATTTATGTAGAGCAGGCAAAACTGGCGCAAGTAATTTTGCGCGCCAAATCTCTTTCGGTGGCAACCTACAATAAGCCGGATATTCCATGCGGTTATGGGGTGAATTTGGATTACGATTCGAACTCATATGAGCTTTTTTCGTATGCTCCGAATAATTGTTTTGATATTAAGTCTACGGGAATAGTAAAAGATGTTTTGAATAAATATGAGATAATAGAAAAATATACCGTAGCTCCCGGGGCAAAAATGTATAAGAATGTGGATAATCCGAGCGCTACACTTGCTACGGTTTTTTTCTTACCGCCGAATCCGGAAACTTACATTTGGGTTGATGAATTTGGTTTTACCGGCAATCCGGCGTTGGTCAGGATGGGAGCCGTCGATGGATCACTATATATGCCAATTCAGGTTACGGTTGGTGGACAAGTTGGTTATTAAAATAATGAAGAGAACATTTTTTAGAAAAGAGGGGCAGATGTTGATTGAGCTAATGGTGGCTCTGGGTGTTTTGACCGTCGGATTTTTAGGGATGGTTTCGTTGCTTTCGAAAGCCGTGGCCTTAAACCGGACAATCTCCGAGAATTACCAGGCGACATATTTGGCGACAGAAGGCGTTGAAATTATGAAAAATTTGTTGGATGCGAATCTATTACAAGCCAAAAGTTGGAATTCCGGATTCGGCACAAATAAAACGTATGAAGTAGATTTTGATTCCAGTTGGGTGAGTGGGAAGGAGCCGAAGGAAGTTTTAAATAGCAGTGAGATTCGAAAAATAAAGATGAATGAGAGCGGATCTTTTAACTATATCGACGGGACGGTTACTCCTTTCTCACGACGAATAGAAGTTGAGTTAGTCGGCTCTTACGAGGTTCGGGTTAATTCTATTGTCAGTTGGGTTTCTCGCGGTGGCGGAAATTTTGAGACAAACATTGAAGACCATTTTTATAACTGGAGATAGGCGCGCGGAGCGCGACAAATAACTAATCACTGATGACAAAAATAACTAATCACTTATCACTAATGACCGATAACAAAAAGATAAAGACAACTAAATTCTTTAGTCGATTTAGTGTTAAAAGTTATAAGTCATCAGTTATTAGTTCTTCTCGCGCATTTACTTTGGTTGAATTACTGATCGCCATCGGTTTATTTAGTGTAGTAATAACTATTGCGATGGGTGGATTTGTGCGCGCGCTTCGAAGTCAAAGGCAAGTAGTCGCTTTGATTTCCGCGAATAGCAATGTTAGTTTGGTTATGGAACAAATGTCCCGGGAGATGAGAACCGGGTATTACTTTTGCGAAAGCACGCTTACTACTTCTTGCAATCTGACGAATACAAATATTTCATTTTTAAATGCGAGAGGAGAGAATATTGTTTACTATTTAGAAGCTTCCGAGAGAGGGAATGGAAGAATATTTCGCAAGGTGAACGGAGAACCGGGGAATCAGTTGACCGCGGATAACGTTAATATTCGTAACTTAAAATTTAATTTATTCGGCGGAGTTTTGGATTCTAACTATCCGGCGCGGGTGGTTATCCGCGCAAGCGTAAGTCCGGCGGGGAACTCGTTTAACGTTTCGGACGTGGTCACGAATATTCAGACTACGGTGAGCACTCGCGGGTTTGGATCATAACTTAGAACTTAGAACCTAGTCCCGACTTCGTCGAGGATCCTCGATTCCTACGGAATCGGGAAAAATAGAATTTAGAAGGAAGGCGGGGGAAATTCTTATAGGATAAAATTATTGTTGTTTAATTATTAAAAGGCGATTATTGGTTCTGCCATGTGTAAAACTTCAGGTTTGATATTGTCGGTTATGTTATAATAAACACATGCAAAATAAACGAAATTTATATATCGCTTTGGGACTTGCCGGACTGGCAGTTGTGATTTTAGTTGTTGGATTAACTTATAAAAACTGGGGAGGGGAAGTAACTCCGGGAGGAGATGTAAAAGTTGCAGAAACAAAAGCTCCGCAAGGAGAAATTGTTAAGAATTTTCCGAGAGAGTTAATGATTGAAGCGAGCCCGATTATTAAAGATAGCGGTTCTTTGAACTACGAGTCTGGGAGCCAACCTTCGGTTAGTTATTATTCTAAATTTAGCGTGACCGAGAATCTAAGATTATTTAGGGCAAGGCTTGCAACTTTGAAATACGAGATTACAAACGACTCAAAAGCCGCCGAAGGAATTTATTCAATTTATGCGGTGAGGGGTACCGAGAATGTAAATATTACGATTGTTCAGACGGATCCGGACGTAAAGGTGAATGTGATAATGGCCTACGTGAAGATGTGATAATCAACTTATAACTAATCACCAATAACTTCCAACAAAAAACAGCCTCTAAAAATTCCGGATGTTTTTTGCTCTCTGCTTAGTCATAATCTAAATTCAGATTTTATGATATTATAAAAAATATGAATCAGAACTCAAACGTTGCGTATGTCGGTAAAATTGTTGATGTAAAAATCGATCGAACTTTGGGTAGCACACATCCAAAACACGGATTTAAATACGAGGCAAACTACGGTTTTATTCCGGACACCAAAGCGCCAGACGGGGAAGAACTCGACGCATATGTTTTGGGTATCGATGTCCCAGTCGAATCTTTCCGTGGCAAAGTTATCGCGGTGATTCACCGCACAAATGACGACGATGACAATTCGGTCATCTCTGGTAATATGGGTATACATAAATCCGTTTGGGGCTTGGTTTGTAATAACTCCTAGCATACCAAGCGGATTTATGTTTTTCGACCCTGGGGTTGCACTTCAACGGCGAATTCAGCACCTCTGCTTGCCGGAATCGATTTTTACGAAGACGTTCTCAGGTTCCAGAGGGAATTTTCTAAAACCGGCGACTCGGTTGAGAATATGATTCAGACCAACGCAACCTGCATTACTGATGATTGGGCAAAATTTTTCAAGGCAAACAACTTTCGTGTTGGTGTGAGTATCGACGGTAATCGCGATAAGCATAATCGACAGAGAGTGGATGCCGGTGGAAATGGCTCATTTGACCGGGTTGTGTCGGGTATCGAAACATTGCGCCGTCACGGAATTACTCCCGGAGTTATTCAAACTCTTGTGCGGAGTGGCGTGGATTCTTTGTCGGACGACATTCGGTTTTTTCTTGAGGAGCTGAAGATTCAGGGTTGGGCATTGAATCTCTTTATGGATGGGTCTAGCCACGGCGAGCTTGTAGGGGAGGGGTTGCGCGACCAGGATGTCGAGAAGGTTTATTCGACCTTGCTGGATGAATGGTTGAAACGCAACGATCCAAATATTTGCTTGCGAGAAATTGAGAATGTTGTCGCAGGGGCACTGGAGCGTCGAGCAAAGAGCTGTTCCTTTAATGGGACATGCGCAAATTATTTTTGCCTTGATGCAAACGGAATTGTTTGGCCCTGCGATAGATTGTCTAGTGATCCAAAGTTTATGCTCGGCAATCTTCATGAGCAGACTCTGCAAGACATATTTGAGGGCGAGCCGGCCACTGCTCACGCGGTTTGCGCCGGACAGTTAGCAGACGATTGTGTCTCTTGTCGTTGGCGTAGTGCGTGCAATAACGGTTGCACGGCTATGCGCGACACTCAGAATGGTAAGTACGTCTATTGTAATTCCAGGCAGAAAGCGTTTCAGGCCGTCGAAACACTCCTGTCTTCCGACAACCCAGGCGGCTAACGAAAAAGGGAGAGACTCAGATGCAAACCACGACCGAAAACTCTCACGGTTCCATGGCGCTCAGCGGAGCTATCGCTCGGGCTCGGGCGCTACCGCCCATCAAAGCTTCCGCTTCCATAAACGTCGATCTCGACAAGGTTCTGTGGTGTGGCAAGTGGGCCAACAATTGGGCCGACTGGGACAACTCCGGACCTCACAACGAGTGGGAGAGCTGGAATCCTCGTCCGCCGAAGTGATCATTTGAAATAAGAGGAGGCCATCGGCCTCCTCATTTTTATTGTTTAGAGATTTCTCATTATCAATTTTATTTGTAATAATATTTATATGGATTATTCACTTTTACTTTCAGACGAAGAATATCAGGATATCTTCGAAAAAGGACACGACTCACCTTATACCTTTGAGGTTTTTGGTGATGGAAAGGCAATATTTTATTTTGGAGCAGAGCATAGTAGAGATCCTGAAAATCCACAGTGGAGTAAGCTGGAATCTTATTGGAATAAATTTGTTAGTGAGACAAATGGAAAACGAATTGTATTTTTGGAAGGACCCGGAGGGTTTAAAGTTGATGGACTTGCGCGAAACGAAATTATTGAAAAATTTGGAGAGTCCGGATTGCTGATGTCTTTCGCCGGATTAGAAAATATTTCTTTTATTTGGCCAGATTTGTCGATGCAGGAGGAGGCGAAGCAGTTGGAGAATGATTTCGATTCTGATTTAGTGAAATATTATATTTTTGCGCGAAGCGCCGGGGCGTGGCTAAAGATTGGGAATATGGGTACTTTTGATGAGGTTATTGGAAAAGCAATTGCATCTACGGCAAAGCGTATTCTCGGGACTTCTTCGGAGTTTAGTTTTTACGACGGAATTCACGAGCGTGTATTTGGGAATCGGATTTCCATTACAGAAAAGGAGAATTTAATCAGGGCCGCAGTGCCGATTTATCGTGACTCAATTATTAATGATATTTCACGCGCCTCAAGCCGACTACGCAATGAACACATTGCTTCTGAAGCGGAGAAGTATTGGAATGATGGATATAGCGTGTTTATGTTGTTTGGATCTGCTCACGCAGTAATTCAAGAGAAGGCATTGAAAAGTATGGGTAAATAAATTTAATGTTTGGACTTTACATAGCTAGAACAAGGATAAAGAGGTGATATTGACTGTATGCCAGATTGGTGGTATACTATGAATAGCATGAGTGAGAGGGTAATGTGCTCTCTTCCAATCGAAAATTTCGACAACGGCCTCTCAGAGAGGGGCTAGAAGGAGGATTGCCATGAGAACCATGAGCAACATGAACAAGTCTCTGTCCACCATGATCGGATTGGTCCTCGTGGCCATCCTGATCGTATTTGCAACTGTCGGCTGTGGTGGGAGCTCCCCGACGGAGCCCGCGCCCTACCCGACTCCGACTCCGACGCCCACGCCGACTCCTGGGCCTTCGAACCTCACAATCCAGCCGATTACGGCGACTATCGCCGCGGGAACTACGCACCAGTTCGATGCTTTCGGCGGAACCGGTTCCTATAACTGGATCGCGACCGGCGGGACGCTTTCCGCAACCACCGGGAACTCTGTGACGTATACCTCTGGCGGTGTGGCCGGAACGTTCGAGGTGCGGGTGAAGTCCGGAGCGGCGGAGGCTGTTTCGGTGGTCACGATTCCTTCGCTACAGAATTCGCTTACCTTCCTTTCGGCGGATCCGCCTTCGGGCTCAACGCTGAATGTCGGTGAATTCGTAAATGTCACAGTGGCATATAACGCCGTCCTGCCCGGAGGTGTCGGTGCCACGCTTTCCGGGATCAACGGGGTTGGAAGCACCGGTAGCGGGCCTCAGTTTCCGGCTGGTTCCGGAACCGCCACTGCGAGAGTTACCTCGAAGGGTCCTGGGACGACAACCTTGGCGACAATCGAGCTGGTCGGACCCAAGCTCGAGACGATTCTTTCCATCGACGTCCCGCTTACTTACATTTGGAAGTAGGCGGGAAAAGTTTTTTCTTCGCCCCCTAACGGGGGCTTTTTTTATAGATAAATGGGATTATACACAATTACTTGTAAATAGAATGTGTTATAATTATCTCTATGATAGAAAGAATAAAGTTTTCTGTTTTACCTTTTTTGTTTTTGGGTGTCTTCCTAGCGTCTGCGGGTAGTATGATTTTATTTAGTAATACTGCTTCTGCGTTAATATGTTCGATGGATGACGTGTGTGTCGGTGGCGATGGCGGTGGAGGGGGTAGTGGCGGTGGCTCACAAACACCGGCTACGTGTTCTGACGGAGCAGCAAACTGTGGATATACTGCGCCGTATCTTATTAATGTGGGGTGCACAACTCCTAACGCCTGTAGCCCGCAGGGAGATTTTTGTATAGATTCCACTCTGTTTCCAAGCGGAAATTTTACCAACGGAAATTATACTGGGAGAGTTTTTTCAGGATCTGGTGTTGGCACCGCCTATCCTCCGGATGATAACTCGTATACTAAATTAAAAAATGGCTCCAGTCCTATTTGGAGCTATGATTGGGCTTTTTGTACTTGCGGACCAGGAGATCAATCGGGGAGCAATTGTGGGAGTGAGAACAGAAGTAAGCCAGCCGTGACTCAAACTATATCGAACATACCGGAGGGGGCGACCTTGGAAGTGCGAGCAGTAAACGTATGCAAGGGGAACGGTTGTGGAATTTGGGGTGCCGGATCGGCCTCTGCGGCATCAACGGCAACTTATTGTTATGCAAACGCGATGAATGCTACTCCGCCGAAAGCCGGTTCATATGTTCCTTCGGGTAGGGGGACTTGTCAGTATGTTCCGCCGGTTGTTAATGGCGCATGTTCAACTACTCATTATGGTTGTGCCTCTGGAGATAGTTCTAATAATGTGGACGGGGCTTCTTCCTGGACTTGGAGTTGCAACGGAACAGGGGGTGGCACAAATGCATCTTGTTCAGAGTCTAAGCCGATATATTCTTGTTCTGGAGCAACTCCGATAAATGCCGGCTTATGTTCCGGTGATGATTCCGGATTGGGAGCTCCAGCGGCAAACCACATTGTTCAAGCTTGTACTCCTGCGGACAAGTGTGAATTCACTTGCAGTGCCGGATATCAATATCAGAATCTTTTTGGTATCGTATCATGTGTTCCAATTACATATTCTTGCACTCCAGCTGCGGATCCGGCGCATGCAAATCTTTGTTCCGGAGATGCTTCCGGACTGGCAGAGAACACAGGCAAGACAGTGGTTCCTGCCTGTACAGCACTTACTAAATGTGAATATTCTTGTGCATCCGGGTATGTGGCGACAGATGGCGGGATTGGTATTTATTCTTGTGTTCCAATCTCCGGGGTTTCTTGTACTGCTTCCCACATTTTTACCCCGACAGCTATAAGTGCCAGTGGAAGCTCTAGCGAGTGGTATAACTTTACCAATTGGGATACAACTAAATTCGATTATACTTGGAGATGTGTTAATGATTCCGTAACTAAGAGTGGTAATCTTTCGCAAAATAATTTAACGCAGACTAAAACTGTCGATGGGACTACATTCATTGTGGGAAAAACCACAACTTGCACCGTAACTGCAACTCCAAAATCTGGAGTAACCGGAACGGGTTGTTCTGCAGAGGCTAGCCTTACGGTCGAGGCTTCGGCGCTTTCTTGCTCTCCGGCGACTCAAACCGTAGCCGAACTTCAAGGCGCAAATTTCTCGGCGACTGGTGGTACCGGAACTTTATACTGGTCCACGAGCGGAAGCCCATACGGGAGTCCTATGGCCGGTACTGGGAATAGCTTTTCGACTTCTTATAGTCAGTGTGGAAATAAAACAATAACTGTTACGGATGATAGCGGACAAACGGCGAGTTGTGCTTTAACTGTAACCGGAGCTGCTTGTGGTGGTGGTTGCCCAGTCGGACAACCTAACCCGCATTTTACTTGTCAGAATGGTGCCTGTACTCGCGTATCTAGTTGTGGAGTAAGTAGCGATGGATGTAATGGCGGGAATGTCGGTTCTGCTTGTAGCGGTGGGTGTCCGACCGGAGAATTAAATCCACATTTTACTTGCCAGAACAATGCGTGTACCCGAGTTGACGCATGCGGAACGAGTAGCGGAGGTTGTAATAGTGGGAACGTGGGATCGAGTTGTGCTCCGGGTGACGGAACAATCGTGGTGAATTCCAGTCCATCATCAAGCTGGACAATAACTGGACCGGAAACACACAGCGACTCAGGAACTACAAAAACATATTTAGGAGTAACGGTTCCTGGCGTATATACTTTAACTCCTCAGGCGGGATTCCAGGTTGCTACTTCAAGTCAAACTTTGGTTGCTGATCAAACAATAACTTTTAATATATTCTCAGATCCATCGGTGTTGTCTTGTTATGGTGGCAAGAGTAATGCAAGAATAAATGAGGTATTAGATTATACTGCTTCCGGAGGCACGGGTGCTTTCTCCTGGAGTGGAGGAGGAACCCCTCCTTCCGGCGGAAACCAAAGTTCGTTTTCAACTAGTTTCGGAACTGCGGGAAATTATTTAGTTAGGGTAACCCGCGGAACAGATACTGTGGATTGCCCGGCAGTAGTTGTCTCTGAGCCGCCAACTGTTTCAGTTATTTTATCTGCTAATCCTGTAAGCGGAATGATTGATTTGTTATCTAGAATTACTGCTGTTGTAGGAGGAACCGCTACCGGACCAATAAATTATCAATTTTGGAAAGATTGTCAGGGTTCGTCTTGCGGAACTCCGGATGTGACCGTGGATTCGGATGCTGTTTCGGAATATACGGAGTTTACATATACCACCGTGAAAACAAATCATCCGAAAGTAACCGTGGTTCGCGAGGGTATAACTGATTCGGTAAACACAACAGTAGATTCTACTCCAAAGAAATATGCTTGCGTTAGTGGTTCGTGTTCAATATCCGCCGGTGGAGCGTATAACAGTATGGCTTCATGTGCTGATGCTTGTGTTCATAGCGAATGTACCGCCTTGAATGCGTGTGCTTCTATTAAAGCGGATCCGATAACCGGAGTAGGTGGACCTAATCGATGTACTCTCGGAGGCGATGACTGCCCTATTCCTGAAAGATTTGGATGCGTAAATAATTCTTGTATAAAGGTTGCCGGTGGCGCATACGGAACTTCGAATTGTGGAGGG
>JAHFLJ010000001.1 GCA_023244935.1 Candidatus Liptonbacteria bacterium
TGAAGAATTCTGAGCAACAGTCAAAGAGTTAGCGGCCAAAGTAAGGGCGCTACCAGTGATTACACCAGAATTTGAGGAAGCACTAGAAGTCAAACCCTGTAAGTTTGAAGTGTTGCCAACCAAACCGGCGGTAACATTCGAAAAATCGGCAGTGGTTTGTATATCACCCCTTAGGGACAACACGCGAGTGGTGTTCGCTGGGATAATATAATTTATCGGAGAGCCAGAGCTACCAAAACAATTAATAGCGGTGCTCGTAGCAGTTGTCTGGGCAGAATCGGTACAGGTAACAGAAGTTAACATTGAAGTGACAGTGTTGCCAACTTGTCCGCCGGCATCATCAATCAAGGCAATGTTCTTAATCTGACTATCCCATCCCAAAACGGCTCCTGACATGGCCAGGTTGAAACCTAACCATTTTACTTTTACAGCTTCACCAGCCGCATAGATTTTGAACTTTCCAAGAACAACGTTGGATTGTCCTTTGGCGACGTTACCGGTTGGGGTATTCGCATCCAAAGAAACAGTCAACTGTCCCTGCTGGATGGTTACTTCAGTTCCAGCTCCGCTTACTACCGTTGGGGTAATAGAGGTGTTGTACTGAGAATCAACAGCATAGATATCGAAAGAATTCAAAAGCTGGAAGCGGAAGTTGTAGCTAGGTGAGCCCATTATATCTGCATAAACTTGGACGGTAGAATTACCAGTTCCAAGAGTAGCCATGCTTGAGGTCAAGTCAAAATACGCATCACCAGAAGCTGGGAGAGTATTAATCGTTGAACCAACCTGAGCTCCGTTAACAAATAGCTTGACGTTTTGAAGGTCGCTCTTGTTAGCAGATCCAGTTACGCGGAATTTAATGGATCCTAATTTTACGGCGCTGTTAGCTACATTTCCTGTCCACTGAGAAACTAGAACGTTCTGAGTGCCAGCGAAAACGGAACCACCAACGGCAGTAGAAGTTAAGCTCATGGTCGCAAGTGAAGGATTGGTGACCGAAGAAACGGTCATCATATTTCCATTCATTGGGAAAACTCCAGAAGCGGTGACGGCGGTGTTGTTAAAATCAACAGCCATTACATCGCTAGCGGAATTAACTCTGAAACCAATAGTATTTCCGGCAGAAACGCCAGATGCCACATCCAAAGCGAGCCAAACCTTAGCAGTCTGACCAGCAGGAACGGACAAGCCCATGTTTGAGAAGGTAATGACTCCATTACCCAAAGAAACGTACTGAGCTACTACTTTTCCATCTTGGACTAAATAAGCACCAGAGATAGAGCTATCAGAGACAACTCCGCTCTTAGTGAATTTAAGACCATTGACAGTGACCGCACCAGAACTTCCAGCAGTGAGATTCACAGCTAGAACCTGCATTCGGCCAGCGCCAGAAATAAGAGTTCCAGAAACTGGGTTATCGGAAGCCAAGCTTACCGAAAGACCAGAGGCAGGAACAGTCGTTCCGGTTCCAGTACCAGTTCCGGTACCAGTTCCAGTGCCGGTTCCGGTTCCTCCACCAACGCTCATAGAATTAACATAAGCGCGAGTCTTAGGACCAAAGTATCCGGCGGATGGGGTGATGCCTTTAGAAGCCTGCCACTGTCCTAAAGCTGCTTGGGTCATAGAACCAAAGTAGCCGGTCGGGGCGGAGATCTTCAAGTATCCCGCATCAATTAAAAGCTGTTGCAAAGCGGAAACATCGGTTCCTTTACTGCCAAGGGTGAGGTCCGTGGTGAAGTTATAGGAATTACCGGTGGTGGTTCCACCTGCAGAAAGCTGTGACTGAAGCGCGTTGATCTGAGCCAACAACGCTGCAATCTGCGCCTGTAAGTCAGCAGTGGTCTGGGCATTGGCAACGGGAGTAACCGCTGCACCAACCAAGAAAACTGCCGCAAGCGCGAAAGAGACTAATTTTTTGCTTACTGACATTTTTATTATTAATCGATTTTGCGTGTTTTATTTTCGACAAAATAGCAAATTCGACTTTTGAAACAAATTTTTATAATTTATTTCGACCTTTACATTGTTTGATTTATGTCTGGAAACCTTTCTCCCCGGCTTTTCGACCGTCAGTCCGCATGTGAGGATGCCTTCTGGCGAACCGGAAAAAACGGCGTAATATCTAAGAAAAAAAAGACTCGCTGTAGTAGCGAGGTTGAAACCAAGAGCGCCAAAATGCGCTCGTTTATAATTGGTTTGCTTAGCCTCACTTCCAAGCAATCTATATTTAACGCTTAATAACGTAGCAAATACTAACATTTTAAGCGCTACCTGTCAAAGGTTCTCCCAAACAATCAAGCAACCCGTAGGCTGCTACTTAAGATAACGTTAAGAGTGAGCAAAACGTTACTCATCCCTATCACTTATAACTTATAACTTATCACCAATAACCCGAAGGCTATTTTGCCTTAGTTATTAGTTGATAGTTATTAGTTAGTTGTTTGGTTCGGTAGTACGTGCTCGGACCGCTCTGTCCGGCGCGCTCAATTAGCCCCATTTCTATTAACTTTTCCAAATCGTAGCGGATAGTCCTCTCGCTAACCCCGGAGAATCCCTCTTGCAAATCACGCATTCGGCAACCGTTGCCGGATTCTTTGCCGAATTGCCGAATTAACTCATAAATAGCCATTTGCCGTGTTTCCCCATTAAAAATGTTCACCTTTGGGTCTTCTTCAGTTACAGCCTCGGTCGCAACAACAACCGGCGACTGCCTCTCAATTTTAAGCCCAAATTTCTTCTCTTCTTTAACCGGCTCTTTATAATTAGATTGCCTCATTGATATATCTTCTGTAATCGGCTGAAAGCTTTCCGCTGAAACCTCTTCTGCCACCTGACCCTCTTCCGACAGAATTTCAATCTGCTTATTAATATTATCCAGCGAAATTTTGATATCCTGAAGTGTCCCGCCCTCCTTATTAGTCGACGGAATTTCCCTTCCGCTAAAACTAAACTTTGCGAGCTCCGGCAATCTCTCTTTGCCGGATATTTCGGCAATATGTTCATTCAAAGCTCGAATTTCGGAGATAACCGCCTGAGCGTTATCCGGATGTATAAAATTAAGGTCTTGCCCAATTCTTAAATAAAACTCCAGCTCCTTGCCGGATTCCTTCGCCAAATTCAAATCCATCAAAATAATCGCCCGCAAGTGTTTCAAAGCACCACTTTCCAGGTATTCGGCAATTCTTTCATTCCTAACAATTCCGGCAATTCTAAACAAAGCATAAGCAATCTCGTAGGCCTTCTTTTCCGAATGTTTAAGTTCTTTTTCCATTGGTTTTGCCGAATTAATTTATTGGGTAAATTATATCCCTCATTGCCAAATCCAGTCAATCACCTAACCCCTTAATGAGCTTGCCGAATTTAGGGGTTGTGCAATTCTCGTTCGTTGTTAGAGCGCAGCGAGTTACAACGACGTAATGCCGCTTACTAGCGGCGCCCGCCTCCTTGGCGGGGCTACCGTCCAATCCCCTTAATGATCCGCCAGCTGGCGGAAGCGGCGCCCGCCTCCTTGGCGGGATAACCTCCTCGGCAAAGACTATTGCCGAATTCAGATTCGGCAATCCCTCCCAATATTCCCCAGTTTGTCATTCCGGAGTACTCATCCGGAATCTAGAATTCAAATCAACACTGGATCCCACATCCCTCCGTCGCCAAGCCTGCCTGCCGGCAGGCAGGCTTGGCGGACAGGCAAGTGAGGGATGACAGAAAAAATAATTAATCTTGTTGCCAGTCATTAGTGATAAGTGATAAGTTATTAGTTATGGAAATCGTCGTCGTCCTCCAAAATATCCGATCGCTCCACAATGTTGGTTCAGTTTTTCGTACCGCTGATGCGGCAGGCGTAAATAAACTGTACCTTTGCGGAATAACTCCAACTCCGGTTAATAAGCTGGGCCATCCCGAACCGAAACTCGCCAAGGCGGCCCTGGGAGCTGAAAAATATATCCCTTGGGAAAAACACCGCTCCCCCGCCATCTTAATTAAAAAATTAAAATCTCTGGGGTATAGAATATACGCCGTAGAACAGGACAAAAAATCCACGAGTTATACAAAAATAAAACCTTCAAAAAATGCGAAGATTGCCTTAGTTCTCGGAAATGAAGTCAAAGGACTGCCCAAAAACCTCTTAGCGTTAGCCGATAAAATCTTGGAAATCCCCATGCACGGTAAAAAAGAATCTTTGAATGTATCTGTCGCCTTCGGAATAGTGGTCTTTCAACTCATAAATGCCAAAACATAGAATTTAGAACTTAGAAAATAGAATAACGCACCAACCCCATTCTAAATTCTGTGTTCTATGTTCTAATTTCTAATTCTGCTATAAACTTAAATAAACAAATAAATGTCCAAAAAAATGATTTTAGCCTTAGTTCTCTCAATCATCGGCATTCTCGGATCGGCGACCATCCTCTATCTTATTTTCTCAAAAAACGAAAACGAAGCTATCGGTTGGCAAAATTATAAGATAGGAAACGCAAATCTTAAAGTTCAAATCGCCGACACGGTAAAAACCAGAATGCAGGGCCTCTCCGGAAGAAAACGATTGGCAAGCGATGAAGGAATGCTGTTTATATTCCCCTTCTCCGGCAAACACGGCTTCTGGATGAAAGATATGAACTTTGACCTGGATATAATTTGGATAAAAGAAAATAAAATAATCGGCGTAAGCGAAAACGTAAAAAAACCGGAGACCGGCAATTTTTCTGAGTTGGAAACAGTCTATCCTCCGGAAGATATCGATACCGTTCTCGAAGTTAATTCCGGCTTCTCGAAAGCTAATAACCTCAAAGTTGGCGATTCTGCAGAATTGATAAAGAACTAATAACTTATTACTAATCACCAATAACTAATATTACACAACTTCGCCCCGCCTCCGCCGACTGGCGGACTGCGAAAACGGATCTCTTTATTGTATTGTCATCCCGGTCGGAGTTTACCCCGCACCCGATGCGGGGAGCCGAGATCCAGAATTATAATCAACACTGGATTGTCCAATCGAGTTGGACAATGACAAATTAGATTAACTCTTATTCGTATATTCGTACTTATTTGTAATTTCGTAATAAAAAAAATGCCCAATATTTCTACCGTCGCCACCGAAGTGGCAAAGTTAGAAATTATTGGGCAAATAACTAGATATCCAGACGTTCCGGCAGACCGCCGGGAAGTTCTCCAAGTTGAAACACTCGAGAGCTCATACTGTTATAACGCTCGGCAAGACCCTTCATCCGCAGATACGCGAGATAGCCACGAACAGCGCTCCGCTTTCGTCTTTCGGGGTCGACAAGACCTCCCTGCTTGATAATTCTAGCCATGGACGTCGCAAAACCCAAAACAACTCGGCAACGCCGATATTCCAAATAAACTTTACGAAACTGGTCCTCGGACCAAAGTGGTTCCGTTTTATTTTCAGTCTTCGAGGCCTGCTGGTGAGACTGGGGAGCCTTAGACTCATCCCTGACCGCAACACAAACAACTAAGCTCATGGCGGCCGCGAAGATCAAAAAGAAATTAACATTATAAAAAGTTGAAAGATAGAACTGAAAGTAGTTCACTTGTCACCTCTCTTTTTGAAGATACTAAAAACAATTTAACTTTTTAATTCAAATGTGTCAATCCCGTTAGAGTCCGCGCTCGCGCGCTTGCGCGCGCCCCGAAGGGGCTGGAGCGAGCTGACTCTAACGGGAATCAATCTTTATATAACTAATGACTAACAACTTGTCACTTATGACCAACCACCAGAGAATGCTCGGGATCTCCAGCCTTCTGACTTAATTATCAGTTATAAGTTATTAGTGATAAGTGATTGGTCGCGCGCTTCGCGCCTACAATCCCCACGAAGAGCCCGAGAATATTAGGACTACCAGCCCAAGAAATAACATCCCATATAAAAGTATTCTATTCTTAGATAGCTCATGCGAAAAAATAAGTTTTTGCCACTCGAAAAATATAATCGAAACCAAAATCAGCAGAAGTGATTTATAGACCGTTAAAATCGGCAGAAAATTCAAAGCAAAAGCAATCTGCATAAGCAGAAATGAGAAAATTAGCACCACGGGCTTCTCTCCCTTTTTTACGCCTCCGGAAGACACAGTCAAGACCTTATAACCGGAGAAGTAATAAACCAAGCCAAAAAATAGACCATGAAGAAAAGCACCGAACAGCCAATTCTCCGGCTGAAAATACACAGCCGTGCCCGTCTCCGCCAAAAACAAAACCGCCAGCGCCCGTGAAGCTTCCTGCCTATCAATAAAAATAAAATCTTTAATTCCCAAAATAAGATACATCTGCAAAGCAATTAACACTCCCGAAAATAGAGTATCCGGCAAAACCCACCCCAAAACGAGGGTAGTTAGAAAAGGCAAAAATAAATTTCTTGTCTGAAAAAGCGGAATGAAATATATGCCCAAAAGAATAAATAACGAAAACCACCAAGGGAGATAAACCCAAGATAAGCCCGCTATCACCGCCTTAAACGCTAAAGACCAGTGAATCTTTTTTAACGCTAATTTTAACTTTTCCGCCATCTTTAAGTTCTCCGCGAATTATCTTATCGGCGAGACTATCCAACACTAATTTTTGAATAAGACGCTTGAGCGGTCTAGCCCCGAACTCCGGACTAAAGCCCTCTTTGGCGAGATATTTTCGCGCCTCGGCATCTATGTTTATTTTAATACTTTTTACGGATAAACGCTCCTCCACTTCTTTCAGTTGGATATCGGCGATCTTTTCGATATCTTTTGGTCGCAGTGGATTAAATATAACAATTTCATCAATACGATTCAAAAACTCCGGTCGGAAGTCTTCGCGCAACGCTTCCATTATCTTTCCCTTAAAGTCATCCTCTTCTCGAACCAGCGCCTTCTCGGATTGCGTTTCAAATCCAAGTTTAGCCATGGCGGTAATATATTCACTGCCGACATTCGAAGTCATAATTATAATCGAATTCTTAAAATTAACTTGTTTGCCCTTGCTATCGGTAAGCCTTCCATTATCCAGGACCTGGAGCAAAATGTTAAACACTTCCGGATGAGCTTTTTCAATTTCATCAAATAAAATTACGCTGTATGGCTTATGTCGAATAATTTCCGTAAGTTGTCCGCCTTCATCAAAACCGACGTATCCCGGAGGCGAGCCGATTAATTTGGAGACTGCATGCCGTTCCATGTATTCGGACATATCCACTCGAATAAGCGATTTATCATCGTTAAACATAAACTCCGCCAAAGCTTTAGCAAGCTCGGTTTTACCAACTCCGGTTGGACCCAAAAACATAAATGACCCCAAAGGACGATTAGCATCCGAAAGTCCCGCCCTGGCTCTGCGAAGTGCCCTGGCCACGCCGGAGACAGCCTCCTCCTGTCCGATTATTCTATTATGTAAAACTTCTTCAATTTTAATAAGCTTCTCGCTCTCCGATTCCAGCATCCGATTTAATGGAATTCCCGTCCAGTTAGAAACTACCGCCGCCACATCTTCCTTATCCACTGCTTCCTTCAAAAACTTCCAGTCTTCCGGCTTGCCCTTCTTCCCTGTCGGTTTTACAAAATATTTCTTCTCAAAACTTTCAAATTCTTTTTGTGCCTGTGGTAATTCCCCATACACAATCTGCGCCACGCGCTCCAGATTTCCTTCTCTATCCGATAGTTCCGATTCCCGTTTTAAATTTTCAATTTTTCTTCTCAGCTCATGCAACTTCTCGAATTTAATCTTTTCCCCATGCCACTTTGAAGACAACGTATCATTTTGCGCTTTCAAAACAGTCAACTCTTTTTCGATGTCCTTTATTCTTTGTATCGGTTTGTCGCCTTTTTCTTTTAACAAAGCCTGCTTCTCCACTTCCAGTCGGGTAGTATCCCGTCTAACCCTGTCAATTTCCTTTGGCAAACTTTCGGTTTCCAATCTCCTCGCCGCCGCGGCTTCATCGATTAAATCCACCGCTTTATCCGGTAAAAATCTATCACTAATATACCTTGCCGAAAGATTAACCGCTTCCACAATTGCTTCATCGCTAATCCGAAGTCCATGATGAATTTCGTATTTTTCTTTAAGCCCGCGCAAAATAGCCACCGAGTCTTCGATTGACGGCTCATCCACTACAATCGGTTGAAAACGTCGCTCCAACGCCGGATCTTTTTCGATATATTTTTGATATTCCCGAGTTGTCGTAGCGCCGATTGCGTGAAGTTCTCCTCTGGCCAACGCCGGTTTCAATAAATTGGAAGCATCGATTGCCCCTTCGGCCGCTCCGGCGCCGACGATGGTATGAATTTCATCGATAAATAAAACTATTTTACCGGCAGAATTCTTAACTTCTTTCATGAATGCTTTAAGCCTGTCCTCGAATTCTCCCCTGAATTTAGTTCCGGCGATAAGCGACCCTAAATCCAACATCAATACTTCCCGGTTCTTCAAAGTTTCCGGCACATCATTCGCCACAATTCTTTGCGCCAGGCCCTCGACAATCGCGGTCTTACCAACGCCCGGCTCTCCAATCAAAACCGGATTGTTTTTAGTTCGACGCGACAAAACCTGCATCAAGCGGTGCAGCTCATCTTCTCGGCCGATTACCGGATCGAGCTCTCCGTTGCGGGCACGCTCGGTTATATTAATGGAATATTTTTCCAAAACCTGATATTTGCTTTCCGGAGTTTCATCGGTTATCCTTGCCGACCCTCTAATCTCTGAAATTATTTTTAGAATCACCTCTTTTTGAACTCCAAAATTTCCCAAAATAACTTTCGCCTCGGAAGAGACATCCAACAATCCTAGAAGCAAATGTTCGCAAGAAACAAATTCATCTTTCTGAGTGGCAGCTTCTTTTCCGGCCTGATCCAAAACCCTTATTAACTCTTGGGATAAATATAACTGGCCTACACTTCCCGCGGCTCCGGATCTAGGCAACCTATCCATTGCCGAATAAGCCATATCCATTAATACATCGATATTTACCCCTGCCTTTTCCAAAGTGGGGATTATTAAAGTTTGCGGGTCTTCCAAAAGTGAAGCCAACAGATGAACCGCCCGAAGTTCACCATTCCCTTTTTGAGCGGCGGCTTCTTGAGCTCGCTGTAACGATTCTTGAGCCTTAATTGTAAATTTATGAAAATTTGGCATCGATTTAGTAGTTTAGATTAATTATATTCTACATTCACATGATTCGCATCATTAGTAAAATTCGTATATTGGTATTATATCTGTAATTTCGTAACTTATTATATCACGCAAAATAAAATTAGCAATCTCTAGGGGAGATTGCTAATTTGCCTTATTTTTATTGAGTCGGTCTTTTCCCTAATGTTACCTTAATCTCAATCTCCTTTCCGGCGCGATTAATCTTTAAGGTGACCGTTTCGCCAACGTTATATTCCGAAATCAACGCGCTTAAAGAATTGTCCTTGTCAATTTTCTTCCCATTGACGGAAAGAATGATATCTTCCGCCAGGATTCCGGCCTTACTCGCCGGAGAATCCGGTTGCACCGCCGGACCGTCCTCCCCTCCACGAATCAGCGCGCCATAGTCTACCGGCAAATTTTGTTTTTTCGCCATCTCCTCCGTCACGATAATATTTCTAACGCCCAAGTATGCCGTTTGTATCTCTCCGCTGGACTTAACCGAATTTATTGCTTTTTTCGCTCGATTTATTGGAATAGCAAAACCGATATTCTGCGCGTTATTTGCCACTGCGGTATTTATCCCGATAACTTCACCGCGCAAATTAAGCAACGGTCCGCCGGAATTCCCAGGATTGATTGCCGCATCGGTTTGAATAACTCCATCAAGATTCTCGGAAGAAATCATATCTCCGGCAACAATGTTGCGGGCCAGTCCGGAAATAACTCCAACCGAAACCGTATTTCTAAACTCCCCTAATGCGTTGCCGATAGCAATCGCGGTTTGCCCAAGCTCAATCGAAGAAGAATTCCCTAAAACTACCATTGGCAGTCCGCTCTCTTTTATTTTTAAAATTGCTAAATCCTGGCTCGGATCCTGAGCTAAAATAGTTGCCGGGTATTTTTTGCCGTCACTTGTAAATACCGTATATTGCGCCGTTTTATCCGATGCCACGTGCTTATTGGTCACAATCAATCCATCCGAAGAAATTATGAATCCACTACCACCTCCAACTTCTTTAAGCTCGGTTCCTTTTTGACACGGCACAGAAAAATCCATTCCCCCGCCAAAGAACTGTTGAAACTCAGGAGGCAAATTACCGAAAGGGCTTTGCCCCGGGCATGATTCAATCTTCGGCACATTTTTGGAAATTGTGATCGCCACTACTGCCGGAGAAGCCTTTTTAACTGCCGCGACTACAGCATTTTCATAATCGCCGGCGGGCTTATATAACGAAATATCCGCATTCTTCGTCTCTTTCTCATTTTCAGGAGAAGAAAGTTTGCTATCGACACTTGTTGACCCTGCATTATTTAAAAATGGAGAAGTTAGCCCTTTCCATAAATCTTCAAAAAATCCCGCATTCGCTTGCGAAACCAGTAAACCGGAAACCACCAAAAAAGCACCGATGATTGTTATTAGTTTTTTATTTGCCATGGTTGTTCAAGAGCGAAGCGATTGACTACAATCATGAGCATCCCGCTCTAATTGTGCCGTCACTTACACTCAAGATTTTATTTTATTTAATATTTGACCTTTAGAAAATCCCGCGCTGGCCGAATAGGCCATTACCTCATCGGCGAAGCGGGATTTACATCCACAACCTCGCGCGATTCGAGCTGGGATTGTGTCTCGACTATTTTACCCAACTAAATTCTTCTACAACTTAATTATATCAATTCTTTCATTTTTTAAAACATTAAACGCTTAAGTTATAAGTATTCTTCTTTCGAGTTGCAAATTTTATCGTCTTGTCATTCCCGCGAAGGCGGGAATCCAGATTAATACTGGATTGTCCAATCAAGTTGGACAATGACAGACAAAAACTTGCATCTCGTGTTACAAGTTACACATTACACGTTTCAAGTCCGCAAGCAATTTTTTCACTTCTTTTTTGCTAGTCTGCCGGCCAAAACTGAACCGGACACTCCCCAAAACCCGCTCCCTCCTGTATCCCAGAGCCTCCACAACATAGGAAGGAGTAATCGATCTTGCCTTACAAGCCGAACCGGCGGAAACTGCGAATCCCGCCAAATCCAACGCGGTGATTATTTCTTCGGCTTTATTCTTTGGAAAATAAACATTAACTACATGCGGAAGCGATTTTTTAATATCCCCGTTAATTTCCAACTTTTTCCCCAAGCCCTTCAAGCCGTCCAAAAAATAAGTTTTTAATTCCGACACTCTTTCCATTTCCTTGTCTCGAATTTTTACAACTTCGGAAACTGCTACTCCAAAACCAACTATTGCGGGCACATTCTCGGTCCCGGGCCTCATTCCGAATTCCTGCTCTCCGCCGAAATTAATCGGTTGGATATAAAACCCTTTAGTTTTTTGAAATCTTTTTGCAAACAGCGCGCCCGCCCCCTTCGGCCCATAAATTTTATGCGAAGAAATTGTCAGTAAATCAACTCCAAACCTTTGCGTATCGCACTTCAAATATTGAAACGCCTGAGAAGCATCGCTGTGAAATAACGGATAAATATTTCCGCTAAATTCCGCTCCGGCGGATTTTTGAGTTTCTTTGAAACCGGATATAATCTTCCCGATTTCTTCCACCGGCTGGATTGTTCCAATCTCGTTATTCCCAAAAATAATCGAAACTACTGCCGTATTCGGACTGAGCAACTCCTTGAATTCCTTCGAATCAACCAGTCCATCCTTGTTAACTTTTAAAACTTTCAGTTCAGCCCCTTCTTTCGCTAGTTCTTTAGCTGTTTCCAAAATAGAATCATGCTCAATTGCCGAAACAATTATCCGAGGGATTTTATCCTTAAAATCATTCCGCCATTTTAAAATCGCTCCACGCAAAGCCAGATTATTCGCTTCCGTAGCCGATCCGGTAAAAACAATTTCTCGAAAGTCTGCGTTGAGTTCCTTGGCAATAATCTCGCGAGACTTATCTATCGCCATAATCGCCTCTTGACCAAAGCCGTGCACCGAACCGGCATTCCCGAATTTCTTTTTAAAATATGGTTTCATCGCATTAAAAACCGCCTCCGAAACCGGAGTAGTCGATGCGTAGTCAAAATAATATCTTTCCTTTTTCATCTCTGTTTAATATATATAACTACCTCCATAAGTTCAATGTACAAAAAAAACTCTGCCGGCGCAGAGTTTTTTGATGTTACCGTCTCATTCTATTTTCTAGGTTCTAAGTTCTATGTTCTGCTCTTACAATTCTATCACTACCGGCAAAATCATCGGTCGTCGCTTGGTCTTCGTATATAAGAATTGACCAATCTGCTCGCGGATTAAAGTCTTTAGGTAATCGGCATCAATTTCTTGATTCGCCGGCATCCTGGAAATTATTGCCCGGATTTTTCTTCTAATTTCTTCCAGCATCTCCTGATTTTCTTTTATATAGATAAATCCACGGGAAATAATATCCGGATTTTTAAGAACTCGATTACTTCGACGGTCAATCGCGATCACCGCTACCACCATCCCCTCTTGCGCCAAGTTTAATCGATCGCGCAGAACAACCTCTTCCACGTCTCCGACCCCCAAGCCGTCAACCATAACGTAAGAAGAAGGAACTTTTTCTTGAGTTATCTTAAAGGTGTTTTCGGTAACTTCGGCAACTTCGCCGTTGTCCATCATAATTACCTGCTCGGACGACATTCCGGCCTCCCGTGAAATCTTAATCAAAGATTTTCGCTTGAAATAATATCCATGAATTGGGATTACAAATTTCGGCTTAATTATTTCCAAAATTAATTTAATGTCTTCTCGATGGGCGTGACCGCTCGCGTGGATATCCAAAAACTTGGAATTATAAACTTCGTCCACCTGTCGAGCGATATTATCCTGCAAAAACTGAACACTGCGTTCGTTCCCCGGAACAACCGACGAAGAAAAAACAATTGTGTCATGCTCTTTAAGGCGAATGGACTTATGCTCGCCGGAAACAATTTTCATAAGTCCGGCATTTGACTCTCCCTGCGCTCCGGTAGTTAAAACAATAATCTTCTCATCCGGAAATTTGTTGACATCTTCCAGCGGAATTATTTGATCTTTAACCTCTTTAAAATATCCAAGCTGTTTGGCGATATCCAAATTATTCTTCATGGAACGCCCGTTAATCGCCACCTTCCTTCCAAGTTGATAGGCGGTTTTAATAATTGCGAGCAATCGATCCACTAAAGAAGAAAACGTGGCGATAATCACTCTTCCGCGCGCGTTCTTGAGTATATTATTCAAGTTTTCCTCGACAACTCTTTCCGAAGCCGAAAATCCCGGCGAGTCGGAGTTGGTGCTATCGATAAAAATGCTATGAATTTTTTCTTCGGCCAGTCGATAAAAAATATCCAAATTAGTCGGCTTTCCATTGGCATCGATATCCAATCGAAAATCCCCAAAATTAACCATCTTCCCTGCCGGAGTATTTAAAATAAAACCCAGAGCCTCGGGGATGGTGTGTCCCACCGAAAAGAAATCGGCGGTCAAATGTTCCGATATCGGAATCTTGCTACCGTTTTTAACGGTAATGAAATTTAATTTTGGAGCATTCGGAAATTCCTCGTGTCTCTTCTCCACAATCGCTTTCGTAAACGGAGAAGTCAAAATCGGCGGGTTACCCAACTTCTCGATTAGATAATGAATCGCGGCGATGTGATCGAAGTGGCCGTGAGTCAAAATAATTGCGCGAATATCCTTTTTACGATTTTCGAGAGATGAAACGTTGGGAATAATAAAATCTACTCCGGGGGTTGCCTCTTCCGGAAACTGAATACCGACGTCGACTATTACAATCTCGTTCCCATATTCAAAATAAGAACAGTTTCTTCCGATTTCTTCCAATCCTCCCAGCGGGATAAATTTAAGCTGAACTCCTTCGGAAGGAAGGAATCGCTCGTTATGTTTAGACGTTTGTTTTGTCGGTGCGCGTCTTACCGCACCGTGATGCGCCGATCTTTCTTTTTTTACAAAGCCGGCGGTTCCCGACGCCCTCGAAGTCCTTTGTTGAGGACCGGAAGCGCGAGATCGTGATACATTCTGAATCATTTTTTTATTTGCTTTGGAGTAAAATTGATTAATATTGAGTTTTGACTAAAACAAAATCCAAAGCTATTTATAGAATTTTCGACAAATTCCATTTAGCTGGCGGTGTTTATTCGATTAAATTATTTTAGGAATAAACTATTAACACCATCTGTGGACGAATAAGGAATTGAACCTTTAGACTGCCCTCACGCCAATGCCGTCTTTGTGCCGCGGGAGAGATTTGAACTCTCATGGTCTTGCGACCGCTGACACCTGAAGCCAGTGCGTCTGCCAGTTTCGCCACCGCGGCATTGGTATAAGGGATGAAGCAACCAGCTTCACTACTCGTCCGTTTAAATTTACAAATTGTTTCAAGTTATTTCGCCGGCCGATTTCAACCTGCGCGAGACCTACCCTGAATACACACAAAATGGAGAGTTAAACGTTAATCAGATTATACCTGAATCCCCAAAAAACACAACTCCCATATAGAACCTAGAACGTAGAAAGTAGAATTTAGAATGGAATCAATGCATTATTCTATTTTCTAAATTCTATGTTCTACTTTCTAATTTTTCTACTTGAACGTCCTCGCCACCTTCACATACCAATTCTTTAACTCTTTTGCCCTGTCCGAAAAATCTTCCAGATGCACCTCGTTAATCCCCTGAATATCTTTGCTGGTCAAGAATAAATACGGCTGACTATATAAAAATATTGCCGGCACGTCCGCGCCAATCAGCCTCAGCAATTCGTTTTGGGCATTGTTCTTATTTTCAAAAGTTAAACTTCCACGAACATCTTCAATCAGTTTATCCACGGTTTTATTATTATAAATCGAAAGATTTAATCCCGGATAAAACCTTTCCGAAGAATGCCAGAAAGAGAATAAGTCTCCGGATGAATTTACCAAATTTCCAAAAAGAAGGGCTTGATAATTTCTATTTTTAATCGGCTCCGCCAAAATCTCTTCGGCGGTCGGGGTGGAAAGCCTCACCTCAACTCCAATACTCTTCCAGTCCTCGGCGATAAGTTCGGCTGTCTTTTTCAAAAAATCTTTTTGCGGAGAAAGGAGCTCAATCTGAAGTTTGACAATTTCTTTTTTATAAGTCTTTTGGCGAATTCCATCCTCGCCAATCTTCCATCCGGAGTTATCCAAAATCTCCTCGGCTTGGCCTTTGTCATATTTCTGTGAATCCGAGGACTCTCCCGACTCCGGCAGTGGCCCGGCCTGCTTCTTGCCGTATCCCAAAAGTGCGTCATTTATTATGCGATCTCGATTAACCGCCAAAGAAAGAGCTTCCCTGACCGCCTTATCTTCCAGTAATTCATTCTGACTTTGATTTAAAAATACTGCGTAATAGTTTGAAAGAGGGAAAGCATGCAAATCATATGTTCTTTTTATTTTGGAAATATCTTCCGGAGTTACCTGCGGAAGTCCGTCCGATAAACCGGAATTAAAACTATCAATCGCATCTTCTTGTTTTGTAAAAAAGTTCAACGTAACCCTCCCGATAAAAGCCGCCTTTCCGGAATAGAACTTATTGGGACGAAGTGAATAGCTGGAAATAAAACCATCGTCTCGCTTCTCCATCTCTTCAAAAACATAAGCCCCGGAACCGACCGGCTTCAGGTTATAATTTGCCAAGCGCCAGTTAGATGCCGGAGTATCCGCAAAAATGTATTTCGGAACCGGATACAAATTGGAAAGATTATCTTCAAAAAAACCGTATGGCGAAGAAAGATTAAACTGAACTTCCAATTCGCTCACTCGGCTTATCACCACCCCCTGCCAACTGCTAAAAAATGGGGATGAAGTTTGCGGATCTTGAATTTTCTGCAATGTAAAAATGATATCGTCGCTAGTCAATTTTTCTCCACTAGACCAAAGCAAACCCTCTTTCAATCTGACCTTCCAAACCTTTCCGGTTTTATCGCTTTCAATTTTTTCCGCCAAATCGGAAACGGAAGCAAAAGTTAGCCTCGCGATAGTCTTATCCGTAAAGGTGTCCGCAAATAACGGATTTATAAATGATGGCTGTCCGACTATTGCCTCCGAATATTCTCCTCCGCTTGCCGGAGCCGGACGAGTATTCTCTCTTACAAATATACCCAAAAGTAACAGGCCACTGACGGTTAGTGTTCCTAACGTAAGAATGAACGCCAATTTCTCCTTGGAAGAAAAGGCGGAAAATATTTTTTTAAGCCAACTCATTAATTGCTAATTTTTTAATTCAAAAAAAGCTTATAGACCGATAGACCGATAAATACCACCGACAAGACGATTGTGGATACAAAAAAGAATTTATCCATTCCTCGCCTGGCCTGATAAAATCCACCGGCTTCTCCGCCTCCAAAAAGGCCGGACATTCCGACATTCCTCTGCTGAAGCAATACCAGCGTTATTAGTAAAACTGAAACTATTATTAATGCTATTTCAATCATTTTTTTCTGATATGTGTAATAAGAAGTTCAAGACGCTAATTGCCAGCGTGGCGATAATCAACGGCTCAACTCCACCAATTGTAAGCGCCGGGGACAAAAAGTCAACCAAAATCAGCATTAAGGCATTTACCACCAACAACCCCAATCCTAAGGTAAGAACGATTAGCGGTCCCAAAAAAAGCTTAACAATCGGACGTAAAATGAAATATAAAACCGTAAAAATTGCCGACAAAAGTAAAAGGTCTTTAATATCCGTCGCGACATAAAACCCTGTTACATAAGAACCCAAAGCAAAAAATGCCAAGGCATTCACGACTATTGATACCACTCCCCGAACTGCGTTCTTAATCATTTTTTTAATTATACCACAAGGAAGCACGCAACTAAACCAAGTCTCTCAACAAATTTTTCCCGCTCATATCCTCCGGCTGTTTCAATCCCATAATATTCAAAATGGTCGGCGCCACATCCGAGATTATTCCGATTGGTTCATTCGCAACCGATTGCCAATTAATAAATTTTCTGCCCTTGAACTCTCTGGACATCAAGTAAAAAGGCACCGGCGAAGGGTCGTGCTGAGTTTCTACCCTGCCGGTCGCGGGATTAATAAGCTCTTCCATATTCCCGTGATCGGAAGTAATAATCACTATGGCATCGGTGTTTAACGCAACCTGGACCACTCTCCCTATTTCGGCATCAATTGTTTTAACCGCTTCGAGCGATGCATGATAATTTCCGGAGTGAGCGATAGTATCTCCGTTAGCATAATTAACTAAAATAAAATCGAATGCCCTATTTTCCATTGCCTGAACAAGTCGGTCGGTAATAGCGGATGCCATCATTTGCGGATGTTCATCCGGATGAGGAATTGGCTCCGAAGGAACCAGGACCCTGTATTCTCCGGTGTATGGCGTTTCTACATAACTGTTAAAAAAATACGTTACGTGAGCATATTTATAGCTTTCGGCAAGTCTAAGCTGGGTCAATCCGGCATCGGAAATAACCTTCCCGAGTGGGCTTGTAATTACCTCCGGCGGATACGCCACCGGCACTTGAAATTTATCCATATAATGAGACATCGTCGCCACATGTAAATTCGGCATCTCTTTCCGTGGGAAGTTATCAAATTCTTTATCGATAAACGCCATAGCAATCTGTCGGATGCTGTCTTCTCTATAATTAAAGAAGAAAAGAGCATCCCCATCTTTTATCCCGCAATCGGCCTGGACCTTAAGCGGAACCAAAAACTCCTCGTTTAATCCTTTGGCATAATTATTTTTTATCAATTCATCCAAATTCCCTCGCACCAGAGTTCCCCCGGATCCGGTCATGCAATCGTATGCCTCTTTAGTCAGTCGCCAGTTCCCCTCGCGGTCCATCGCGTAATATCTGCCGATAACCGTGGCGATTTTATCCATCGGCAATTCTTTAATTAATCCTTCCAAAGTTTTTGGCGACATATCCTTGCCATCTGCAAAAAGATGGAGCTTAACCTTGGTTATTCCTTGTTGCTCCGCAAATTTCAATAATGCCTTAACGTGTTCGATTGAGGCATGAACGTTCCCCTTGGAAAGAAGCCCTGCAAAATTTAGAGTGGAATCGTTTTTCTTGACGTGCTCGACACAGCCCAGAAGCGCCGGATTTTCAAAAAAAGTTCCATCCTGAATCGACATGGTAATCCTCGGATAATACTGATAGATAACCCGTCCCGACCCCAAAGTTAAGTGACCAACTTCACTATTCCCAACCTCTCCCCACGGAAGCCCGACAGAAATACCCGAAGCCTGCAGGCTGGTTATAGGATAATTTTCTTCTAAAAATTTAAAAGTTTTTGGCTGAACAACATGAATAGGATTGGATTCATCTTCCTTCCCAATCCCCCATCCGTCCAAAATTATTAATACAACAGTTCGCCGCATATCGTAGATTATAACGTGTAACGCGTAACTTGTAACGCGTAGCACAAAGACGTGTAGCGTATAGCATGTAACTTGTAGCGTGGAATACAAGTTGTATTTGTCATCCCGGGCCTGCTTGCCCGCCAAAGCCCTGCCTGCCGGCAGGCAGGAATATACTAATGTCTGCGAATTATACGAATAATACTAATAATAAGATTTAGCGAGATAGACACCAAAAAGAGATAAATCAACGAAAAGCATCCAATCACGCGGAGAATAGTTCTTCTTGGCCGGGCTACGAAGTTTGCCGAGCATGGTCTCCGCCTGTCGGCGGAGTCGGCAAGCTGAGTGCCAGTTCAAAACCCGCTGGGGTTTTGAATGTAGGCCAAAAAGGACTATTCGGAGCGCCCTGGACGAGTATGCCAATACTCTGTATACTATCAAAGTCCATTCAAAAGTCTTAACACTTCAGTAGGAGCCCCCCGAAAGGGATTTTAATGAAGATTTTAATCACAAAAAAATACAATGTATACATATTTAGCAGCCATCGTGGCGCTGGTTTTAGGTTTAGGAATCGGATACATAGTCCGAAAAAAAATAGTAGCTAAACAGCTCGGAAGTCTGGACCAACAACTACAACAAAGAACGTCTGAAGCTGAAAACAAAGCCAAAGAGATTCTTTTTACCGCCAAAGAAAAAGCCTCGGAGATACTCGAAGAAACCCAGAAAGAAGAAAAAGAAAGAAAACGTGAAATTCTGGCGCTGGAAACAAAGATACACGAACGCGAAGAAGCCATCGACAAAAAACTAAATACCCTCGAATACGAATCAAATTCCTTACGAAAAGAACGGGAGGTTATTGAAGGTAAAGTTAAAGAACTCGAAGAAGTAAAAGAAAAAACAAAAAAGGAACTGGAAAGGATTGGTGGCTTGAGCCGAGACGAAGCCCGCGAAGCATTGTTCACGGAAATAAAAGAAAAAAGCCGTGACGACCTTGCTCGGACCTCGCAAAAACTGGAAAAAGATCTTCGGGATGAAATCGAGAAAAAAGCTAAGGAAGTTATCACCATAGCCCTTCAACGCTATGCCCGTTCCCACGTTTCCGAATTAACCACCAGTGTGTTTCACCTCCAAGATGAAGAAATCAAAGGAAAAATTATCGGTCGCGAAGGTAGAAATATTCGCGCCCTGGAAAGAGCCACCGGTGTAGAATTTATTATGGACGAAACTCCGGACACGATTGTCATTTCTTCATTCGATCCATTCCGACGTGAAGTCGCCAGTCTCGCCTTAGAAAAACTTATTAAAGACGGCCGAATTCAGCCAGCCAAAGTTGAAGAAAAAGTAGAAGAGGCTAAAGAAGAACTAACCAAAAGAATGTCGGAAATCGGCGAAGCCGCCGCGATGGAAGTTGGAGTTTATGATTTACCGAAAGAAATCCTCCAACTGCTCGGCCGACTTCACTTCCGAACCAGTTTTGGCCAGAATGTTTTAACTCACTCGATTGAAATGACTTACCTGGCCGGAATGATTGCCGGAGAACTTGGACTCAATGTTGCCCTTGCGAAGAAAGGCGCGCTGGTCCACGATATCGGAAAAGCAATTGACCACGAAGTTGAAGGGACCCACGTGGAGCTTGGTATTAAAATCTTGCGCAAATATGGAGTTGGCGAAGACGTTATCAACGCCATGCGCTCTCACCACGAAGACTATCCTTATGCATCCCCGGAATCTTTTGTGGTTACCGCCGTTGATGTCCTCTCTGCCGCCAGACCCGGAGCCAGACGTGGAACAATGGAAAATTATATTAAACGTCTCGGTGACTTGGAAAAAATTGCCGGCGAATTTCCGGGAGTTAAACAAGCCTATGCAATTTCTGCCGGACGCGAACTCCGAGTATTCGTTACTCCGGAAAAGATTGATGACTTTGGCGCTTTGGAAATGGCTCGCTCAATCGCCAACCGAATTCAATCCGAACTTAAGTTCCCAGGAGAAATTAAAGTTAATGTCATCCGCGAGACCAGAGCAGTGGAATACGCAAGATAGACTAATAACTTATCACTAATAACTGATAACTAAAAGATCCCTGAGAATTCAGGGATTTTTATTTTTCACTTTGCCTATACCGTTTTAATTATTAATTGTTGGTAATAATTTATTTATTGAACCACTTAGTCCAAAGATTGATAAATATCCTTTCTCTGCCCGATTGCGAACAGAATAATGTCCTGACTATTCAACCGAAAAATTCCACGATAAACACGAGTAACCCTGAAAGAAAAGACTCTATCACTACCGAATCCTTTCAGTTTTTTAGTATGAAGTTTCGAATTAAACATATTTTTGCTCAATAAGACTTCTTGTTTCAACAAAAATTTCCTTTCTTTATCAGAAAGCAAGGCTGTCTCCTTGACATAATTCCTGCTTTTTAAAAGAATCATCTTTGAAATTCTTTTAACGAATCCTTGTAAGAGGAGATTATATCTTTTTTATTGACATAAAGGCTCAACTCTTCAGTAGGCATCTTAGAAATCACGATGCCTTGATTTACGATAAACTGTCTGAGTGAGGCGTTAATAATATCCGTCAAAGAAAACCCAAGCTCCCTGGCCAAATCTTGCGCCTGCACCTTCAATTCCTTTTTAGTTTTTATTAAAATAGTTGTGTCCATATCCGAAAGTATATATAAACGGATAATATTGTCAAATGCCAAACTTCCGCCTCAACCCCCAGGAATCCGCGAGTTTTACGTACCCAAGCCAGGATTTTTCGGAAATTTATTTACAACCGGATACAACCAAAGCAAAAAATCGTAAGTCTTTTGATAAATTATTAGATCCTGAAGCATTTTGAAAATTAAATTCTATATTTTATTTTCTCCTGTTCTTTCCGCTTAATCGGAAAGAACAGGAGAAAATACAAAACCAATACTAGATTACAGATTTCAGATTACTAAACAACAACTACCGAGCACAGCGGAACCCGATGCTGCCGCCCGTATCCGTCGGACCAGTGCTCAAGATCAACGTCTCTACCCCAGCGTACGTGTCATAATACCAATCCCCACCGCGAACGAAGGCGTAAGGAGTTGACCCTCCGGCGGAGTATGAGGAATTTATCCTGCCAATTCCCTGAGTTGCGGTCCAGGCTGAATTTGAAGGTCCAGCGAGAGTTGGAGATAAGGTTCCCCAATTTGTTATGTTCGGAAACTCTCGCCATCCTGTCGGCTGTGGTTGATTTCCGTTGGTGATTGTGTCGTTAGTCCATTCCCAAACGTTCCCTGCCAAGTCCCAAATAATTTGACCATTCGAAAGAGTGTGGGCACGTCGGTGAGTGAAGTCGGCTGTGACAAGGTAGGTTGAATTGGTGTCGTCTGCAGATGCAATTTGCGCCGCAGAACCATTTGAATTTCCTCTGCCCAAGTATCCACTTCCGACTGAACTTCCGCTCCAATTACTTGATACACTCTGTGCATTCCAAGCAATTGTTTGCCATTCGTTGTTGGTGATGAGATGTGCTCCGATAGATTGGCAGTAAGAATGTGAAGTTGTTTGATCGATATTTGCGATTGGGTATCCGGCAGGAGTGGAAGTTAAATACCTTCCGGATGTATTACAAGGATATCCAGAATTATTATACGTTTGATATCCGGTATCGTAAGGTGCCGATCCAAGCGGACCCGTAGTATCCGCGCACTTGGCTTCGTATTTCATCACCCAAAAATCAGATGTTCCGAAGGTGGAGTTGCCAGGGACTCTAATCCAACCATTTGGAAAGATTCCTGCTCCAAGATTCATATTATTTCCCATTTCAAAAGAAGCGGGCGCTGTGCCTCCGTCGGTATTTCCTTGCACAATGTATTTTTGGGATTCCAGGGATACGGCGGTTAGCTTCCAGCTTCCTCCAGACATATAGGTGTAATAATTCAGACTTGTAGTGGTATTGATTGGATCGATGGGAAGTTGTGAAATTGGAGAATTGGATGATATCTTTTGGAAGTTAACCGGAATCCAGCCGGTGCCGTCGGTTTTACGGAGATTGGCAGTGGTGACACAATTGTATTGCCAGCCGGTTGGGAGAGTTGGCAGACCTAAGTTGGCGCACGTTGAAGATATGTCCGGAATGGATACATAAACCACCGTGGGTGTTCCCATAGATCCTGTGGAGACATCTGCAGAAAACAGATTAAGCGCGGTGTTGATTGTCGAGAGATCCGAGAATCGATTGGAATCTCTGGCTTGTTTGAGTAATTCCCCTGGGTTAAGAGCCATAATAACAACCACACTTAAAATCGCGACTAGGGCGAGGACTACCAGGAGTTCGATAAGGGTAAAGCTTCCCCGTTTGTTTACCCTGAGAGTAGTCGAAGCCTTGCCTGCCGGCAGGCAGGGGTCAGTCTGAGCCTGCGAAGAATCTAAATTAGATCCTTCCCTGCGTTCAGGATGACAGAAAAGAGAATTCAAAAACCTGGATTGTCCAAGCAAGTTGGACAATGACAGAATAGAAAAGAAACTTCCTTTGTTTTTATTCTTCATTCGTATAATTCCTGCCTGCCGGCAGGCAGGCGTATTGATTCGTAATTTCGTAATTATTCTAAATTCTATTTTCTGAGTTCTATATTCTATGTTCTAACTATACCACATTTTGCCTCTGGGGGGGGCAACAACAGCTGGGGATAGTTAAAGGACTCATAGCTTATCAACTTATAACAAATAACTAAAAAGAATTTGAGGCCGGAATTATTAGTGATTGGCGATAAGTCATTAGCCATTCTTCAGCATCCCCAACATCCCTTCGACGTCTCTAGTATTTATTATATCACTTTTTTTCGCCCAACCGCGACGCGCCTGCGTAATCCCAAATTTCAAAAAATCAAAATGTTCCGAGGAATGCGCGTCGGAATCAATCGAAAGTTTCACGCCGGAATTTACGCATCTGCGAATATAATCGTCCTTCAAATCCAGCCTATCCGGGTATGCATCAATTTCTAATATCGTTCCGGTCTCTTTAGCTTTGCGGATAAGCGCCTCGGCGTCTACGGCATATGCCTCTCGCCTTTTAATAACTCTACCGGTTGGATGGAAAATTATATCTACGTTCTTATTCTCCATCGCTCTACAAATCCTTGCAGTCTGCTCTTTGCCGGATAAATTGAAATTTGAATGTACCGCTCCCCCCACCACCTCCAACCTGGAAAGTGTTTTATCCGACAAATCCATGCTTCCGTCTTTTAAAATATCGCACTCACTTCCCTTCAAAATTCTTATCTTGCCGGCGAACTTTTTATTTAATTTATCAATCTCTGCCATCTGTTTTAAAATTTTTTTATCGTCTAAACCTCCGGTCATCGCCAATCGTTTTGTGTGATCGGTAATCGCGATATATTTTAGTCCGCGAGAGATAGCCACCTTCGCCATCTGTTCTATGGAGTGCGCGCCGTCAGTCCAATCGGTTTGCACCTGCAAATCGCCCTGTAAATCCTTGTAGCCGATAAGTTTCGGCAATTTACCGATCATCGCCGACTCAATTTCACCGGTATTTTCTCTAATCTCCGGCTCGACATACTGAAGTCCAAGCGCGGAATAAATCTCCTCCTCAGTTTTTCCGGCAATCTGCTTAAGTCCTCGATAAAGCCCATATTCATTAAGTTTATAGCCTTTTTTTATCGCAAGTTTTCTTAAGCCGATATTGTGCATCTTAGAGCCGGTAAAATAATTCAATGCCGACCCATAAGAATTTCTTGGCACCACGCGCAAATCAACATCCAATCCGTTTTTCAATTTTATTGATGACTTAGTTTCTCCATTGGCAACAACCTTGGCAACCGCCTGCATAGAAACAAACTCTTTCATAATTTTTTTGGAATCCTTCACGATTGCCAAAATATCCAGGTCTCCCACAGTTTCTTTTCCTCTGCGCGTTGACCCGGCAATAACAACGGTTTCAACTCCGGCAACCTCCAGAAGTTTTTCCTTAATTTTTTCGGCAAATGGCAACGCCTCACCCAAGGTAAATCGCCCACCGGATTTCTTAAGGAACTCGATGCTTTTCAAAATATTTTGTTCTGCCTTCGTTCCGAATCCTTCAAGCTTAGAAACTTTATGAGCGTTCACTGCTTTCTCGAGAGTAGCCAAGTCTTTTATTTTTAAAGCAAGATATAATTTTTTTATAGACTTAGGTCCGAGCCCTTCGATGGCGCTAAGCTCTTTTAAATTAACCGGCACGGCTTTTTGAAGCTCCGCGTAATGCGAAGACTTCCCCGTCAGAAGAAATTCTTCGATAGTTTGCGCAATTGATTTTCCAACCCCGGGAATATTCTCAATTCCTTTAATTCCGTTAGCTTTATAGATACTCACAACCGAATCGGAAAGCTCGGAAACCGAATCCCCCGCTTTTTCGTATGCTCTCGGCTTAAAAGGTTCTTCTTGCATCGCCAAAAATTCTCCTATTTCGTAAAGTAGTTCCGATACTTCTTCGTTTGTTTTCTCTTTAATCACCGCTTTTAAAAACTATTTTTTCGGATTCAATAACCACTCGGACATTACTGCCCTGATATATCTCTTTTCGCAAAATTTTCTGAGCCAGCTCGGCTCTAAATTTCTCTTCAATTGTCCTTCGGATTGGTCTCGCCCCAAAAGCTCGGTCATATCCGGCTTTAACAATATAAAGAGCCACTGAATCATCAAACGATAATTCAATTCCCTGCTCCCCCAATGTCTCTGCCAGCTCGGCAAGTTGTAATTTTGCCACCACCGCCAACTCTTCAATTGAAAGCTCACGAAAAACCACAACCTTCGAAAAACGATTTATCAATTCCGGCTTAAAAACATCCGTAAGTTTTTTCTTCAAGTATTCGGAAATCTCGGTCATCGACTGTCCTGAACCAAGTGCCGTATTAATTATGTCCGAATGAGCATTGGAAGTGGCGATAATAATCGTATTTTGAAAATCAACAACCCTACCCATTCCATCCGTTAGTCTCCCATCATCCATAACCTGCAAAAACAAATTCAAAATATCCGGATAAGCCTTCTCGAACTCATCCAGCAAAACCAAGCTATAAGGCTTTTCCAAAATCGCATCCGTAAGCGCTCCGCGCACTCCTCCGTCAGCTGACCCGATAAATCTCTGGAAACTTTGCTTGTCCTGATATTCGGTCATATCAAATCTAACCATCATATCTTTGGATCCAAACTGCATTTTAGTAACAATTTTAGCCAGCTCGGTTTTTCCCACGCCGGTCGGCCCAACGAACAAAAAACTTGCGATAGGACCTCCCTTCCTTGCCAATCCGCTACGATATGCCCGCAACGAATCTCCCACCGCTTTGACGGCTTCTTCCTGATTTATAAATTTCTCATGAACTATTTTTTCAAAATTTAAAAGTTTTCCGGTTTCATCTTCGTCCGCTTCCTTAACCGGGATGTTAATTCTGGATTCCACCACATCCATAATTTCTTCCGCGGTTAATCTTTTTTTACCGCCGTCTTTCGCTCTGCCCGCCGCAAGTTTTAAAAGCTCATCCGCACTTGTCGGCAAAAACTTCCCTTTGCTAAAATATTTTTTAGCCAACTTTACGGCAGTTTTTATTGCGCCAAAACTAACCTCTATTTTCATCTGCTTCTCCAGTAGAATACTTGAAAGAGTCAATACTCGTTCAGCCTCTTCCACGCTGATTTCCTCAACATTAATACTCTCGAACAACCCGGCAAAGTCACTGTGCGCTTCAATGTCACGCTTCATCTCCCGCGGGTAAGTTGAGCCGATAACCGGAAATCTCCCGCTCTGAATAATCGGCAGCAACGCGTCCGCAGCCGACATATATGCCGATCCGGAAGTCTTAAGTAAATTGTGAATATCCGGTAAATAAAGAATTATATTTTCGGCGGAATATATTTCCTCAACAATTTTCTGAATGCGAGACTGAACTTCTTGCGGTTCCGCTCCGGCGATAAGCCTGGACAAATCCACGCCAACCAACCGCTTGTCAAAAAGTGCCGCCGGAACCTTATCTTTTATGATAGAAAAGGCGATGTGCTTTACTACCGACTCCTTCCCCACGCCGGACTCCCCAATTAAAAGGGCGTTCGGGCTAACTGATTTTGAAATGGCGTCTATTGTTCTCGCATACTCCTTTTCATGTCCAATTAACAATCCTATCGCTCCTTCTCTCGCCAAATCGGTATAGTCAATCCCAAAACTATCCAAAAGCGGTGTAGGCCTCGCTGTCCAGGCGCGATTCATAACCCGATGGCGAATTCGTTTATGACCTTCAGGAATCATCCCGGACAAAGATAAGGCTCGCGCCCTACGCGACGCCTGAGAAAAAACCATCGCTTGCTCCAAATCTTGTGCAGTGAGTGAAAAAGTTCTAAAAAGTCTTCCCAACTCCGCATCCGGCGTGAGCGCCAAAGATGAAAAAATGTCGCAAACCAAAATTGATTTATGACCGGAAGAAAAAGCGGTTCTCAAAGCATCGGATAACAAAGTCTCCAGCATTCTATATTTTTCTTCCCTGGTTGCCGGAATACTTGATTCCTTCAGCAGAGAAGATAATTTTTGAGAAAATTCATCCGGATCCACATCTAGCCTGCGGAGCCCTTCTTCAACCATCTCCGCCTCAAATAAAGATTCTGCCAACTCCAGGTGCAAAGATGTCTGTTTAATAATGCTCCTTTCAAAAGCCTTCTCGATTAATCGAAAATTTTTCCCGGTTAAATAATCCGCGGAATTGATTTCCTCTTTTTTAGAGGCGTCCATCAGATGCTCGTTCCCCTCTTCTTTATTTATTAAACGATCAATAATCCCCAAAAATAACAAAACTCCCAAATATCTCAAATTGGAATCTTCGGAAATAACCAGCGCGATGGAAGCAAAAACAAAAACGATATCCCCAACTATAGCGAACAATCGTACCAAAAATCTTCCCCCATAAGTCATTCTAAGTCTCGGCTCATCCAAATATATTTTAATTGCTTGTCGTTCTTCCATTTTTATTTAAGATTTTTACTTCCTCCAAAAGAAAAAGTTATTAAAATAATCGGCAAAAGTAGCCATGCCAAAACGATTAGCATAAAAATAGATCCTAAAAATAGATAAATAACTCCTCCGATCAACAATCTAACTGACCTGAAAATTACACCCAGAACCCGCCCGACGATAGAATAATCCCGATACAAGGGAACGAAAAAATTTCTAAAAGTTATACCGAATGCGATCGACCTATCGGCCACTTCCATAAAATTAATAAACTTATAAAAAAGAAAGCGTGTCCCGTCTATATAATAGTGGTGCAAAAATTTGCTTATCCTGAAAAGTCCTCGTTTTAATATGTATGCCGGCGCAAAATCCATTTTTATTTATATATTGATCTCGATATATAAATATTACCACAAAGATGAGCGTTAGTAATCAGCACTAGCCGATAGCCCCACCACCGAGCGAATTAATTTATTATGGTATTGAAGTCTCCTCGCCCCCCCCCAAATCCTTTAATTTTGAGGGATTTCGCGCAGGCTATTTTAGCTTGGTTTTCCGTCGAAGGCGAAAATAAAATAGCCGAGGGACAGTTATAAATTTCCGCGGAAGAAATTCAACAACAACCCCTCAAAATTACAAAAGATGAGCCAAATTGACACCGAGTAATAAATTCGTATAGCATTTGCTTAGCAATCAAAAAAAGGAGGGCCACAATGGTCCGCTCAGTGATAACCGAACGATTCTACTGCGATACCTGTAATTGCGAATACGAGAACGAAGAAGAAGCCACTGCTTGTGAGGCTATGAGCCTTGAATTCCGCCCGCCCTATGCGGAAGTCGGTCAAGAAATCGTAAGTGATTTTTTCTGTGGATACTGCCGAATCGGCTACACCGTCGGCGTGATTACAGAAATAGAAGGGCCGGTTCCGGCTGACGAAGATATTGAACATCGCCTTATTCAAATCCAGGGAAGAGTCGGGGTTCTCCATGTTTATTATCTCCACGTCAAAGCTCCTTGCCCTCTTTGTAAAAGAGAGCTTCCCTGGATTAAAGCCATCCCCCAAATCAGACCAAACAAAAGATTCTAATCGAGCACATGCCATGTGCTCTTTTTTTTATCAAGCACATGATATGTGTTCGGCAACCCTGCGCTACGCCCTGCGAAACTTTAGTGAAGCAGGGTAGCCACGCGCCATGTCCTGCAAATCCGCCAGTCGGCGGCTGGCGGAGAAGTCGGATAACCCCGCCTTGTCATCCCGGGCCACGACCCGGGATCCAGTATTCGTTTTCCGTAATTCCACATTCGGCATCCTGCCTTCCACGCTATGCGCTACATATTACAAGCTACAGGTTTTTCATTTTCTCCACCTTCTTAATTATTGCCGGAATCCGTTTAAAACTCTTCTTTAAAGCACTGCCCATTCTTTCCGGAGATCGAAGAGCTGCCGCCGGATGAAATAGCGGATAGATATATCTGCCATCAATACAAAAAAGTTTCCCGTGATCTCTACTAATTTTCGCCTCCGGTAAAAAATAATTTAGAGAGAATCTTCCCAAAGTAACGATAAGTTTTGGATCTATAATTTCAATTTGTTTTGATAGGTATGATTTATAAGCGGATATTTCTCGCAAAGATGGATCTCTATTCTCCGGAGGCCGCCGTTTCACAATGTTGGTTATATAAACATCTCCTCTCTCCCATCCCAAGCTCGCAAACAATTTATCCAATAGCTTTCCGGATCTACCTACAAATGGCCTAATTAATCTATCTTCTTCTCGCCCCGGAGCTTCCCCGATAAATAAAACTTTCGCGCCCACATTCCCCTCCCCAAAAACTAAATTAGACTTAAACGGCAACTTCGCATCCGCCATCATCTCTTCTTTAAGTTTTTCCAATTCTCTTTCTTTATTCATTACCTTATTTTTCAATCATTTTTCTCATATCATGTATGATATGAGAAAAATATTAGTTACAAATCTCTATATTTATTTTTTAAAAGTTATTGGTTATAAGTCACAAGTCATAAGTCGCGCTCCGCGCTCACGGTTCTAAAATTCCCTCAGTCTTTCCCTCCACTGAAATTTTTACGCTCTTTACGGCCGGAAACTGCAAAAGAGTTTTTTCGATTTGAGTTCTAATTGCTAAAACGTTGCAAGATCCGGCGGTAGCCGAAAGTTCCTTGGAAAAATCAGCGGAAGCAACCCCGTCTTCAATTTTCAAACTATTCAGCCATACCCCGCGAGGGATAGAAGACATGTAATCGGCATCCAACTCTTCTCCTCTCGGCCCCTCGAGCAAAAGACGCAAGCTGGCCTCTCCTAAATTCTTAGTATCAAAAACCATTCTCTCGACCGGCACCACTTCCGCGCAGTCGCCATTCTTTTTAATCGAATCGTTCAAAAAATATACCTTGAAAGTTATTCCTGTAGGCATAACCGATGTTTTCTCGCCGGTAGTCAAAACAAACGACTCCAATAATCCCAACAACTCCCTACTAAAATTTTTTGACTCGGCATATACAAACCCGATTTCTGTTTTAAAAATCGCCACTTTATCTCCGGCTGACCCTTCGTAAGCTCCATCCGGAAATCTTCCGAACATTTTTACGCTCAAATTAACAACGTCATACATATCCGACCCCGATTCCCCCAGCGAAACATTCTCAAAAAATTCCTCGGCTCCCGAAAATCCCGCCGCGCCATTATAAAAAATGCCTACTTTAGAAATATCTCCGCTTCGTAAATCTTTTATTTTAATTTCTGACTTACTCGGCAGATTTGCCACTCTAAAAACGGACGAGTCATATGCAAATGAATAATTAAGAGATGTGAAATCTCCCTCATATCCTACGACATAAGAATCGGTAAATTCTATATTTTTGCCGGAAATTTCCCGCGCGCCGTTCGAAGCTATAAACGAAAGACCAAAAACAACCAATAGTGCCGCCACGGCAACAACCACTAATATTTGTGACCGCTTTTTTTCTTCCATAGATAAATTCTATTCTACTCTACAAAATATCACAAAATAATGTATGTTCTCCACGCTTCGCGATTATATTTTTACTACTTGTATGACTATTATCTATTAGCTGACTGCTACCTCTACCTAATCAAAAAATACACAATTTCGTAGATCGCCCCTAAAATAAACACAAGCCCGCAAATTCCGGCCAATACGGATTTCCACCCCTGAAGATTTAACGCTTTTTCGCTGGCAAAGACCACTAAAACGTATTGAATAGCCAAAAACACGCCACCGACCAACGAAATAATCAACAAAAAATTATTCAAACCGGCCCAGAATAGCAATATCGGCAGAAAAATCGGCACGGCAAAACTTGCCGTCTCACTGAACTTTAAATCTCGGTGGATTGCTTTTTTTATTTCCAGAACTATCGGCAAATATGATGTCCAAATTGCCATAAGCCCCAAAAAAACGATTAACCCAAGCCCAAATCCGGATATCAAATCAATTCCGGCCAAAGAGTCTCCGGAAACAAAAGTTGATGACCCGAAAATTGCCATGGAAAAAATCAGATAAACGAACGCCACAATTAATGTTCCGTAACTTAAAATTTTAATCGGATGCTTTTGGATTCTACCCCTGCCGGCTTCCCGAAGTAGCGGCTCGATCGCAGTCCACCCGGCAAGCGCGAAAAGAAACGGTCCGAATGGAAATAATATTTCTTTTAGATTAATTAATGGAGCAGAAAAAAAATTCCCGACTTCCGGAGCCACTAAAAATAAATATATAATCGAAATAACCATAGCCACGGCCCCGGCAACCTCCAAAAAAACAAAACGAGAAAAATTAAAAAGTATGGGAAGAGAACACAATATCCAAAAAAATAATACGGCGAGATATGACGGTATCGGCAAAATCTTTTGTAAAAAATTCCCGCCCAGAACAATATACGCGGATAGCGTAAGTAATAAACCTAAGATTATAGAGACAAAGCCTATCTTCTTCGCCCAACCGCCCAGCTCGGAGTCCACCAGCCCCAATAAGCTTGGCATCCCCTTCTTCTCAAGAGCCAGCCAATATATATAGTGCACATAAATTAAAACTCCCGAAAAACCCAGGAGGTAAATAATCCCCGGAAGCCAACCTCCGGTCTCAAAAGTTTTCGGCAAAGCAAAAATACCCGCGCCGATTGTCGAGGCAACCAAAATACCGACCGAACTAAAATATTTGCGAATAGCCTTAAGCACTATTTTTCAATAAAAATCTCGTCCCCCTCTCTGACCCGCTTAGCAACCTTAAGTCCCAGAGATTGACCCTTCTTGGAAACCTTAACTTGCTCGTGCTCATATTGTAAAGATAAAATAACTTGAGAAAAATTTGTGGTAGCCCCTTTGAATAAAACTTTTGTTCCGACTTTGACCGGCTCTTTAAATTTAACTACGGCAACTTTTATTTTGTTGTAATAGTGAGTAATTACTCCAACGGGCTTCTCAACTTTAGCTTTTACGGCTTTGCTTTTTTTAGGAATAATCTCCTGCTTCTTTGTCGCAACTTTTTTCTTAACGGCGACTTTTTTCTTTTTTATGATAACCTTTGCCTTTTTAGCAATCTTTTTTGGCCTGGAAACTTTTTTAACCTGCTTTTTAATTTTTTTCTTCATCTTTTTTTATTTGTTTATTGTCCTCTTCAATTAAGGCGATGACCTTTTCCAGCAATGCCTCCGGATCGCTGTCAAAAACAACCTTACCCGGCCCTCGGTGCGCCTTACTAATAATATCTTGTAACATGTCCGCCATCCCGCCACTTCCAAGCAAAACTCCTTGAGGCTTATTATCTTCAAACGCAATCGTAAATTCATTTAATGTTCCCATTCTTCCGCACACGGTTATAACCGCATCCGAGGATCTGGTTAAAAGCAAATTTCTGCCGGAATAATCAAACCCGGTGTAGATAATTAAATCGTGATATTCTATCGGAAGCTTATAAAATTCCACGTGATGTTGTTGGGTTGTCGCCGGAGAAAGACCAACTACAAAACCTCCCGCCTTCTTGGCGCCTTTGGCGGCCCAGAAAGGAGCGCCGGTCGTTGCCCCGGTAACCAGAACTAAATTATGTTGCGCGATTAATTCTCCAAGCTTCTCGGAATTCTGCAAAGCAGTTTCGGAGCAATGTCCGGTCTCTGCTGCACCGGAAATACAAATTTTGTATTTCAAGTGATACACTCCACTGCCATGACTATGTCCGTTTGTTTTTTTATCTTCTTTTTCCATTTTTAAATTATAACACAACCTCCTCGTGACCTTTTGGAACATAAGCGTCCACCGCAAACTCGTCCCGGAGCTTCTGCGCCAACACTTCGCTCGCGCCTTCTTCACCCTGAATAACAAAAACCTTCTTAAGCGTAGACTTCCTTGGCTCGACCCACTTCAAAAGCTTCGGCTGATCGGCATGCGCGGAATACGCGCTAATACTTCGAATTTTGCAATTAACCTGGATCGGCTCTCCGAAAATTTTAACCGTCTTTTCGCCGTCGAAAATTCTTCTGCCCAAAGTTCCTTTGGCCTGATAACCCACAAAAAGAATTGTACTCTTTGGATCGGATAAATATCTCTTCTCGTGGTGAAGAATTCTGCCACCGTTCGACATACCGGATCCGGCAATAATTATTTTAGGCGCGGGAACATCATTAATTTCCTTGGATTGTTCTGTTGTTAAAGTTAATCGCAGTCCCGGGAAATTCAAAATATCTTCTCCGGACTTAACCAGTTTATATGTCTCGGCGTTAAAATATTTCTCATATTTTTTATAGACTGCGGTAATTTTTATCGCTAACGGGCTATCAATAAATACCGGCACTTTTGGAACACGTCCATGAGTGAATAAATCGTCCATGTGATACAAGAGCTCTTGAGTACGCTCCATTGCAAATGTTGGAATCATCAAAACTCCACCATCCTTAACCGCGTCTTCAATTGCATCTTCCAAATCAGCCTCCCGGTTTTCTTCTCTCTCGTGGAATCTGTCGCCGTAAGTTGATTCTATCAATAGATAATTCACATCTGGAAGATTTTCGGTGTTGTGGATTATTGGCGCCGGATAATTTCCTAAATCTCCGGAGAATGCCACTGACTTTCCCTCGGCTTCAACTTTAATAATTGCGGAACCTAAAATATGTCCGGCGTCATAAAGAGTCACTTTAAACGGACCGACTTCAACAGTTTCATGATACGGAACTCCCTGCCACCTAATCATTACTCTTTCGATATCTTCCACTTCGTAAAGCGGAGGTAGCCCGGCCTTGTCACTTTCCCCTTTTAATACGTGCTGAGAATCAATCAACAGTAATTCCGCAAAATCTTTGGTCGGCGGAGTTGAATAGATTGTGCCGACAAAACCGTCATTGACTAATTTCGGCAATCGCCCCACGTGATCAATGTGCGCGTGAGTAATAAACACCGCCTGCACCTCGCTCGGATTATATTGAAAATCCTCAAAATTACTTTTTTCCACAAAACTCCCTCCCTGCTCCAATCCGCAATCAATTAAAATTTTAGAATCACCGGACTCCAAAAGATAATTAGCCCCAGTTACGCTCCCTGCTCCTCCGTGAAAAGTTAGTTTCATAAATTTATTTTTTTGTCTTTAAATTATACCACGCATAATATATTTTTCATTCCACTTTACATATTAAAGTTTTGTGATATAATACAGCGGCACATTTAATAGAAAGGGAGGAAGTCGTTTTGAAGAAAAAGGGTGCAATCGCAAAGGCGAAAACCAAATACCACATCTGGGGGAACATCGCCAACTCTAACATCACCTTCAATGAGTTCACCTGCGCCTATTCCGAGGCACAGGCCAAGCTCGTCCTTCACCGCCGCCTGCAGGCTCGGTATCCGAGGATGGTAATTTTCCTCGACTACCGTGGCTGTAAGGCTACGGCAGTCCGCCCGAAGCTTTCGGGGATGATTCCCGAGAACGACTCGTCCTACCCCTGTACCGAGGGATGCGGCGGAGAGCCGGAGTTCGTCCCGCGGACCGAAAAAAAGCAGAAGACCAAAATCTTCCGCAGGACCGTTCGGTCGGCAAACCTCTCGCTCTTCTAGCCCCACGATGTGGGGCTTTTTTACACTTTGCAACTTATTTTGCGAAGGCTTCTGTCTTGCCGAGGCAAAACAAGTCGCAAAGTGGTTATAAATTAACCTTTTCCAATTCTTCTTCAAAAACCTTCCTTTCGTCCCAGGCAATTTTTTCGTCTTTTGACTGATGAATCCAAGACTCGCTTCCTTTTCCGGTTGACACAACCACATCTCCGGGATGAGCGGATCGAACCGCCAAAGCAATAGCCTCTCTTCTGTCTAAAATCTTAAAAACATTTCCCATGTCGTATCCGGCTTCGCGTATTCCGTTTTCAATTTCTTCCAATATTCTTTCCGGTTTTTCTTCGTATGGATCTTCATCGGTTAAAATTATCAAATCACAATATTTTGCCGCCACTCTTCCCATCATTGGCCTCTTCCACTTATCTCTTCCCCCACCAGCCGATCCTAAAACACAAATCAACCTGCCGTCCGGAATTCCCATTTTTAACGTCTTATAAATTGCCTCCAAGGAATCCGGCGTATGAGCGTAATCCACTACTACCGCAAATGGTTCTCTCTGAACGTATTCAACTCTTCCCGGAACCCCTTTAAAATTTTCTATTCCTTCAATAATTTTTTCTTCGGGAATACCCAACTTTCTGCATATCGAAATTGCCAATGCGATATTTTCCCGACTGAACTTCCCCGGCAAAATTTTATAAACCTCCTGCGTAAACTCCGGCAATTCTTCTGCATTGTAAACAACCACCTCGTTTTCTTTCAACTCCTTTTCAAAGAATCCGGCGCTAGGGTCATCGCCATTCACAAACACCGGAGCTCCCTGCATGCCGGCGTAATTCAAAAAAGAAAGCTTCGCTTCGCGGTATTTTTCAAACGACCCATGAGACTCGATGTGCTCCGGGTGCAAATTTGTAATTCCAACCATCGCCCAGTTAATGAACATATGTCTATATAAAACCGTGCCCTGAGACGTTGATTCAATTAAAGCATACTCGCAATCTGCGCTCACCGCTCGACGCAAAAATCGTTGAATGAACATTCTTCCGGGCATCGTATTGCCGGTCATATTCTTTTTTGATTTTTCTCCAATTTTCACTCTAACCGAAGTCAAAAGCGCAGTCTTTTTACCGGCAGATTCCAAAATCGAATTGATTATTTCCAAAACCGTGCTCTTGCCTTTGGTTCCGGTAACCCCGATTACTTTTATCTTCCTGCTTGGAAATCTATAAATTAAAGCGCCCGAAACAGCAAAAAATATGTGGTATAGCCGAAGGAATATTGGCAGTCTGTATACCCAAGAAATAATCGGCAGTCTTTTGAGTTTTTCCAACATATTTTTATAAAATAATTATTTATTTTTTCCGCTTAATATTTTCAAAGCCTCTTTTAATCTATTCTCGAGACCGATTGTATCCGCAGAGATTTTAGCCAGCGCCACTCGCGCGGTTTCTTTCCTGTAGCCCAAAGATGCCAAAGTCTCAACCAAATCTCCGTCTGACTCCATCGATTTTACAATTTCTTCCGACTGCAAAGTTGCCACCTTGCCCCTAAGTTCAATAATCACTTTTTCGGCGGTCTTTCTGCCGATACCCGAAGCTTGAGTTAAAAGATCCGGACGGTTTTCAATAATCGCCGCGGAAAGTTTTCCTATCTCGGCCACGTCCAAAATTGAAAGGGCTGATCTTGGACCTACTCCGGAAACCGAGATTAACAATTCAAAAAATGACAACTCGGACGGAGATAAAAATCCGTATAAATCCAATGCATCCTCTTTCACGTGTAAATGAGTAAAAATATTCAGCTCTTTTTCTTCCGAAAGATTTCCGAGATCCTTTTCGGACATGGCAATTTTAAACCCAACGCCGTTCACGTCAAGAACCGTGAATGTATTAAAAACTTTTTTTACCCTCCCATTTAAGCTATATATCACCCAATCATTATAGCAGAAATCCGCTGATTTAAAATTAATGTGGTTTCTGCTTATTATTCCCTAAAAACTATTGGCCAGTGGCTAATTACTGCTCTTCCGTGCTGGTCGCACTCGTAGAAGTCGCGCGCTCGTCCGGTAGTTTTTCGTAAATAATTTCCCTCACCGCTTTTGTCTCGCCTCCTAAAAATTTCTTAGCAATAACCTCTACCACATTCATTCCGGGGAACAAAGCCACATCCTTTTGCCACAATCCGTCTTTAATCTCGGCTCTTTCTCCATTTATATATATTTCATCGGCATTAACCACCGTTCCGCTAATTAAAATCTTTTCTTCGCCATACATAATCCTCTGCTCGCGCGGATTCCCGATCGCAATTTCCGGTAATCCGGAAAGGCGTGGTATTTGTAAAATTAAATATATAAGTATTAAAACTCCAAAAAGCCCTAACCAAAAATACTTGGCAATTGGCTTTCTGGAAAAACGATTGTGTGGCAATTTATCCAATGGCCCCGAACTCTTCATTTCCTCCTGCGCCTCGCCTTTCCATTTTTTAAATGCCTCCTCGCCGTCAAAGTCCAATATCTCTCCAAGTTTAATAAAATATCCGTGTAGATACGGAGCTGCCGGCAAACTTTTATAATCCCCTTTCAGAATACTTTCCAAATTTCGCGCCGAGATACCGGAAATCTCCGCCAATTTTTCCAAGGTGAAATTTTTGTCTCGCAACTTCTCGGCAAAAAAAACACTAAATCCGTCTTTTTCCATCTTTATATTTTTTATTATGTATTCTCCGCGTTACTCGCCTCGCCCGCCTAGACTCGGCGAGGCTGGCTGACACTTGTCGAAGCGGGTAAGTTATGAGTCATACGTTACTCCGCCGGCTTTTCGAGATAAACTTCCCGTGGCTTCGCGCCGTTTCCCGGACCAATTACGCCCTTCTCTTCCATAAGATCCAGGAGCCGCGCGGCCCTTGAGTATCCGACCTGAAGTCGTCTTTGTAAAAGCGAAGCGGATGCTTTTTGAGCCGAAGTGACCACCGCTACGGCCTCATCATATAACTCATCCGAGTCGTCTTCAAGATACTCCGAAAAAATGTCTTTTTGAGGAATTGCCGTGGAGACCTGCTCAATTTGATCCGCGACCTGTGAAGCTTCCTGCCCCGGAACCTCGACGAACATTTTATTATGCTCTCGAATGAAATCAGCGACTCTGTTTATCTCCCCTTCGGTAATATATGCTCCTTGAATTCTGCGTGGCTTAGAAAGTTCTGCGCTCATAAATAATAAATCTCCTCCGCCCAAAAGTTTTTCGGCTCCGGCTGTATCCAATATTGTTCTGGAGTCAATTTGACTCGCTACCTGCAAAGCAATACGACTTGGAATGTTCGCCTTAATTAGTCCCGTAATAACCTCAACCGACGGTCGTTGAGTAGAAAGAACCAGATGAATTCCCGTAGCTCGAGCCATTTGTGCCAATCTCACGATAGAACCTTCCACTTCTCTGCCGTAAGTGCTCATTAAATCCGCCATTTCATCGATGACTATCACCACGCTCGGCAAAGCTTCTTCTTTATGCCCGGCGTTATAACTTTTAATGTCTCGATTTCCGGCTTTCTGTAAAAGCTCATAACGCCTGTCCATTTCTTGTAACGCCCACCTAAACACGCCCATCGCTTTTTTGTTTTCGGTAATTACCGGACTAATTAAATGTGGTAATCCGGCATACGCCGAAAGTTCTACGCGCTTCGGATCTATTAAAATCATTCGAAGGGTTGAAGGACCATTCTTGTAGATTAAAGAAGTAATTATAGAGTGAATCATCACCGACTTTCCGCTACCGGTCGATCCGGCGACCAACAAATGCGGCATTTTTTGAATATCTCCGAATATCGGCTCACCGGTTACATCTCTTCCAATGACAAAACTAAGCGGTGGGCCATTTTGGAAATCATCATAGTTCATCAAGCTCCCCAAGCGAACCAACGCCGCAGTTTTGTTTGGAACCTCGATCCCAACCAAAGATTTTCCCGGAATCGGGGCCTCGATACGAATCGGGTGCGCGGCAAGAGCCAAAGCCATGTCCTGCCCAAGCGCGGTTATTTTTGAGAGCTTTACGCCTTCGGCCGGCTTCAAAGTATAACGAGTAACTTTCGGTCCGATATTTATTTCTCCCATCTCTACCGGAATACCGAAACTCTCCAGAGTTCTTTTGATGATATTCGCATTCGCTCTCAAGTCCCCGGTTGTCGGCTTCTCGGTTGCCGAATCCAAAAGTGAAAGCGGAGGAGGAGTGTAATCTTTAAGTTGCATCTGTTGCTGCGTTTTATTTTTCTTTGGCGAGAAAAGCGCAAACTTTGGCTGCTCGGCAACATTTGGCTCAATCTCCGCTTCCTCCTCGCTTGTATCCTTATTCTTCTTTAATATTTGCTCCGCAACCTCGTCTTCTTCTTCCGCCTCCGAATCAATCTCCGGAATTTCAATCTCTATCTCTTTCGGCTTTTTACTAAATTTCAATGGAACATTAAAAACAATTAAAATTGAAGCACACAAAACAATGAAGTTTATTATCGCCGAAGCAACATTCCCGAATGGATATTTTAATGATCCGAGCGCCAATCCGATAAATCCTCCGCGCGCCGGAGAAAAAATATCAATAAGTCCTAATATGGCAAAAACGGCAAGTCCCGCCCCCATAGACGTTACTCCTACGAAACGTCGTTTCCTTGAAGTCAAAAATACCCCGGCCAGTATAAATAATATTAGTGGACCCAAAAAATAACCCACTCCCAACAGCTTGGTCAAAACATTTTTTAAGAAATCGCCAACCGGCCCGGCAGAGTTAAAACCGGAAAGAGTCAAAACAACGGCTATCCCGACATAAATCAGCCCCCAAATGCTCTCCAGAGTATGAGGATGTAATTTACCGTCCGGTTCTACTTCATGGTTTGACTGCGCCTTCAAAATAGCCTGCTGTTCTTTTAACTTCTTTTTCTTTTTGGACATCTTGTTAAATTGTAATCCAATTTTACCGCGTTTTCCACCAGGTAGTAGAATTTCGCTCGCGCTTTTTAATTTTATCAACCATTCAAAATAAACACTTTTCGACAAGATCACTATTGCCCGGCACAGAATGCCGACTGGCACGACAGAAAATTAGCGAAATTTCACTACCGGGTCCACCCTACCTATTGGCTAATGGCTGTTTACTGGTTACTATTTAATAAATGAAGGCTCATCCGCAAAAAGGAATTTGCTATTTACTGGAAAAAGAATTTGCCAAACCTCTGGCCGAAAGAATTTTTGATTCCCTTGGCAGGCATTTTGGCGCCGGAGAAATTATCCTGGGTTATTCCGATTCCTCCTCCCGATCTCACTACCAAACCGCGATTGAATCCCTGCTTGCTTCCAACGAGAAAATCTCTCTGGTTAAGTCCGGGATAATCAGCGAAAAACTTTTTGCCTTTCTTCTGGAAAGAACCGGAGCAACCGGTGGAGTATATTTTACCGGCGCGGATAAAAAAAATGTCTGCATTAAATTCTTCGGCAAAAATGCCAGGCCTCTAAATCAATCCGAACTGGCCAAAATCGGCAAAGTTATTAAAAAAAATGCTTAAAAATATTTCCACAAAAAAACTATTTATTTTTGACCTCGATGGAACGCTAACCGAAAGCAAATCTCCGATTACTACAAAAATGGCGAACCTTCTTTCGGCTCTCCTAACCGAAAAAAAAGTTGCGGTAATCTCCGGCGGTAAATTTGCCCAATTTAAAAAACAGTTTATTTCCAAACTAAAAACCGACGGCTCCGTCTTAAAAAATTTAACTCTATTCCCGACAAACTCCACGGCTTTCTACTCACCAGTTGGCTCGTCATGGAAAAAAATTTACGAAGAGACGCTCTCCCCGACCGAAAAAACAACGATATTATCTGCTCTAAAAAAACTTCAAAGTTCTCCCTTATACCGGAAACCAAAAAAAGTTTATGGAAAAATAATTGAAGACAGAGCAACTCAAATAACTATTTCGGCGCTTGGTCAACTTGCGCCCGTAAGCGCGAAAAAAAAATGGAATAAAATTAGCGACCTCCGCACTATATATATCTCTGCCTTAAAAAAGGATCTTGGAAAATTTGAAATTAAAAAAGGAGGACTAACCTCGATTGACATAACCCGTGAAGGAATCGATAAAGCTCATGGTATTAAAAAAATACTCAAAGAATTAAACATTCCCAAAACAGATGCTGTTTTCATAGGAGATGCCTTCTACCCCGGAGGCAACGACGCTCCGGCCAGGAAGGCAGGAATTGACTGCATCCCCGTCTCCGGCCCGAAAGAAACCGAAAAAATAATCAAGACGGCTCTCAAGTAGTTTTATCTGGCACTAGTGAGATTATTAGTTTTTGAGAGGTGTCTGAAAAACCTTTTAGCTCGATCCCGCCAAGGGCGGGTAAAAGGTTTTGAAGACAGTTAGATTTTTGCTGTGACTGAGCAAGAGCGAAGAAATACCTAAGGCCAGCAGGCCGAGGCAGAAAAAAATCGACACGACCCCTCAAAACTAATAATTGAGCGGGTTTGACTTGAATCAAACTTCTATATACCATACGCCGCATGGATACTCTAGTTTTCGACATCGAAACTTCCAACTTTTTTACCGACCCTGAAGTTGGTCGCGACAATTATGAGGCTTTAAAAATCTCCGTTGTTGGAGTGTATTCCTATAATCAAGATAAATACTTTTGCTACGAAGAATCCGAGATGGAAAAACTAGCCGAACTCTTTAAAGGGGACGTTAGAATCGTTGGCTTCTCCAGTAATCGCTACGACATTCCGGTACTAAACCTGTATTTCAAAAAGCTAAAAGACAGAGACCAATTAAATCTCTGGGAGAAAGATCGCGTAGACTTACTTCAAGAAGTAGAACTCGCGACCGGCGGACGCGTGAGTCTTAGCCGTCTAGCCGAAGCAAACCTCGGAGAAAAAAAGACCGGACATGGTTCCGAAGCAATTGGCTTATTTAAAGAAGGAAGAATTGAAGAGTTAAAAACCTACTGTCTTAAAGATGTAGAGCTGACTAAAAGACTTTATGACCTGTATATAAACAACAAAGAATTATTGATCCCCAATAAAACAACCGGAGGAATAGATAAAATTTCCTTTGGTTTCGGCAACCCGGCTACTCCTGCCGATGGAGGAACCGCCACTCTTTTCTGAACCCCGCAGTGAATCGGGCGCCATCTTTACATTTATCCCGCCTTAGCGGGATTGTGCCCAATCTACTACAGGGATAAAGTTGGCATCTGCTTCCGCAAAATGCTAAAATCTAGCTATGCAAAAGCCAATTTTAGTGTCAGGAATTCAACCAACCGGGAGGCTTCATTTAGGAAATTATTTGGGCGCTTTAAAAAACTTCGTCTCCCTCCAAAACACCAATAAATACGAGTGTTTTTTCTTTATTGCCGATCTTCATTCAATGACCGAAGAATTCACTCCGAAAGAAAAGGCTAAACAAATCATTGAACTCGCCGCCGATTTCCTTGCCGTGGGACTAAACCCAAAAAAGGCAACCTTATTCGCGCAGTCTGCAATCCCCGCTCACAATGAACTTGCTTGGATTTTAAATACCATGACTCCGATGGGCGAACTTCGCCGAATGACTCAATTCAAAGATAAAGGAGGCGATCAAGAAACCGCCAATGTCGGTCTTTTCACTTACCCGGTGCTAATGGCGGCGGACATAATTCTTTACGATGCAAAATTTGTTCCGGTGGGAGACGATCAACTTCAACACCTTGAACTCGCGCGAACCCTGGCGCGAAAGTTCAATTCCAAATTCGGAAAAACATTTACCGAACCACAACCACTCCTAACCCAGACCCCAAGAGTAATGAGCCTAGATGAACCGTCTAAAAAAATGAGCAAATCTCGACCACCCGGATGCATCTTTATGGACGACTCTCCGGAAGAAATTCACAAAAAAGTTATGCGTGCCACCACTGACTCCGAATCTGTAATCCGCTACGATATTCAAACAAAGCCGGGCATCAGCAACCTTCTCCGCATTTATTCCTCGCTGAGCGGAGAGTTGATCCCTGATCTCGAAAAGAAATTTGCCGGAATGAATTATTCCGAACTAAAAATTGGACTGTCCAATTTAATCTCGAATTATTTTGCAGAATTCCGAAAAAATAAAAAGGAGATTTTAAAAAATAAAAAAGGAATAATCTCCGCGCTCTCGGCCGGAAATAAAAAGGCTTCTAAGATATCCGCAGAAAAAATAAAAAAGGTTAAAACCAAAATCGGCTTAATATAAAAATGCCAACAGAAAGAAAAATTGTCGGACAGGACGGACTATCGGAAGGCGAAAAAAAGGAACAAGAACGACAAATTCGCAAAATCAAGCAAGCTAGAAACTTCGACGAGCTTGCTGATGCCATGTCGGGAACAAAATTTGAAGACAGCATCAAAAATATTAAATTCGCGGGCAAAAGTGTCCGCGCCTTTATCGATACGGATGGCCTGCGAAGAGATTATCTCGACCATGCAAACATCCTTCTGACGGAAAATACTGCCTTCCAAATACATATTAAAATGGGAGACCCAGTTGCTCTTGCAATTCTAAACCAAGGCAGAGAAATTCTTGAAAATGCCAAAAACACCGAAAAGGAGTCTCTCGATCTTCCGGATCCGACCGAAGAACCGGAATCGCCCGAAACCTCTCCTATAGACGAAGAAACGGCGCCGGTGCAAGAGCCAATCCCCAATACTAGCGCCCCGGAACCAATAATTTCGGAAGTGGTTGGAGCCAACCCTCCGTCATCTCGAAGCGCCGAAAAAAGTGACCTGCCAAAAACCCTCGAAGACTACATACGCTTTACCGATAATCTGAGCGGACTCAGCGAGATCCTATCTGCTTACGGGGAAAAAGAAAACCGAGAAAAAATAACAAACATACTCACTAAGCTAATTTCAGCCGAATCCAAAGCAGAAGAAAGAAAAAATATAGCCGAAAATATCCAGGAGATTAGAAATCTTTTGTCGGATCTCGATAGCCCGCTGAAAGAAAAAGCTACCGAACTCGTAAAAAACGACCTGGCAAGAATTATTGGGATTGATTTAGATGCTCCAGAAACATCCTCCTCTTCTGGAAACAACACAAATGAGAACACCCCTTCCCTGCCGGAAAAAATGAATGAAGATCCGCGTTTTTTAAGATTAGTGAATGACTTCAGCAAAAAATATTTTTTAGTAGATAACCCTAACTTTTCCAAAGAATTCTCCGGGGCTGTCTCCGTAAATGGACATATGATGAGTGCGGACGGAAAAGAAACAAATTTTTTACCGAGTCAGATTATTGGAGTGGAAAGCTATCATACGGCACTCAAGGAAGCAGCAAAAAGATTTAAAGAATTATACCCGGAAGACTCTCAAGAATATGAAAAACGAAAAGAACCGGAGCTCATAATCTCGGGCATAGCCGGTGCAGCAGCTGAAAACATCTCTGCTCCTGAAAAGAAAATAACCGCCGAGGAGTTGAAAGAGAAAATAGTAGGGGCAAAATCTCTTGCCGAGCTCGCGGACACGCTAGAAAAACTAGAAGAAATCCCTACATCCTCCGGAGACTACACAAAAACCATGCCACTTGCCGTTTTATTGCGGGATACTAAAAATTTTGCATACATTGCCCCCGAAGCGATTAAAAGCAAGGTTGATAATTTTTGGAATCTATATCAAGACCGATTCACAAGGCAGGGAGGACTAAGAGAGAAAGTTTACTCCTTATTATCAGCCATCCTCGAAAACCCAGAGGCTCACGAAGAATCAAATGGTGCAGAAACTAACGAAATGTCAAAACCCGAGATGCGGTTTACGGGGATAGAAGATTTAAACATCGAAGCGAAAAATAAACCTATCCGGCCATTTCCGGATGCAGAACAGGCCCCTCCAAGGTTTACAGATATAGAAGAAAGCCCGCTAGATCGCGAAGCGGTTGAGGGCGAAATTGAATCAACCATTGAAGAGGTTCTATCCGAACCGGCGACCCTAGAAGCTGCGACCGAAGCAATGTCTCCAGAATCAACTTCCGAAGAAAAACAAAAAATAAAAGAGGTGTTGAGCTCTCCTGATGCGAAAGAATCACTTATGAAACGGATTAAAAAACAAATGCGCGACCCGGCTTTTTGGCGCGACCTGGCAATCGGAACCGCGGCAGGAGGCACAACCAGAATGGTGGTCAGAAACTCAATTCGCTTTGCTCTTGGTCCGAACATCTTAGTTGGAATTGCAGCCGGAGGAATAGCCGGAGGTCTTGGAGCGGGAGTGGTTGAATTAATAAAAGAAAAAAGAATGATGCTCGGAACCGGCGCCTTGGAAAAACTTAAAAACGCTACCGACAACCTCGAAAGGGCAAAAATCTACGGCGAACTGAAGCGAATCTACGGCGAGAAAAAGATCTCAGGAACCGCGGAAGAAATCGAAGCGATAAACCAGGAGCTAATCCAAACCGAAACGATTCTAAAAACTGCACTGGAAACAAAGGACTTAGAAGGAAAAGATAAAATTTCGGCAATTCTTAAGATATCGGATGATTCCCGCGAAAGTCTTTCGAAAGAAGAACGGAAAGAAGTCAAAAAACTACTAAAAGAAATTAAATTTGAACGCGGGCCGGCAGATTGGAAAAAAATCAGCAAGTGCGCAACGAAAGGCGCCATAATGGGATCCATTGGTGGCGCGCTTGGAGGAGCCTTATCTTCGTGGCTATCCGGCAACTTAAATGGCGGAAACGCAACTGAGAAAGCCCTCGAGAAGGCTTCAGCGGCAAAAAAGGCAGCTGGGGAACTCTGGAATGAAAGATATGAAGCATGGAAATCAATGAAAGAACCGATATCTCGGGCTCAGGAAGTAGTACGCGAGACAACGACATCAACGAGAGACAGTCTTTCCTCGAAATTCTTTGCAGTCACCACCGAGAAAGGTGAAGGCGTAACCCACTTGGCCAGAAAAGCGATACATGAATATCTAGCAAATGACACCAAGCTAAATGGGACTCTAGGCAATACAATGAACACCGAAAAACTAGTTTATGCCGAAGACTACCTGCAAAAACAACTCACCCCGCTGAATGCGCCGACCCTCCATCCCGGAGATTCATTCCAGATTGAAGGAAATAAAATAGCCGAGGCTCTCGAAAAAGCAGGTGTCTTAAACGAAGAGCAAATAAGTTCGGTTGCCAAGGTAATTGAAAGTAATGGGGGCCTATCCGAAGAATCAAAAATGTTTATCTCTAACCCGGGGTTTGGCGTTCTCGACCCACAGAATGACTTTGTTGAAGCAATAAGCAAAAATACACCGGTAATATCCGAAGAAATTAACACTAGGATAGCTGAAGGTAGTGCAAAACAAGTAGCAGAAAATGCAGTTTCTGATATAAAAGAAGATTATGAGTATTTGTCCAAGGTAGAGAAGGGATGGTCTAATAAGCTCGGAAGTAGATTGTTCGAAGCGCAACTCATAGATGGCGTTGTATCCTCGGGAATTGCACTGCCCGCAAGCGCGATAGCATTGTTTAGTAACCCGATAGACGAATATGATAGTTATGAAAAACAAGATCCTCTCGAAAAAGCTAAGGGGCTCGAAGATAAGTATGGTGTGACCCTGGAACATGGCGATGACCAGGAACTCACGAGTGAATCCGTCACAAAACTTGAGGGAATATTAGAAGAATTATCCGCTCAGTCCGATATTACCGGCCTGACGTTTATACATGCGAGCAATATTGATAGCGGTCTAATAGTAGATGATTATGGTCAAATTTTGGTTGACGTCGAAAATTATAATGAAGTCAAACCCGGCGCAATCCAAGAAGCGAAAGATAAAACAGCGAAAATGAAAGAACTGGATATTTTTATAAGGAGTAAGAAGGCTGAAATTATAAAAATGGCCGGTAAATCTCCGATGTTCGAATTAATAGCGGATGAAAAATTAACAATAGATGAAACAAAAAAACAGGCAGAGGCGGTGTTTTCGGCAGTACAAGAAGCTCTGGCTCAAGGAATTAAATTAAAAACAAAAAATATTATTATTTCTGATTACTATGACACAGCTAAAGGAGGAGCTAAGTTCGGTGTATGGATAAATCAAAACAGCAAAAAAGAAGAAATTGTCGAATTTCTTAAAAAAACATTCGCTTAACAAATGAACGAAATAGAAACAATAATCAAAAAAAATCGAGAAGGGCTCCTGTCTCTCTTGGGGATTGAGAACCTAAAAGAAGAAGAAAAAGAAGCTACGGCCAATCAACTCTTCGAACACTTTAATAAAATAATTATTGAAACCTCGATATCCGCACTAAACGACGTGCAGGTGAAAGAATTCACTCGGTTAATGACTGCCGGACTACCCGAAGAAGGGATGGAAAAAATATTTGCCGAAACTCCGGGGCTTAAAGAAAAAATTCAAAACGCGTTAAGCCGAGAAGCAGAAACAATAAAGATTGCCTATAACAGTAAATAAAGATTAATCAAAAACCCCGCTACTTGCGGGGTTTTTGATTAATCCTATCCCCAAATAATTCGAGAACACTCTTCTCTAGCTTTTTCGTATTGCCAGCCAAATCACGCCATCATCAACTTTGATCTCGGTTTCAGTTAAGAATTTAGGCTCTTTTTTGAATATTATTTTTGTCGCCCCGGTCTCCTTCAATATGAACTTCTGCCACCTCTCTAGAATTCCGGATGTCATCGGTGTCGAGGCAATCATAAGCAAAACCTTGTTCGAAGGCTTCAGCTCGGCTTTTTGTCTTAACTCCGAGACTCCCCGAATTAGTTCGCGAACCAAGCCTTCTTCTCGAAGCTCATCGGATATCTCTTTATTCAATTCAACTTTTTCACCTATCTCCTTTTTCAAGGAAATAGCTTTTACATTAACTTCATCCATAATAATCGACATCAGCTCTTCATATTTGGAAAGTAATTTATATGCGTTCTCTCCCAAATATAAATCTGCTAAAGGCTGCCTGACTTTCAAGGCGGAGCTAGCTCTTTCGGCAAGCGCCAAACTGGAAACATTCCTCGCCTGTTCCATGGCCGAAACAAATTCCAATTCTTTAGAAGTTATAGGTTTAAATTTATCCCAATCCGCCAAGTGAACCGAGGATTCCAATTTTATTCCTGAATATTTTTTAACGGCTCCAAATATTGCTTCGGAAAAGAACGGGATAAACGGCGCGGATAATTTTGTAAGTGAAATCAAAACTTTTTCCAATGTTGCCGACGCCTCCAAATATTCTTGCTTAGTTTCCGGCTTCTGCAGTCTTCTTCGAGATCTGCGAATATACCATCTGGAAAGGTCATCAACAAATGCTTCGAGCGCCAAAGCGGCTTCACGCACATCATACTTCTCCATATTTTCACTAACCGAATTCCCGGTCTGAGACAACCGCATCAAAATCCACTTATCCAAAACATTCTTGGATTGTTTTACCGATCGCGAGGCCCCGCCTTTTGCATAGGTGCGATAGAAAACAAAGGAATTGTAATACAATAAGTGAAATTTCCTGTATACCTTAAGCAATTCCGCCTCGTCAAAATTTTTTGACTCCCCCGGCGGATTAACCACGTAAAAATACCATCTAATTGCATCCATCCCATACTTGTCCGCCAGCGCCCAAGGATCAACGATATTCCCTTTGGATTTACTCATCTTTACTCCGTTCTTGTCGTTAATTAATCCCAAACAGATTACGTTTCGATATGGCGCCTCGTGCCCAAGCAGAGTTGAAGTTGCCAACATGGTATAGAACCATCCCCTGGTCTGATCCATTGCCTCGGAAATATAATCCGCCGGAAACTCCAATTTTTTCATCAGTTTGTTCGCGTCGGTGAGTGAAACGTTTTTACCGCCGGAATACTTAAACGGAAAATGATTTTGCGCATACGGCATGGCCCCCGAGTCAAACCAAACATCTGCCACCTCTTTCACTCGATTCGCTCGCCCTCCGCACTTATCGCACTTTAGAATAATTTCGTCGACGTAAGGTTTGTGCAAGTCCAACTCGCCTGAACGATTTATCGGCAATGAATAAAACTTTTCTTTCCTGATTTCTCCAAATCCATATTCTTTCGCGGTTACAAATTGTTTTATCGGCAAACCGTTCATCCCCAGGCTCAAAGTTAAAAGCGGGTCTCCGTGACTAACAATAACAATTTTTTGGTCCTTGTGCCGTGAATTTATTTCTTTAATAAATTCCATCATTCGTCGCGAAACATCAAAGACGCTTTCTCCTCCGGGAGGAGTTTTCGTAAGCCTCTCCTCTCCTTGTCCATGAAATTCCCGATACTCTTTTATCGGACGCCAGTTAAACACGCCGGTGTTTATTTCAGTCAACCGATTATCAAAGATTATTTCTGCGCCGGTTGCCGAACTTATTTCTCGAGCCAACTGCGAAGTCCTGGTCATCGGCGATGCGTAAATTACATCTATTTTCTCTTTATTCAATTTGCCTGCGGTTTTTTTAGCTTGTAACTCTCCTCTCTTGGTTAGAGGCGCGATATTCTTGCCGACCTCTATCCCGCTAGCAACAAATCCACCGACATTACTTTCCGCTTCGGTGTGACGCACCAAATAAAACGAATTCTTATAATAATCATTTTCTTTTATCTCGCTAACCGCTCCAATAACTTTTATCGCCGAGCAATCACCGCACCGCCAAATCGGGAGCGGAGTTCCCCAATATCGCTCACGAGAAATATTCCAATCTTTTGCCTCTTTCAGCCACTCGCCAAACCGCCCTTCTTTAATATGCTCCGGCACCCAAGCTATTTTTTCATTCTCCGCGGAAAGCTTACTTCGCAAACGACTAACCTCCAAAAACCAAGAACGGCGCGCGAAATATATTAGAGGAGAACCACACCTCCAACAAAATGGATATTCGTGCTCGATTTTTCCGGAAGAGAACATCAACCCACGATTAACTAAATCCGCAGAGATATCCGCATCAGCTTCCTTAATAAACTTTCCCTCCCCGGGAAGTCCGGCAATCACTTTTCCCTCATCGTTGATTGTTGTGAGTAATTCAATATCCGGATAATGCTCAGCAACCAACTGGAAATCCTCTTCTCCAAACGCCGGCGCAATATGAACAAACCCGGTTCCGTCTTCAGTGGAAATAAACCCTGCCGGCAAAACTTTAAACATTTTTTGGACATCTTGTCCGGCGACTTCAAATAGGGGCTTATATGAAAGACCTACCAATTTACTTCCGGAAATTTTTTCCACCGCCTCGGCAAAAATTTCTTTTCCGTTTTTATCTTGAGTTGTCGGCGGAACACTATATGACCAAATATAGTCTCCTCCTACTTTATATTTTGTGTAAGTCAAATCCGCGCCAACCGCCACGAACATATTCGAAGGCAACGTCCACGGAGTTGTCGTCCAAATTAAAATGTATTCATTCTTATGCCCGGCATCCAAAACCTTCAACTTCACATAAACCGAAGGATCCGGAACTTTTTTATAAACTCCCGGCTGAGCAATCTCGTGACTTGCCAGAGCCGTCTGACAACGAGAGCAATATGGAATAACCTTTCGCTTCTCTTTCAAAAATCCCCTATCGGCAATTGCCTTAAAAACCCACCACAAACTTTCGATGTAACTATTTTCATAGGTTACATACGGGTTCTTCATATCTAGCCAATATCCCATTCTTTCGGTTAATCTCTCCCACTCATCTTTGTATTTCCAGACAGACTCTTTTGCTTTTTCGTTAAACAAATTAATCCCGAACTTTTCCAAATCCCGCTTATTTTTTATTCCCAATTCTTTCTCTATTCCTACTTCAACTGGGAGGCCATGAGTATCCCAACCGGCGCGTCGCGGGACATAAAACCCGCGCATAGTTTTGTAGCGCAGAATTATGTCCTTAAAAGACCTAGCTAAAACGTGGTGAATTCCCGGTTGCCCGTTGGCTGTCGGCGGACCTTCATAAAAAACAAATTCTTTTTTGCCCTTTCGCTTCGATAAACTTTTCTCGAAAATTTTGTCTCGTTTCCAGAATTCTAAAACCTTTTTTTCAACTTCGGGTAGGCTAAATTCGGTGTTTTCGTTAAGCATATTTTTGTAGTTAAATGATATCTAAAACCCCACCGCTCTGCAACGTGGTCGCGGGAACTCGCCAACTATCGCTTATAACTAATGGCTAGTAACTAATATTACAAAATTCCCGCCTTTGGTTATCGGTGATAAGTTATTAGTGGTATTCCATGCACTCCGCGTCCTATATTTCCTCCGGCGATTCAATTCCCAAAAGCCCGAGCCCTTTTTTAATTACCGATGAAATTGAAGTAATAAGTGCCAGATATGCCTGCTTTTTCTTTTTATTCTCCTCTTTCAGAATATGAGTAGTTTCGTAAAATTTATTCGCCAAAACTGCCAATGAGAATAAATAACCGGCTAAATTATTTGTATATAACGTTTCAGCGCTCTTTTTTATTTCCTCAGGAAAATCCAAAAGTTTTTTAATCAAATTCAACTCGAGGTCTTTGTCCAGCATCGTAAAATCTACATTCGAAATTTTTCCCCCTTTCTTTATTATCCTGCTAAGTCTTGCCCTGGTGTATTGCAAATACGGAGCGCTGTTGCCGGAGAAATCCAGCATCCGATTCCAATCGAAAACAATATCGGAGTTTCTGTTCTCTTTAAGATCATTATATTTAAGCGCGCCGATTCCGATTGCCTTGGCTATCTTTTTCCTCTTCACGGCGGATAAATTCATATTCTTTTTAGTAATTGCGTCTTCCGCTAAAACCAAAATTTTAGCGATTAATTCCGAAAGTTGTATGGCGCGTCCCTCTCGAGTAGAAAGTTTTTTACGATCCTCGCCTAACACTAAACCAAACTTGGCATGCCGCAATTCTGCGCCGTCGATACCCATTTTTTTAGCGACCGCGAACATCTGCTCAAAATGCAAAGTCTGCTCATTCGCCACCACGTAAATAATCTGCTCCGGCTTATATTTTTTGTTCCTATCTCGAACACTCGCTAAATCCCTTGTTAAATAAAGGCTCGCACCGTCTGACTTCGCAACCAACGCCACCGGCAAGCCTTGCTCAGCCAAATCAACAACCAAAGCGCCTTCGCTCAAAGTGGCGATGCCTTTCTTTTTCATCTCAGAGATTATCGGCGCCATCTGTTGCTCGTAGGCGCTCTCCCCAACCCAAACGTCAAAGTCTATCCCAAGCAATTTGTACACTTTTTTGAATTCTTTAAGAGACTCCTCTCTAAACCATTTCCAAAGAGCCCGGTTTTCTTTGTCGCCTCTCTCCAATTTATTAAACTCTTCTCTGCCTTTATCGTCCAGCAACGCATCCGTTTTTACCCGATCGTGAAAGTAAACGTATAATCTCAATAATTCTTCAATTGGATTCTTCTTTACTGCCGACTTATTTCCCCAAGTCTTATACGCATAAATTAGTTTTCCGAATTGAGTTCCCCAATCTCCTAAATAATTCCAGCGGATTACTTTATATCCGCACTCCTCCAGTATGTTCGCCAAGGCATCGCCGATAATCGTCGAGCGCAAATGTCCGACATGCATTTTCTTGGCAATGTTCGGCTGAGAATATTCCACAATAACCTTCTTGCCTTTCCCGGAGCTCAACTTACCGTATTTATTTTTTTCTTTATATATATTTTTAAGCTCCGCCTGTAATGTTTTCGGAGAAAGATAGAAATTAACAAATCCCGGACCGGCAACTTCTATCTTAGAAAAAAACCCTTTCGGCGCGGCTATCTCTAGGCTTGCTACTAATTCCCTCCCAACCTCCTGTGGATTTTTACCCTGTTCTTTTGCCAACCTCATAGCCACATTCGTAGAATAATGTCCAAGTGTTGGATTCTCGGTACTCGAAATCTCCGCTCCTGAAATTTCCGGAAGTTGCGACTCAACCAATTTTTTTATTTTTTCCTTTATTCTCATTTGACAATAATTACAAAGTATTTATTATATAAATTACCTCGGCTGATGCCACGGCCGAAAATCGGGTCCCGCCAAGAGAATTCTGCCGAAACACCGCTCGAACCCTCTTATTCTCACCGGCAATCCCACCTCTTACGCCCGATCCCCATTGGCAACCCCCGCGGCGAGGACACCCTCGCCGCCTTTTCTTTAGAATATCACCTCTTCGTGGTCACAACAAATTTGCCTTCTTGGCGGAACGGTATTAATTATCAGCAATAAGTCATTGGTCATTGGTTATCGGTGACCAGTTGTTTTATGTTATTCTAAATACATGTCCATTATCGCCGAAAATCGCAAAGCCCACTTCGACTATATTATAGAAGAAACCATAGAAGCAGGCATCAAACTGCTTGGTTTTGAAGTTAAAAGCGCCAAACACGGTAAACTCGAGCTCGCCGGAAGCTACGTGATTATTCGTGGCGGAGAGGCCTGGCTGATAAATTCAAAAATTGCCCCGGAACAACCCAAAAATGCCCCTGCAGATTATGAACCATCCCATATCCGCAAACTACTTTTAAATAAAAAGGAGATCTCTCGGCTCGCCGGCGTATTAGATCAAAAAACATATTCTGCAGTAGGCCTCTCGGCAAAAGTAAAAAAGAATTTAATTAAAATCGAAATCGGAGTTGGGCGCTCGAAGAAAAAATCCGACAAACGTGAAACTATTAAAAAACGAGAGACTTTAAGAGAAATTCGAAGAGAGGTTTAGTCCTTTATTTTTTGAACTTCGAAACTCACCTTCGCTGGATTTGTCAATAACACACTTTTGTGTTATTATTCAAACACGGGGATGATGGGCTTCGCCGAGAGACGGAGAGCTTCCCTGCGAGCCGAGCGCAATCTCGCAAATCTTGCACAAACTACTAACTGCCAACTTTAAAGTTGCAGCTCCTGCCTACGCCTACGCGTAACGCACGGGGATCTCCTGCCTGATTTATCACGCAAGAGGATCGGCTAGCCTTTGCCCTTTGGGTTAATACCGGTCTTATATAAAAGGACTACTTCGCGAAGAGGCGACACGACTCTCGCGGATAAAAAATCGTGTCGTCCTGATCAAAAATCAGAACCGTTTCAAATTTATTTTTGAAACTACGCTCGTAGACGGGCTGTCTTTGCCCCTTTCGCACGAGGGTTCAACTCCCTCCATCTCCACAAACAAAAACACCGACCATGAAGGTTGGTGTTTTTGTTTGCGAAATTAGGGGAGGGATTTAAACGGAAAGGCATCTTGCGCTAAAAAGTCCCGCGAGACGTTATTCTCCCCACCCTACGATACAATTGAAACCAATAGCGCGCTCAAAACAAGAAACACAAAAAAGAGAAGGAATATATAATTCTCTTGGTATGGTCTCCTGGTTGCAAACCTATACGCCAAAAAACCTGAAGGTAATCCCAAAAAATATAAATAATAGTTAGAAAAGAAAATTGGCACCAGCAAAAAACTTAACCCCAATAGAGCTCCGGTTATTTCTACTCCGCGCGCGCCAAGAATAACGGGAAGCGTCATTATGCCCCCGGCCCGATCTCCATCCACGTCTTTAATATCTCGCATATTTGACGCCAACGTCATCATGACAATCACCCCATAAATTAAAATCGCCGGAAACGCGCTGAATTTTTTGTCGCCGGAAATCCAAAAGAATCCGGACAAAATTGTTGAAAGGCATGCGATAGATATGAGGAAAGAAGACAAAATAGGAATCCTTTTAAGCCTATATGGATTCGCGGAATATACATAATAAGCAGAGGTAAAAACCAAAATCATAAAGAATGGATAGTATCCGACGGAATAAGCTCCCAAAAGAGACGCCACGAACCAGATGTAACCAAGTTCCTTCATCTCCTCTTTACTCATTTCTCCGCTAATCAAAGGCCGAGATGGATTCGATATCGCGTCGATTGAGATATCCTCTTTATCATTCACATGTATCGCAAAAAAACATGCCAAAATCCAAGAAGTCACAAGACACAAAACGCCTAAAACATCTACCCAGCTAAAATTTTTAATTGTTGCTTGAGCGCCGGCAACCAAAACTCCGACCCCAAGAAGACTGATATAAAAAGCTAAGCGTTCCGGCCTGGAATTTTTAAAAACCGCTAAAAATTTACTTTTTTGCTCCTTCCAAAAAATAATTAAGAAAAAAATCAGGGATATTAAAAACAGAATCTGAGAAGAAAATTTATTGAACCCAAGTTCATAAGCTCCGGTATATGTTTTTGTAGACAATGAACCGCCCAAAGCGTTTTCCGGAATTAAAGACGCATCTATTATTTTTTCGATGTACACGCTTACTCCTGACCCTCCCGCCTCAACGTAGCCGGCCGGACTTGCCACCAGATAAACGATACTTGGAAAAGATCCGAGAATAAAAATCAGTATATAAGAGAAAAGCACGGAACCAATCGTTGCGGAAATTTTCTTTCGCTTAGTCCAAACGTAATAGCCTATAAACACTAAAATTAAAAATATCTCCACCTTCATCCCGAGGGTCACTCCTTTCGCAAAACCGAAAAACGACAAAAAACTATAAAGCAACTCTTTCGGAACCTTGAAAATATACATCATTCTTGCTCCGGCCGCCCCGCTAGTTAAAAGATCTACAAGCGGCGGTAGCCAAATAATCGGTAATCCGAAAAATAAAATATTCATCACCGAACCGCTACCTCCGGCGAAAAATTTAACCACCAAGAAAAGCCCGAGAGCGGCTGCAAGATAAAATAATCCGTAATGAACCAGCGTTCCCCCGTCCACCGTCATATATCCGGAATTTGAAGGGCTAGACATAAACTCCAAAAAAAACCTTATAAAAACCACGCCGGTAAACCCGGCCATCCACCCCAGAACAGAAGTGTGAGCTTTTTCAATGGTAGAAATAATTTTATTCAACATCTATCTTATTATAGTATTATTTGCGAAAATATAAACATTATAACCCAACTAAAAAATCGCCCCTCACAGGCGATTTTTTAGTTTGCATTTATCGAAGTTTATGTAGTTAATTGTTTTTCTTTCCGCGAGCCGAAAACTGCAAGCGCGACCGCGGCGAGCAATAAAACGATTCCTATCAACTTTCTTGGCCAGACTGTCGCCCAAAGAGAAGCCAGCGCGCCTTTCTTAGCTTGGTTGTCACTCTCAGTTTGATTGCCGGAGCCTAAAGCCTCTTCGGAAACAGAAATATTATTCGCTTCCTGTGAATATAAACTCCCGGTGCCGGGATAATTCCCTGCCGAGCCATTACCGCCCGCCATATAGAGGTTCACGGCCGAAAGGCTTGATCCCAAAGAAGATAACGCTTTAGATATCACTATTTTCTTCTCGCCGGAAAGTTCGTTTCTGGCAATCTTCGCTTCTATGTCTTTTAAAACCAAACCGATAACATCCAAAGTTTGTTTTAAAATCTTAGCCTCGGCCGGAGAAATCTCCGAACCGGAACCGACTACCTCGGCTTTCGCCTGCGGAACAAAAACAACTCCTCCTATAAAAACTAGACCGATAAATGCAAATATAGTTATTTTTTTCATGTATATTTGTTTTTTTCGGTCGACGTTTATGCAAATCAAAGAGCTAATACTGATTAAAATAATGCATCCCCGAAGAAGTTCTTGCAAGCCCCGCGACTGCTTTCTCTTACCTTGTATTCTAAATTCTATTTTCTAGGTTCTATTTTCTATCCACGTTATAATTCCTCCTATGAGTGTTTTTTATACCGGAAAAGGAGATGGCGGGGAAAGCCTTCTTTGGGACAATAAAAAAATAGATAAGTCCTCAAAGGAGGTTGAATTATTGGGCAACTTAGACGAACTAAATAGCACCTTAGGGATAATTAGAAGTATGGCAAATAAAAATTTAGCGAAGCGACTACTGGAAATCCAGCAGAATATATTTTCAATCCAGGCGAATATTTTTTATATAATCATTAATAGAAAAAAAGAGGCACCAAAATTCGAATCCGAAAAAACAACCAATCTCGAAAAAGAAATTGCGGAAATCGAAAAATTATTCCCGCCACAAAAGAAATTTATCATTCCCGGAGAATCCCCTCTTCCCGCCTGGCTGGATTTAGCAAGAACCACCACGAGAAAAGTAGAACGGTCCGCTTTCGTTTTCAATAAAACAAAAAAAATCCCCAAGGAAATTCTTTCATATTTGAATCGCCTCTCCAGCCTCTTTTTCGCAATGGCGCGACAAGAAGCGAGAGTTGAGGGGGTGAGAGAAAACAATCCTCAGTATAAATAAAATGCCCCATAATTGGGGCTAAAGCAAAGAGCTAATAGGCAGAGGATCCTCGGAAGCATCCATCAGATTTACTCTTCGGACAAACTCCTCAAAATTGACCGGAGCTCCAAGTCTCCATCTGAGACTGAGCGTCCTAAGAAGAAAGTTTCTCTCGTCCGGCGGAAAAGCCACCGGAGATTCGTCATAGTAGGTTTTCATATATCTGAATATCCCAAGAAAATACTCCTCCTCTTCCCTGGAAAGAATCTGAACGCCGAGCCGTTCTGCAAGAAAAGATTTACTGATGACAAGTCTGTCGTTTCCTTTCTCGCCGAACATCAATGAAAAAAACAAATTCATTTTCTGTTGATAGACTTCTATCTCCGTATCCGTTATTACCTTCACGGCTGCGGCTTTCTGAATGTCGGGATCGTCTCGAATTTCCTGCACTTCTCTCTCCTTATTTTTTTGCGAAGAACTGAGGTAGATTCTATACCATTTACAAGAATATTCAATACTCCCGAGTTAAGATTTTGTAATTTTTTTAATAACAGCGTCTACAAATAAACGGAAGGCTGGCCGTTTTTCTTTTTTGTAGATTATTTTCGCTCCTAACAGATGCTCTTTTTTACAGCTCAACATCTTATTATTAATAGGAACATCGGGCTTGGTTATGCGATCAAGATACATCCTTCTTAAATTCCCCGGTCCATCCTTTTGATAAAAACAAATAAAACCTCTGCATTTTTCGCAAGAAATCTCCAATAAACGAGAGTATCCTCCTCTTTTGTTTCTATATTTATCGTTTTTTAAAACAGACTTCCTCATAAATTTAGTATAATCACAACCTCAGAATTAACAAATTGAGTCCCTTGGGCGAGGACTCCGACCCCAACTCCTCCCACCTGTCGAGCAAATTAATTTCTGAGATTCTAGGAATTTTTCCTACCACCAGCGAGCCCCTCCAATTTTAAAGGGGTATAGCGGAATTATTTTCAGCTTGTTCTCCCGCTTTAGCGGGAGTGAAAATAATGAGCTATAGGTGCCTCTCCTGCTAGAAGGAGAGGACTCCGACCCCTTAAAATTCGGAGGGCGAGCCGCTTTGACAGGAACCCCCAAAAATCTTATGATTAGCCAATAAAAGCCTGCGCGAAAGCGCCCAATTCCCATAAAGAACGTAAGAATAAACAATCAAATAATCGCACCGGAGGTCAGAGTTATTGATGCTGAAGGAAAGAATCTCGGCGTTTTACCAACAAGCGAAGCCCTTAAACTTGCCCCGCACGGATCCGGACTCGATTTAATTGAAATCTCTCCAACCGCCAAACCTCCGGTCGCCAGAATAATGAGCTTCGACAAATATCGCTATGAGCAGGAGAAAGTTGAGAAAAAGCAAAGGCAAGCCAATAAAAACACCGGAATTAAACACGTTCAGATTAGTGCCAGGTCCGCCCAAAATGACTTGCAGGTTAAACTCGCCCGCTTGGAAGAGTTTATGAGCGAAGGCCATCCGATTGAGATAGTTATGCGTCTCAAGGGACGCGAAAAAGCCAACAAAGAATTTGCCGGCAAAAAACTCACGGAATTTATGGGTATGATTAAAACCGAATACAAAATCATCTCCCCTCCAAAATATGCCGGCAACGGTTTTTCCGCCCAAATTACCAAAAAGGAATAGGTCCTTGCTTTTTCGGCAGATTTAAGTAGAATATAAAGCACTTCATAGATATGAAAAAAAGCGTAAGTAAAAGAATCAAAGTTACCAAAAACGGAAAGATTTTAAGGCGAGCTATGCGCATTAATCATTTTCGCACTCGAAAAACTACCAAGAACATAAAATCTAAAACTAAGATGTTCGGGTTAGACCATCCAACCAAAAAAATCTTAGCTACCGCTAAATAAAAACATGCCAAGAGTAAAAAGAGGAACAACCGCCAACCGAAAAAGAGCTAAGGTTTTAAAACAAACCAAAGGTTTTCGTTGGAGCAGAAAATCTAAAGAAAGAGCGGCCAAAGAAGCCCTTCTTCACGCTCAAAGCCGAATGTTCAGGGGCCGGAAAGAGAAAAAACGAACCGCCAGAAACACTTGGAGCGTTAAGATTGGAGCTGCCTGCAAAGCCGAAGGAACATCTTATAGTAAATTAATCGGCGCTCTTAAAAAAGCGGAGATTAAATTGGACAGAAAAATACTCGCCGACCTTGCCCAAAACAATCCGGAAACATTCAAAGAAATCATCAAAAAAGCCACTTCCTAGGAAGTGGCTTTTTCTTCGGACTTATGTATTGCCGGTGGATGCTCGTGAGATATCGGCTTTCTTAAAACAGGATGTCGATTCTGCGCTACCGAACGAACAACTCCCGAATGTGGATGACCTCCGGGTTGAGCTCTTCTTTTCTGCGCATTTTTAATAAAATCATTTGCCAACTTTAAAACTCTTTTTGTTCCGGCATATTGCTTCCCTACTGTTTTTAGCGCGTCATGATATAAAAACCAGGCAAACCCACTATGCTCCCGAGGAGAGATAGAGACATTCGCGCTCCTAGTTTCCGCTAAATACAGAATAACCGTATCGTGTATTCTCTCCTTACCTCGGTCAAAATAAAATTTTTCGTATGCGCGAAATCCTGGGATTATTCTTAAATCCTCTTTTCCGATTCCTGTTTCTTCTTGCGTTTCCCTAAGTGCAGTGTCCAAGCTAGTCTCCCCAAGTTCAAAATGTCCTTTTGGAAAGTTCCAATATTGTCCCCTTCTGTAAAGAAGCAAATACTTTGGCCCATCTTCGGTTCGTCTGAAAATAACAAACCCCGCCACTATCTGCTTCTTAATAGACATCTCGCGACGCTTAGCCGGTCCCTGATTTAAGGAAAATTCTTCTTTCCCTTGCATAGCTTAAGACTAGCAGATTGGAGGACTAAATCAAAATCACTAACGCGGGAAGCGTTAGTGCCGAGTACATTCCTTGTGCTCGGCTTATATTAACCGCGAAAGCCAATAGCGACTAGCCACTAGAAATTAGTCGTTAATTTTATTTGTATAATTCGTAGAGATTCGTAATTTCATAACACTAATATTCCAACGGCACCTCTTTCGGCGGAATTAACGACGTGTCCACCGGCAAAGTAAAGGAGAATATGCTCCCCCTGCCAAGTTCGGATTCAACCCGCATACTCCCGCCGTGCGCTCGCACAATATTTTGCGCGATATACAACCCTAAACCGGAACCTTCGGTCGCAAATTTCAAAGCATTTGAGGCGCGAAAAAATTTAACAAACAGTTTTTGAACTTCTTCCGGCGGGATTCCAATTCCGGTGTCTCTGACTGAAATTTCCACGTATGGCGCATCCGAAAGTTTTTTCGCGGAGACGATGACCTCTCCGTTTTTGACGTTGTATCTAATCGCATTATCAATCAAATTAGAAAGAACCATGGAAAGCTTTTGCGGGTCAATAGTCACCTCCGGCAGTTGTTCGGCCGGCCTGTCAAAAAGTATTTTAATTCCCAACTGACGAGCGGTCTCGCTGGCCGGCTTCAAAATTTCCTCAATGAAACCGAATAGATTCATTTTTTGGAATTGATATCCAAATCGCCCCTCTTCGATTCGTGAAATATTTAACAAGTCCTCAACTATTTCTCGAAGTTGAATCGCTGACGCATACGCATTTTGGGCGAGAGCGCTCATTTCCGGCGAAAGTGTCGGCTCTTTGGTTATCGCTTCCAACCCCCAAACTACATGCGTAAGCGGAGTTCGAAGCTGATGCGAAGTAACCGTCACGAATTCGGTTTTTTCTTTGGAAAGAGAAACTTCACGCGTTCTATCCCTAATTATTTTCATAAACCCGACTAAATTCCCGCTTTCGTCGGTTATCGGCGAAGTAAAAGTTCGAAGCTCCAGATAAGGGTCGTCGAAAGACAAATCGACAACCTGCGGATATTTACCGGAAGGAGACCGAGAAATCATCGATGGAGCAAGCGATGGAAAAACAACCTGAACCAATCTTCTTAAAACCGAATTTTCGGCGAGCTTCGGATCAATCTGCTTTCCAACAAAATCCGCACTCTTAAGTCCGAACAATCTTTCGGATGATCCGTTCAAAAATAACACTTTGAAATTTTGATCATATACCAAAAGCGCGTCATCCATTGTGCTAATAATGCTTTTAAGTTGATTCCGCTCAAGGCTAACTCCGGAAGTTGTCGCCCCGGCTTTAAGAATTAAATCGTAAACCAAAAAAATTGCGCCTACCGAAAAAATTGCGCCGGCTAAAGGAAAAATCCAGTTTGAAAAAACTACCCCGAGAAATCCTAAAATAATTGCCCCTACCAAAAGACCAATTGCAAAATAAAGACTTTGTTTGTTTTGTGTGGCACCATTGGCCTTGTTTTCGGGAGAAGATCCGCTCATATCTTTAACTATAACATTTTTAACGGATTTTAAAACAAAGATTTCTGAGGATCTATAACTTCTTCTTTTTTTGCTTTTTCTTTCTGAGACAAAGAACTAAATCCCATCTTCTCGAAATATCCGGCTAAGTCCGACCCCCCTCCCAGTTTTAACTCTTCAATTTTAACATCTATCGGAGCATCCTTTCTTAATTTTACCAACCCTCGAGAAAATTCCGCTTCCTTCCTGTTGTTTTTAACCTTCAAAACCGCCGGCCCCTCGTCTTTAGTTGTAAATATAGTGTCCAGATTTCCATATTTATTCAAAAGCGTCATTGCGGTTTTTGGGCCGACCCCGGCGACCCCTTTAATATTATCGGAAGAATCTCCAACCAACGACTTATAGTCGGTCATCTGTTTTGGCAATATCCCAAACTTCTCTACCGTAGACTTTTCATCATATACAAAAATCTCGCTTATCCCTTTAACCGGAGTCCATAAAACAATTTTTTCCTTGTCCACCAACTGAATCCCATCTCGGTCACCGGACAGGATAACAATTTGTAAATCTTTTTCTTTTTTGAACTTCTCCACAAACGTCGCGATAAGATCATCCGCCTCGAAGCCGGCCAGCTCAAAAGTCTTTATTCCAAAAGCTTTGAATAAATTATGAGCCTCGATTAACTGAGAGATTAATTCATTCGGAGTTTCCGGCCTCCCGGCTTTGTATTCCGCATACATCTCATCGCGATGAGTCGGCTCCGGTCGGTCAAAAAGAGCCGCGACATATTCCGGATTTTCTTCTTTTATTAATCTTGAAAGCATCCGCGACAATCCATAGATCGCCTGACTTGGTAATCCGGAAGGAGTTGTTAGTGGTGGTAATGCGTGGAAGGCTCGATGGATTAAAGAATTCGCGTCTATTAAAAACAATCTTTTCATTTTTTAATTTCTATAATCCTCTCGTTCTCTTTTTTTCCGTGAGAAAATTTTATCCAAATAGCATCTTTCGGAATCGCCTTTTTTATATTCCCGGCCCACTCCACGATTGTCAGCGACGCGGGAGTCTTTAACATTTCGAAAAAACCTATACCGAATAATTCCTCTTCCTTCTTTAGTCTGTAAGCATCCATATGAAAAACGTTTTTTATTACTTTATTAGCCGTTTTCTTTTTCCTAACAATAATAAAGGTTGGACTAAGCGCGGATCCTTTGATTTTAAGCGCCGAGAATATTCCCTTCACAAAAGTTGTTTTCCCGGCGCCGAGGTCGCCCTCCAACGCCAAAACCACCGATTCTTTATTCTTCAAAAATGAAATCAGGCCGGAAATAAATTTTTTGGCGACCAACTCCGTGTCTTTACTTGAACCGGTTTTTATTTTCACAAAAGTTAAGGAAGTTTATAATCTATTGATTCAAATTGCCAAACCGGAGACCCTTCGTATCCGGGGACTTTTCTAAACTCCATATCAATAGGGTTGGAAATCTTGAAACTGTCACCCTCCGGACGGATTCCTTTATATTCTTTTTCCGACACTCTCAAAACTTCTACAAATTTCCGCATATTTGGCTCGGAAATATCTTTAAGTTTTTCAAGGTGAGCCATTCGAGTTTCCCGAGTAAAAAATGTGCTGGCGAGCGGATACTGTTGAGACTCTAAAAATTCATAATACATATAAATTGTCCCCGCCGGAGTGTCTGCTCCGTAATTCGCTTTTGTGTTACGAATGTAGGCCATGTCCTCTACGACTTTGAGTTTCGCCAGTAGTTCTTCTTGATACGCCGTTTTTTTGGCTTCCGAATAAGAGAAATAAACAAATATCGAACCTAAAATAACCAGATACGCGCAAACCGTCCAAAAAAACGCCTCCAAAACCCACTGCAAATTAATTTTTTTAATGTTTTTCATTCTTTCTGTATATTACCACAAAAATTAAAGCAATTCCCCCGGACGACGTTTTTTAAGGTGGTCGTAGGCCGGAGCCAACACTACCCTGCCTCCGGGAGTTCGTTGTAAAAATCCCAAACTCATTAAATATGGCTCATAAATATCCTCAATAACTCCACGCTCCTCGCTAAGCGCCGCCGCCAACGTGTTCACGCCAACCGGCCCGCCGTTAAATTTCTCGATCATCATCAGCAATAATTTTCGGTCATTTGGTTCCAGCCCCAGCTCATCAATTTCCAAAAGTTCCAACGCGTGCATCGCAATTTCTTCATCAATTTTACCGACCGCATTGATCTGCGCAAAATCTCTGGCTCGCTTCAACAGTCTATTTGCGATACGCGGAGTCGCGCGCGAAGCTCTGGCCAAAACCGAAAGAGAATCCTCGGTTGCGGTTACCCCTAAAATTTTAGCGGAACGCTCCAATATTTTTTTAATATCTTCCACGGAATAATAATCTAATCTTAAAATTGCCCCGAACCTGGAACGGAGCGGATGGGATAATAAATTTTCTCGAGTTGTCGCCGCGATCAAAGTAAACGGCGGAAGATCCAAGCTTAAAGTCCTGGCGCTCGGCCCCTTTCCGATTACCAAATGAAGCTTGCGCGACTCCATTGCCGGATAAAGAACCTCTTCAATCATCCGATTAATTCGATGGGCCTCATCTATAAAAAGAACCTCGCCCGGCTCCAGGTTAGTTAGAATTGCCGCCATATCCCCCATTTTCTCCAAAGCTGGTCCGGAAGTTGTCCTAACGGGCACTTCCATTTCCCGAGCCACTAAATAAGCCAGGGTGGTCTTGCCAAGTCCGGCCGGTCCCGAAAAAAGAAGATGGTCCATTGATTCTCCTCGTTTTTTAGCGGCCTCGATAATAACCTTCAGATTCCTTTTAATCTTGTCCTGCCCTACATATTCATCCCAAACCGCCGGACGTAAAGCCTGATCTATTCCTAAATCGTCTGGGGAAAAACTGTTGATATTTTTAGCGTCCATTTGACTTGTATTTTATATTTCTATGTTATAATGTGAACTCCCGCCAAGCAATTGTGTCGCGCGGTAAGACTTGACAAATTTATCTAGGAGTGCTATCATATACCCAATCTCGAAGTGTTCATTTCAAATCTGGGGGCAGGAATTTTTCTCAGTTTTAGGATGGTTTGGCTTCGGCGAAACCTCTCCTCGGTTTAATTCTATCCTCTTTCCGTTTTACGCGAAAGAGAACCAAATCCATTTATGGACGTCCCCAGGTTTGAGTTGATCACTTCTCATCCGGACACTGCATGCAGTGTCCGGGTTTTGTTTTACATATTCATTCGTAAAATTCCTGCCGATAGGCAGGGTCATTCTGAGCCCGCGAAGAATCTAAATTAGATCCTTCCCTGCGTTCAGGATGACAGAAAAAAGAATTCAAAAAACTGGATTGTCCAAGCAAGTTGGACAATGACAAACCGAAAAGCTTCTTTCTCTTGTTCGTATTATTTTTATTATTCGTAGACATTCGTATATTAATATTGTTATGAGTCACAAGTTATAAGTTATTAGTCATAAGTTCCTAAATCCACGGAATCGGCCCGGTCGTCCCCTCAACTTCGTCAAAAGTAGTCATCCCGGACAAAACTTTCAAAACTCCGTCTTGTTGCATGGTCACCATCATCTGCTTCTCCGCCAGCTTTCGGAGAGAGCGCTCGGAAACTTCGGTTAAAATAACTTCTTCCAACTCCGGCCCACCTTTGAAAAACTCGAAAATTCCTCGTCTTCCTTTATAGCCAAAACCATTACAAGTCTCACAGCCAACCGGCGCGAAAACCGTTATTTTTTCATATGGTTTTTTATCTACTCTTGCCGGAACCTTTTCCAAATATTTTTTTATCTGCTCGATTTTTTTTGCGTCCAAATCAACCGGTTTTTTACAATTGTCGCAAAGCTTCCTAACTAAGCGTTGAGCAATGATTAAAGTAACCGCCGGACCGATGCTTGCCGGCTTTACGCCAACGTCAACAAGACGCGGGATTGCGCCGACCGCGCTATTGGTATGAAGCGTAGACAAAACCAAATGCCCGGTTAACGCTGCTTGAATCGCAATTTCCGCAGTCTCTTGATCGCGGATTTCACCGACGAGAAGCACATCCGGGTCTTGACGCACGATTGCTCTTAATCCTCCGGCGAAAGTATACCCGGCGTCCGGATCAACTTGTGTTTGCTCAATTCCTAAAATTCTATATTCAATCGGATCTTCAACGGTAATAATTTTTGTTTCCGGGTCAACCAACTTTCGGAGGAACGCGTAAAGAGTCGTGGTTTTTCCGGAGCCGGTCGGTCCTGTATTCAAAATCAGTCCATTTGGCCTTTTTAGCTCCGCTTCCACCAGAGCCAGGTCGTCCTCTCGCAGACCGAGCTGTGGCAAGGTCACATTAATTCCCGCCGGATCCAAAATACGCATAACAATTGTTTCTCCGAATTCCGAAGGGATAAGCGAAACGCGCATTTCGATTTCTTTTTCCGGCAACCCTATTGTAAATCTTCCGTCTTGTGGCTCGGAATGAACATTTAATTTTAATTCGCAAAGTAATTTTATTCTGGTAACCAAGCTGACATAGTTTTTTATCGGCAAATTTGCGATGTCGTGAAGTAGTCCATCCACGCGATACCTAACCCGCGCATCTTTTTCTTGAGCTTCAAAATGAACGTCAGAGGCTCTGGTGGTTAACGCTCCGGCTAAAAGTGTTTCCAAAAGACTCGACACGCTTGCGGATTTATAATCAAAGGTTGCCAGGGTCTGTTGAACCATCTGAAAAGTCTTAAACTTTTGCATATCCTCAGCGAATCTCACCGCGTCGATATTTATTCCGCCGGTAATTGACTCTTTCCCTTTAGAAACAAATTTATAAAATTCCAGGGCTTGTTTAACCGCCGACAAAGAGACTACGAACGGCTTAATTTTATATCCCTTTTCTTCCAAATAGGTAATCGCTTTTTGCGCCTCTTCGGTTGTTGGGTCATAAAAAATTACCGCTAAGTCTTTATTATTTAATTGTATGCCAACTCCCAAAGCCTTCCTTGCTTCCTCTTCCGGAAGCAAAGCAACCGCCTCAATCGAAATCGGAGTTTTCCCTAGGTCAGCGTAAGTCAACTTAAGTCTCTCGGCGCGACGCTTCGCTTCCCGCTCCTCTCCGGCGCGCCTAATTGCTTCTAATTTATTCGTTAACTCACCTTGGGGTGTAAGGTTCATATTTACTAAGTTTATATTTAAATACTCTTCCCCGCAAAGAAGAATTTGTGTAAAGATGCTCTCTTTGACTTTTTTGCTATTTTATAGTATAATATACTCAGATATTTGAATAAAAACTGAAAGGAAAAAGGAGTCGTTGTGAAGCTTTTCGTTGCTCTACTTGTCGCGGTTCTCTCATTTCTCGCGACCGGATGCGGGGTGGTCATCGAGGCGACAAAGTCGTCGCTCTCGGGAATAAAAATTTCGTCCCCGGTCGTCGACCAGCTCGGCTTCCGAGCCGAATCTCACAAGCTCATCATCAAAAACCGCTCGTCTCTTACGGCGGGAATCATTATCAACGGGTACAACTCCAAATTGGAGTTGTACCCCAACGAGGACTTGGTCTTTACCAGCTCGTGGGAGCCGTTCGTCAATGCCGAAATGACCATCGTCCTCGTTTTTCGCGAAACCGACGGTTCATACGGCGGCTACGCGGAGAAGACTTTCAATTCGGGCAGCTTTGCCCAGTCGGAAGCGTGGACACTCTTCGCCTCCGACATCACCTGCTATGGTCAACGACTCGCGGAGTCGGACGATGCCCCCGAATTCGAACCGAGAGTTAGGCAGTTTCGCCTTCCTCGCGAGTGGTTCAATGGGACAAGCTTCTTCGGGATGATTAATGACACGCAAGGAGAGTTGCGCGTCACCACCAACGGATCCGTCCGCACCGAAACCCTCGCACCCGGCGAAGTCTACACGGTTCGGACAAGAGACTGGTCATCGTCTTCTCGTTGGGGAAACCGCCAACCTGTGATCATCCAGCTCGAAGGCTGGGATGATGATGGTCGATACATCGGAATTTGTGAACGACATTTCTATCCGACCTCGGACGGCGTCCGTTCACAGTTCGAGGCCGTGGCTCCCTCCTCCCTTTATCGTCGCTAGCCTTTGTCTCCATTAATCACCGCCGCCCGAAAGGGCGGCTTTTCACTTTTACGGATAAATTCCTTAAAAATGACCCTTCGTAGCCACGCGCTACGGGGCGAAGTAGAGTTCCGCGAAGTCGCGGCTAGTTATTAGTGATAAGTAATTAGTTATAAGTTATTATTAACCCATGTCAGGACACTCTCATTGGTCAGGAATAAAACATCAAAAAGAAATTACCGACAAAAAACGAGGCGTGGTTTTCTCTAAACTTTTAATGGCAATTTCCGCCTCCGCGAAATCTGACCCGGATCCAAACTTTAACCCCCGTCTCCGAAGCGCAATCGAAAAAGCGGAAGAAAACAATGTTCCCGCCGAAAATATTGCCCGAGCCATAAAACGCGCCAAAGAAAGCGCCGAAGGAGTTGAAGAACTTATTTTTGAAGGATATGGACCGGCTGGTGTCGGAATTATAATTTCGGTCATCACCTCCAACAGTAATCGCGCCATTTCTGAAATTAAAAGTATTCTAATCAAGGCCGGAGCCCGCTGGGCAGATCCCGGAAGTGTTAAATGGGCATTTGAAACTCCTAAGTCTTTTGGCGGAGACTGGATTCCAAAGCATTTAATTCCCATTGAAGAAGAGGACGCGAAAAAATTAAGTTCTATTATTGACTCCTTAGAATCTCACGATGACGTCCAAAAAATTTTTACGAATGCCGAATAATTTTGAAAAAATAAATATTCTCGGAATCGACCCTGGCACAAAACGCGCCGGTTTCGGAGTTATATCCAAAGAAGGAAACATTTTGCGGCTCCTTGACGCGGGAATTTTTGCCGTCGGAAAATCCACTACAAATGAATCTCTCTTAATTATAAAAAATCAAATAGACCTTTTGATAAAAAAATATAACCCTTCTGTATTCGCGATAGAAAAACTTTTTTTCTCCACCAATCAAAAAACCGCGATGAGCGTCGCGGAGTCTCGCGGAGTTTGTATCCTCTCTGCTTTAGAAAAAAATATTCCTATTTTGGAGTTTTCCCCTAACGAAATCAAAAGCTCAATAGCCGGATTCGGAATGGCCGACAAAAAAGCTATTTTGAAAATGGTGCGACTGATTCTAAAAGAACCAAATTTAAAAGTCATAGATGACGCCAGCGATGCACTTGCCATTGCAATCGTGGGAGCCCAAAACCTTAGACTTATAAAAACAGAGGGTGGCCACTAGCCAATAGGCGACACCAAAGACTATTAGATTTGTATTTTCTCCCCAGCGAATCCTTTAATTTTGAGGGGTACCTCGTGGATTTCTTCTCTTTACCCCAAACGAGATTGTTGGTTTTGCGGGGTGTCTGAGAAACCTTTTAGCTTGGTCCCGCCTCTTTCCTCCCATCGACGAGCAAACTAATTTTCGGAGGTGTCGCGCAGTTCATTCCGGCTTGGTCCCCGCCGATTAGGCGGGGCGGAATGAACGAGCGGCAGCGCTAATTTCCGCAGGAGAAATTAGACAGCGACCTCCGGAAATTACGTTTGTGAGCGGCATTGACAAGTTTCTTTAACTTTTTATACTGTATTCCATAAAAAAGATATAAATATGAAAGCAAAAAAAAATTATTCTTTCTCGGGAAACAGAGACGAGGACGCTATTCCCGAAGAGGAGCTTAAAGGAGACCCGTTTCTCTCGATGTCTCCCGCGTCTGAAGTCGACGAAGAAAACGTTGATGACGATGACGGAATAACCGACGGACTACTCACCGAAGATGCCGAAGATGAAGAAAGCGAAGAATCTCTGGGGGCTAATGGTTTTACAATTGTAACCGGAGAAAAAGACGACGAAATGTAAAATTAAAACCCGGACAGTCCATGGACTGTCCGGGTTTTTTTTGGTAAAATCAAGACCTAAATGATTAAAGTTTTAAGTAAAATGAGCAGGTTCTTAAAGCGCAAAAGTAAAAAAGAACTATTTTTATATTTGCTCGGGATTATTGGAATTATAATTTTAGCCGGAGGCCTTTTTGTTCTTTATTTAATCAAAACCCTTCCCTCTGTAGAACAAATTAAAACCAGAGAAATGTCCCAGTCTACCAAAATTTTTGACCGAAGCGGAACGGTTCTTTTATATGAAATTAGCGCCGGAGAAAAGCGCACGGTTATTCCGGAAGATAAGATTCCCCAATCTCTAAAAGACGCGATACTTTCGATTGAAGATGAAAAATTTTATGAAGAACCGGCTTTTGACTGGAGATCGATGATCCGCGCGCTTCTCGCCAATCTAAAAAGTGGAGAAGTGGTGCAAGGAGGATCAACCATAACTCAGCAGTTGGCAAAAAACGCGTTCCTTTCGGCTGAACAAACTATTCTACGCAAAGTTAAAGAGTTGATTCTGGCGGTAAGAATTAATCAATATTATTCGAAAGACAAAATCCTTTGGCTTTATATAAACGAAGTTCCTTTCGGACCTACTGTTTATGGGGCGGAGTCCGCGAGTTTTTTATATTTCGGGAAATCCGCAACTGACCTTTCTGTTCCCGAAAGCGCGGTTCTCGCCGCCATACTCAAAGCGCCAAGCTACTATTATCCGGGAGGAAATCACGTGCCCGAACTTTTAAAACGAAAAGATTTGGTCTTAAAAAAGATGAAAGATCTCGGAAAAATATCCGAAAAAGAATTTTCCTCCGCGATTAAAGAAAAAATTAAATTTATTCCGATTATCTCCGGCATAAAAGCCCCTCATTTTGTTATGACGGTACAAGATTATTTAATAAATAAATATGGAGAAGAATTGGTAAGAAAGGGTGGTCTTCAGATTACAACTACTCTCGATTGGTCTTTGCAACAAGCCGCGGAAAAGGCAGTTAAAGATGGTGCTTTAAACAACGAAAAACTTTACAAGGGAAAGAATGCCGCGCTGGTAGCTGAAAACGCAACCTCGGGTCAAATTTTGGCGCTGGTTGGCTCTCGGGACTACTTCGAGACTGAAAATGATGGAAATTTTAATGTCGCCACTCAAGGACTTCGCCAGCCGGGATCTTCTCTTAAGCCTTTCGTATATCTAGCGGCTTTTGAAAAAGGATTGACTCCCGACACGATTCTTTTTGATGTCCCCACGGAGTTTTCCGCAAACAACGCTGTCTGTCCGCCGGTTCCTAATTATAAAAGCGAAAACACAAAATGTTTTCATCCGGAAAATTTTGACCATATTTTTGTCGGCCCGGTTAGCATGAGAGATGCGCTGGCTCAATCAATCAATATTCCTGCGGTAAAAACCCTTTATATTGCCGGTCTCAATAATGTTATCAAAAAAGCTAATCTATTCGGACTTCAAACTCTTAACGACCCCTCTATATACGGACTCTCTTTGGTTTTAGGTGGAGGAGCGGTTCACTTAATCGACTCGGTTGAAGCTTATTCAACTCTCGCAAACGATGGAGAAAGAGCGGAACAATCCTATATCCTCGAAATTAAAGATGCCAAAGGAAATATTTTAGAAAAATATTCTCCTAAAATCTCCAGAGCTACCGAACCTCAATATGCCCGAGAAATAAATAATATTCTTTCTGATGCAACTGCTCGCGGGCCTCTTTTCCAGAATAGTCTTGATTTAACCGTTTTCCCGGGAAAAGACGTAGCTATGAAGACCGGTACCAGCAATGATTATCGAGATGCGTGGACTCTTGGTTATACTCCTGAATTAGTTGTAGGTGTTTGGGCTGGAAACAACGATAACTCCCCGATGCAAAGAAGTGGCTCAAGCCTCTTGGCGGCTGTTCCGATTTGGAATGCTTTTATGAAAGAAGCTTTGAAAATAATTCCAACCGGAGCATTTATAAAACCTGATATCAGAATTCCGGAAAAACCTATTTTACGTGGAGAATATGTAGTTAATGGTCAAATTCATAATATTCTTTATTATATCGACAAAAATAATCCAACCGGACCGGTTCCGGAGAACCCTCAAGAAGATTCTCAATTTATTAATTGGGAAACCGGAGTTCTTTCTTGGGTTTCTCGACACGCAACTGAACTCCAAACGAGGTTTTCCTCCTCCGGGTTTGGACAAATAGACGTCAAAATAAATAATCCACAAAATAATTCTTTTTCTTCCGGAGAAATATTTCTTAATACTTCAATCTCCTCACTCAATAATTTATCGGAAGTAAGAGTTTATTTTAATGATACTTTAATTTACAATGCCGGACTTCCTAAAGAAAAAACTTATAATTTTGTTTGGTCTTTTACTCCTGTTCAAATAAATCAACAAAATACCTTATCGGTTGAGGTCTTTGATGAGACCGGGAAAAGTAGCAAATCTTCGGTTATAATTTATAAACAAAATTAAGACTTAAGTATCGGCATTAATATATACACAAACGATCCTTCATTCGGCTCTCGAATTGTCGCCGGTTTACTTTCGTCGTTTATTCCGATAAAAACTTCTTCGGTTTTTACGGCTCTTACTCCGTCACTTAAATATTTCCAATTAAAGCTTATTTTTTCGAATGAGCCTTTTATTTTTGAAGAAAGAGTATAAACATTTTCTCCGACAGATTCTTCGTTAGAAAATATTTTAATTGCTCGGTCTCCTTCTTTTTCAATATTTATCTCGTTAGTTCTTGAACTTAAAATCGAGGATAATTTTAAGGCATTTAATAAATCATTTTTATTTATGACTACTTCGGCATCTACCTTTTTAGGTATCAGCTGTTTATAATCCGGAAATTTATTATCCAGTAAACGAGAAATTATCTCTACTTTTTCGTTTTCCAATAAAATTTGGCTTTCTTCGATATATATATTCACTTCGCCTTCTTTAAAAATTTTTGAAGCTTCCACCGCGGTTTTCAAAGGGATCAAACAAGTAATATTTTCCATTCCTTCTTGTTTAAAATCTCCCTCTTTTATTTTTTTCTCGGCAAGCCGGAAGCTATCCGTGGAAGTTAAAACTAAAAACTCGTTCTCCAGCGTGAATAAAACTGAATTTAGATCCGGTCGGTTTTCTAATACCTGCGCCGCGGAGAGAACTTGTTCAAGTGAGCTTTTAAAATTGTCGGCACTCATCGAAATAAAATTCTTTTTACTTTTTATTTTAGGAATTAGAGGATATTCATCCGAAGAAATACACTGAAGCTTGGCATTATAGTTATCCGTCTTAATATCTAAAACTCCGTTTTTAACTTCCAAATTTATTCTTTCGGTTTGGATTCCATTTACTATTCCTGAAAATAAAGCCAACGGTATTGTCGTCACTCCTTCTTCAATTACCTTCCCGGCTATGTAAGCGGTTATCGCAATTTCGAGGTTGGTCGAAACTAATTTAATCTTATTATTTTTCGCCTCAAATAATATATTTTTTAATATCGGCAATTCTTTATTCTCTCCTCCTGATCTGGAAACAGAGTCTAATCCTTCTTTTAATTTTTCTTTAATTACTACTACATTCATGTATTAATAAGATAGTTGTTGTTGTAGAGACGACTAATTCTGTGGATAAATCGGTTTGTTCTAGGTTTTAATTGAATCGGTGTTGTGGATAAAAACGCTTTTGCCCGGGGATTAAGGGGATTATTCCTTGAAAACAAGTTCTTTAATTAAATTCATTTTTTGGCTCAAGGAAGAATTTTGGTTGATTTCCCTGGAGATTTTCTCAACCGCGTGAATTGCAGTGGTATGATCCCTACCCATCTTTTCCCCAATGTGTGGGTAAGACATCTCCAGGATTTCCCTAATTAAGAACATCGCTACTTGGCGAGGCTCAACAATCTCCTTTTTTCGCACTCTCCCGGTCATTTCTTCCACGGAGATATTGTAAAAATCGGAAACAGCTTTAATAATTTGATCTTCGGAAACTCGATGAGAAAAATCTTTAACCGTTTTTCGAATAATCTCTTCAACCTCTTTTGGATTAAGGTCAATTCTTTTGGCTTCTCGATAAAAAAGTATTTTATTTAAAACTCCTTCGATTTCTCGGACGTTCTTTTTTACTTTTCTTGCTATTAGATCAATAACCTCTTCACTTAGATTCCTATCTTGTTCTAATAATTTACTCTTAATAATCGCCACCCGCATCTCGTATTCCGGAAACCCGATGTCTGCGGTCAGTCCTGCCTCAAAACGCGACCTGAGGCGTTCCTCAAGGGTTGGTAGGGATTGTGGAGGACGGTCGGAAGAAATTATTATTTGTTTGTTTAGTTCATGCAGAGCGTTAAAAGTATAGAAAAATTCTTCTTCGGTTGCTCTTTTACCGCCCACAAACTGAATATCATCGATAATTAAAAGATCGCAGTCTCGATATCTCCTTTTAACGTCTTCCATTCTTTTATTTTTTATTCCCCAAATCACATCGCTGGTAAATTTTTCGGAGGTCACATATCGCGGCCGTAATTTTCCTCCGTATCGCGCCTTAACTTCATTTCCAATGCCTTGTATTAAATGAGTTTTTCCTAAACCAACCCCTCCATAAACAAAGAAAGGATTATATTTGGTTCCAATCTCGTCGATAATCGCGTTTGCGGCCGCGAAGGCCAATTCGTTTGAAGAACCAACCACAAAAGATTTTAAAGTGTAGCGGGAATTTAAATTTGTCTCCGGATCTATCTTAAAATCCAAATTTATTTTATTTTCGAATCGTTGAAAATCCCCCGTGGTAATTTTTTGAGTTTTCGGCTCAAGCACGGCAGTGCTATGAACTACAAACTCCAAGTTTTTTGTAGAAGGGTCAAAATTTCTAACCGCTCCGAGAATATTTTTATTATATTTATTTTCAACCCACTCCTTCGCGAAATTATTCGGCAAAGAGATAATCAAAGTTCCATCTCGCTTATCGACAATCCTGCTATTTTTAAGCCAGGTTGCAAAATTAGCCCTAGAAAGCTGAACCTCCATCTCACCTAAAGCAGACTGCCAAAGTTTTTCCAAATCCATTGATAGTATTCTATGCGTAAAATCAGATTCGTCAAAGGACGCTGTTTTTAGGTAACTGCGGATATCCTGTTGATAACTTATTTTTTTTGTGATAAAATAGAATCATGTCCCAAACATACAACCCTAAAAAGAAAAAAAGAGTAAGAACTCATGGGTTTCTGACCAGAAACACAACAAAAGGAGGAAAAAAGGTATTAAAACGCAGAAGAGCCAAAGGAAGAAAGAAGCTTTCCGTTTAAAAACCATGCTAAATAAAAAGAATAGGCTATCCCCTACGGAATTTAGGGGGCAAAAAGCCCATTCTTTTTTTATTTCAAAATTTAAAGTGTTATTTGTCAAAAAAAATGAAGGAGTTAATCGTTTTGCGGTTATTATTCCGGCTACAGTAGTAAAAAAAGCCGTCGATAGGCATTATTGGAGGCGGAGGATAGCTGAAACTGCCAGACTGTGGAAAAATAAAGGATTAGATGCTATTATCTTTGTTAAGAATGCCCCGCAGAAAAAGGAAAAAGATGAGTTGCTATCGGCTCTATCTAAAGAAATTAATAAAATATAAATGATCGGCTCACTATTTAACACAATCCTCTACAAACCACTCTTAAACCTTCTTATTCTGCTATATGAGCATGTAACCTTCGGAGATTTAGGGCTGGCCATTATATTAATAACCATTCTCGTTAGAATTGTTCTTTTACCGCTTTTTGAAAAACAAACCAGGTATCAGCTGGTGATGCAAAAAATTCAGCCTCAAATAAAAGAAGTGGAAAAAAAGCACAAAGGAGATAAAGCTAAACAAACCGAGGCAATGATGGCGATTTATAAGGAACACAAAACAAATCCTTTTTCCGGCTTTTTAATCCTATTCATTCAAATTCCGATACTTATCGCGCTATATAAGATAATCTCGGCCGTGGTGGGCGCAGCTGGGTTTTCCGGTGACCTGTATTCTTTTGTCCCGGCCCCCGAAACAATCAATATTATGTTCTTGGGCTTGATAAATTTAGGAAAAGCCAATATCCTAATCGTAGTTCTGGCGGCTCTAGCTCAGTTTTTCCAAGCTAAAACCACCATGTTCAAAAAGAAGCCCGGAGAGGAGGAGACTCCTCAGGAGAAAGCGGGAAGAACGATGGTCTATGTAACTCCCCTTCTAACCGTTTTTCTGTTTTATAACTTTCCGGCGGCCATCTCTCTCTATTGGCTCGTGGCTTCAGCGCTTTCCATTATCCAGCAGATAATAATTAAGAGAAAAATAGCAAATGATTAATTGGGAAGAATATACAAAAGAATTATTCAACAAAATGGGGTTTGCGGACTTCAGTTTTGACTTTGACGCCGAACACCGGCACGGCGGAGTTTTTCTATATGAAAAAGATCTGATAATAAAGGACAACCTGGCTTTTTTTGTCGAGAATCTAAACCACGTTTTGCAGTTGGTTGCTCAAAAAAATGGCGAAGATAAAGTTTATATAGATATAAACAATTATAGGAAAGAAAGAGAAAAACTTCTTATAGAATTGGCCAAAGCCGCCGCTCGCAAAGCCGTCTCCACCAAGCAAGAGATTCCGTTACCGGCAATGAATTCTTATGAGAGAAGAATTGTCCACGCGGAGTTGTCCGCCCGACCCGATGTAAAGACCGAAAGCCAAGGGATGGGAAGAGAAAGATTTATAACAATAAAACCGCTCGATTAGAAAATAGAACATGGAATTTAGAAAATAGAATAATACATCGATTTCATTCTAAATTCTATTTTCTACGTTCTAGGTTCTAACCGCCCACATTCTGTCATCCTGAACAAAGGGAATGTTCTCTTCTTATTAATACACTAGATTTCCTGCCTAAAGTTATTATCTATTTGGAACCGAGTAGAGGAAATTATTATTCCTATTTATAAAATAAATTTCGTTTTCGCCGGAGAAAGGTTTGTATATATCCATCTGCGCTTCTGTCGGCGAGAATACATATCCCAATGAACCATCGTCCAGATTAATTTTAACCAAGTCGTCGCTCATCACTAATGATCCACGATAATATTCATCCGGCAAAATAGCTGACTCAAAAGCCTTGGTGTCTCTGGGAAACGCGCAGTAGAGCTCATTTTGTGAATGCGTAGGAGTTGTGCTGGCAGAAGTCGAAGTGGCGACCTTAGTTTTAACAACCGAGGTCGTGGCCATCTCAAAATATGAACGAGGGTGAAAAAAAGAACATTTTTCGGCAAGAGTTGTGACCGTAAGTTTGCTGGACTCTTCTCCTCCGGCTAGACGAATCCTAAGGTTTCCGCCTCGATAGGTTTCGTTCCCATAAAAAGCCAAACCCATAGATCCCAAATCGTTCCAAACTACGCTTAACGCATATTCGTCTTTTATGAGCGGAATGGCGGTTTTTTTGGAAAGGTTAAAAGCGATTATGGTATTTTTGATATATGCGGAAGGTCGGCTATTTATCAAAAGAGTATCCTTATCTCTCCACGATAAAATCGGATCTTCTATTTGCAGAGAGGAGATTTGTTGAGGGGTTGTTTTTGGTTTATCTAAATCCCAAATAAATAAGTTTTTTGTTCCCATTTTCTCATATAAATAAACAACTTCATGGGTTTTAGGGCGGATTGTCGCGGTAGTATTTGCTAAAATCGGTTGCCAAGTACTTGAGGCAACATCATAGACACTAAACTGTGGAGCGGTTATCTTTCCATAGGTTAAAAGAATTTTTTTACCATCATTTGAGAATACAACTTCGAGCGGATTCTCAATTTCGGAATTATTCAACTCTCTAGTCTCTCCGGTAGTGGAAACCGAAGCAACTACTCCCTTTTGGGTCACTAAAATAACTCCTCCGTCCGCAACAGGAGAGAACCCTAAAATTGGTTCTTTATATAAAATTTTCGAACCCAACACGGTTGTTACTACGTCTTCGCCGGCCAGATTTCCCCCGGTTGCTTCGCTACTACTCCCATTTTCCCCGATAGGTAGCTCAGAAGTTTCTCCCGTCTGTCCGGAGGGTAGAGTGGCTCCAGAGTCGGTGCCTGTTGGGACTCCGGCGACCTGGTCGGTTCTAGTCCCAAAATAAACACCGGCGCCAACAACTCCCGCAACTGCCAGAAATATCAATATTATTTTTATCGTTTTGGACATTTTAGTTACTTGTTTTACACACATCTGAAGTTGTCTGCACGCAAAAATCTCCGATATTATCGGCTCCGTATTGCTTAAGTAAATTAACACAATTGGAGTCGCAATAAGATTTAGTCCTCGGTGTACCGTCGGGAGAAGTTCGGCTCACGCAAGAGAGCCATCTTTCAGTTGTTTCCACAGTCTGTCCATCCTCGGCAAGAGAACTAAATGTCCCTTTACATCCCCAAATAATATTGTCTTTTTGGACACACCCATATTCGCCATTATCTCCTTTTTTACATTCGAAAACATCCGACGAACACTTTCCGACATGATCCTTTGTACAATAATCATCATTTGGGCTTCCCGGAACCGGCACTGCCGGCTTTATTTCAATCTTGCTAACCGCCGGTATCTCTAATTTGGTAAGTTGTGGGTTAATAGTATTTAGTAATATATAAGATCCGAATAAAAGAACTATTCCAAGTAAAGCGTTAGAAATAATCTCATTTGATTCACTTACCTTCCCGGGATTACCGGCATTAGTAATTCTTAATATCCCTGCATAAATAATCATTCCCAAGGCGAGAACTCCACTCAGGGCAATCGCTAACTCGTAAAAGTTGGCAATCACGCCGATTGGACTGGATGAATCTGCGTATTTGCAGGAGATACAAGGGATAGATACGTCGATTGTTGCTGCGATTGCTTTTGAAATTAAAAACATTTTAAGGAATATATTTAAAAATCTCTCGTTTGTAGCCCACCTCCTGCGCTCCATTTGGATTAGCAACCGAGCTTTCTACGGTTATTGAAGATCCGGGGTCGGCGTCTTTGTTAAAATTAATATCAACTACCTGTGGATTCTCCGCAGAGTCAACCGGCACGCCGTTAACTTTCCAATAAAAAACTAAATCCGAAAGACTGGTCACTCCAAAAAAATAAGGGGTGGCGCTAACCGAAATTTTGTTATCGCTAAAAGTTTTGGATAAATAATTTGATTTTAAAATAGTAAGCGGTGGAGATATGGGTATGTCTACGGTTTTCATTTTTATCGTTTTCCATTTATTCACAACCTCGGCCCGTATACTCATCACCCCGGATGTCGGTTTTTTGTCGGTTCGAATAGTAAAGCTCTTTTGGCCGACGATAGTCGAAAAAAGCTCTCCGTCTATATACCACTTAATCTGGGATCCGGTTATATCGGAAACCTTGTCATTTTCAAAAGCTTCCAAAGAAACCAATATCGGAGAATTGGCTCCGGGAAGTATTTTCCCTAAAAAATTGTCAGGAGCATAACTTTTGGCCTTCCAAGTTAAATATAAAAAAGGATCAGTCGTCGCTCCGAAAGCGATTACCGGTAGAAATAAAAACAAAGGCAAAAAGAATATAATTTTTCTCATCTTCCCTTTAAGTTTACCACCTTTTTTAGCGATGGTTTACCGCCCTGTGGATTACTCTCCGGTTAAGCAGCCTTTTTAAACTCCTCAACACCGTCAATGTTTGAGTCTTGTGACTGTTTTTGGCGACGCTGTTTAGACTGGCTAAAATCTACAACCTTTTCATTATCTGACACGGCCACCTCATTTGCTTCTGGGTTTAGGTTTTCTGCTTCTTCATTCTCGGTGCCAGAGAATAGTGTTTCTCCCGCAGAAGAAAAACTCTCCATGACTGCCTCCGGGCTGGTTAATTTGTTTTGAATATCTCTTTCTACAGCTCCGATTCCGAGGCGTTCATTTATTTCCTCATCAGTATTCCCCTCTTCCTTATCTACTGAATCTTCGAACGACACAGCCCCTGGTTTTTTATCTGCCAATTTAATCTCTGTCTCTTTTTTCTCCGGCGCGGGAGTAGCTGTCACACTCTCTTCAATTGGATCTTCACCGGCAATTTCTTTAAAATCTGCCGTCTGAGCTTCGGCTTCCGGGCTTTGAATTTCTGCCCCTCCGGCACTTGTCGTTTCGTATAAATCTTTTTCTTTCGTCGTCAACCCATCTTCAGAAAGTTCAGGAAGAGACTTTCTCTCTTTGGGATTGGACGTTATTTCTTTTAAACTACTTCCGGGTTTAGCGGTTGTGTCTTTGACGGTTGTCCCGCTTGGTTTTTTAATATTAGTTACCGTGTCGGCGACCTTAACGGCTTTTGCAAGCTTTGATTTGGGGTGCCAAGCAATGTATATCGCCATAATCAAGCCGATTGTTTTTAAAGGAAGGGCGCCGAGAAAAGGAACAGCATCCCCTATATTTAACCAACGCATCCAACTTTTTACATTCGGAACTTTTAAATTTTTATGAAAAAAATATAATTCGGTGACCGGCCAAGAAAGGATAGAAGAAAGAAACGACAAACCGCCGATGCTGAAAAAATCGATTGCATCCGGCAAAATCCCTAAAATAGCGACCACAATCGAGGCTTCAAGCGGAGCCGGGTTTTTGGGCGGGTCTTTTTTCTTTCCTCTACCGGAGGGATTATAAGCGTCGTATTGGGGAAGGTTCTCAACGGGATCGCTAATTACGTCTCCTTCTTCTTCGATATTATCAAGCTCATTCTCATCCATTTATTATTTATTTTTTTAATCTTTTAACAGCTCACTTGGGTTTGTGGTGATTAGCTGATTCTCAAAAAACGAAGGAATAATTTGTATCGCCACGTGTTTTTTGCCGGCAAAGAAAAGTCCGGTTCCAACTTCCGCCGAGACTAAGAGTTCTTTTTCCACTTCGGTTAAGCTAAAGGCTTTGCCGACAATATCAATCGTCGCCGGAGCTTGCTTAAGTAATAATTGGATTGAAGCGTTGGTTACAATCGGGCGCCCATACGGGGATCGCAAAAAATCTTCAACATCCTGGGTAATAGTGGTCACTCCCAAATAATATTTTCGCGCGCGCTTAACCAACCCGAACATAAACGTTGCGCTATCTTCATTTTTCATCATAATCCAGGCTTCATCGATCATCAGCACTCGGCGCTTTAGCTTGGCGCGAATGATATTCCAAATGTAGTCTAGGACTATATACATTCCGATTGGCCGAAGCTCCTCTTCGAGGTCGCGGATAGAGAAAACAATTAAGCGGTTATTAACGTCGATATTCGTCGGCTGATTCAATAATCCGGAAAAGCTTCCTTGGGTATATTTGTATAATCTTTCAGCCATATCGTGTCCCCCCTCCAAATTTCGTAAAACGGTTTCTAAATCACTTAAAACAGGCGCCGGTTTTCCGGTAAAATCTTCGCCTGCGATGATTTCTCGAGAGGCGTAAGTTTCGGTTATGGCTCGGTCCAAAACGGCATCCTCCGCCGGAGAAAGTTTTCCAAGCATGAGCTTCATAAGCCCACTTAAAGTAACAACATGAGAACGCAAAACATCGGTTGAATTTTCTCCCTCCGGAATTGTTGGAATATCAAAAGGATTAACGTGCTCTTTTGAGGTCAAGGAAATATTAAAATAACTTCCGCCAAACCCTTCTGAAAGTCGTTGATACTCATTTTCCGGGTCGATAATAATAACATCGGTTCCCATCATAAGAAGGCGGATAACATCCAGCTTGGTTGCGTAGCTTTTACCTCCTCCGGATTTTGCAAAAACAACTTGGTTCGCGTTCTCGAGTGAAAAGCGATCAAAAATAATCAGATTGTTATTGTGGCGGTTGATACCATACATAATGGCATTTTTTTGGGTCATATCGGTTAAATCTTCCGAAACAAACGGGAAGAAAGAAGAGGTAGGGCTGGAATTCATCGGAGTTTCAATTTGGAGCTTGTCCACCGAGAGAGGTAATACGCTTTGATATCCTTCCAGTTGATTGAACAGAGCCGGCTTAATATACACCATTTTAGATTCCATCATGGAAGTTATTTTGCTTTCGAGTTTAGCCAAATCATTCATATTACTTGCATAAATT